>NZ_CP035108.1:1998368-2331429 GCF_004087915.1 Geovibrio thiophilus
CACTAAAGCAATTAGCATTAAAACAATTCGGGAATAAAACAGATGATAAAACATAGAGGCAAGTATTTAATTCAATAGATAAGAAAATATAATAATCAAAATATTATGTTTTTTGAATGAATCCCAATCAGATTCCGCAAAACAAAGAAAACCGCCGCGAAAAACAGCGGTCAGACTGATGACAAACTCAGTATTTGGCACTGAGATGAGCATGTTTAACTCAAGTCTGTATTGCTAATAAGTTACGTCACTGCGGGGAGCGTCAGCGACGCGGCTGTCTCAGTTTTTTGCCTTTGTCAACAAGCTGAACAGCCGCGAAAAACGGCGGTTCAGCTTGTATCTGTTTCATTACGTCAGCATGTCCGACCAGATGCTTAGCGCCCAGTCCTCAGCATGTTTTGCGTAGAGCTCCGAACGCTCGGGGGAAAGCCCGCCGCCCCTGCTGATTATCAGCTTAGTCGTTTCGTCATAGTCGTACACACCTGATATGAATATAGCCTCCCTGTCATTAACCATGCTGTAGCATGTATTAACAAGGTTCGGCTTCAATGGCTCCTTGCCGTTAAGCTGATTCACAACAGCGGCAGCCGCTACCTTGCCCATTGAATTGGCGACAAAGCCTGATTTCGGAACAGGACCCACGGTTCCGGCATGGGTGGAGTCTCCGAGCACAAAAACATCTTTCAACGCCTGAGATTCAAGGGTAAACGCCTGCACCCTCACCCAGCGGTCGGTTTCGGGAAGAAGTCCTGCCTTGTAAGCAAAAGAGCCCGCCTTCATGTCCGGAATAATGTTCGCCGCGCCGCCTTTAAAATCACCGTTGGTTGTTTTCACAACTCTGCTTTTTACATCAACACCTTTCACGGCAGTGTCAGGCACATACTCTATGACATCCTTATAATAATCATCCCACGCCGCATGGAAGAGCTTGCCCTTGGAGGCAATATCCTCATTGGCATCAATGACTATCAGCTTAGAACCCTTCTTGTTGTTCTTGAGGTAAAAAGCTATCTGGCACGCTCTTTCATAAGGACCCGGAGGGCATCTGTATGGAGCAAGAGGAACAGTAAGCAGGACATTCTCGCCGTTATTCAGGTTTACAAGCTGCTCACGGAGGAGTGTTGTCTGCCTGCCGGCCTTGTAAGCATGGGGGAAAACATCCTCAGCGTCCTTTGACCAGCCTTCTATCTTATCATACATAAACTCTACGCCCGGGGAGACTATGAGCTTGTCATACTCAATGCGCCCTGCCGCGGTGATAAGCTGCTTCGCAGCGGCATCAAGCCCCGCAGCTTCTGTCTTTATAATTTTGATGCCGTAGTTTTTCACCAGAGCATCGTATGTAAAAGTGATTTCCTGAAGGGATTTCATTCCGGATAAAACAAGGTTGCTCATCGGGCATGAGACAAAATTATCCAGCCTCTCCACAAGCACAACCTCAATGGAAGGATCGCCGAGCTTAACATATTTCGCAGCCGTGGTCCCTCCCCAGCCGCCGCCGAGAACGACTACTCTTTTGCCGGATTTTGGCAGAATAACCTGCTCCTGCTGCTTATTAAAATTAAGATTCAGGCTTCCCGCACAGCCGGAAATACCCGCCGAGGCTATGACAGCGGCGGAAGCCTTAACAAAGTTTCGTCTGGATATGCCGCTCATCTGTTCCTCCCCAGTTCTGTGAGATAAGACACCATGGCGTCTATCTCAACTTCGCTAATATCTTTGAGAAAAACCATTTCATCCGAAGGGATCAGCCCCGCCTTATACTTCATCAGCACATTTTTCAGGTATCCGGGCGCCTGTCCGGTTATTGCGGGTGTTTCGCCCTCGCCCTTTCCGTTGTTAACGTGACAGCCGAAGCAGGAATAATCCTCAATGAGCTTAACAGTCGCGCTCATATTGTATTCCTTTACCTTAACCTTGGAATCGACCCATTTTTTCTCGGCGTACCATTCGGATACAGCGATAATCTGTTCCTCGGTGTAGCCGGATGCCATGAGAGACATCTCAACACTGTGGGAGCGTTTTTTCGCTTTCAGCTCAATGAGAACTTTCTTAAGATATTCGGCGTTCTGACCGCCGATAGTGGGGATGAATGTGCCGGGTGAAGCACCGTAGGTTCCGTGACAACCCGCGCACGTTTTTGCGGTTCTTTCCGCAGTGTCTCCCCCTGCCGCTGCCCATGCGCTGATGGACACGAGCATAAGGAGAGACAACAGATAAAGCGCTGACCTCTTCATTAATACCTCCGTTCTTCTCAAGGGAAGAAGACTGGGTAACCGTATGAGGCTATTTGAGAAGCTTGGTAAACGACCTTCCGTCGGCATATCCGTAAACGTCAGCCGAACGCACAGCCGCAACACCCGCAGTCCCTGCCTCGCCTTCCAGAATTTCCACCATTGAATCGGGTGAAATTATCTTCACCGGTTCGCCGGTTAAATTACGGTTCCCATACAATGATACACCTTTATTTGAATAAGCCAAATTCTTTGTGAGAGTAAAATTGTCCACTTTTGAATTAATAGCGGTCAAGGTTTCCCTGTAAGCCACGAAAAGCTCTATAATCTGTTTGTATTTTTCCTCAATCGCCATGTTTCTGCGGTTGATTATCTCTATATCCTGTTTTACCTCATGAAGCTGGGCAGTAAGCTCTCCGAGCCGTTTGGAGTTCTCAGTTTCTCCGGCGGAGGAAAATCCGGCGAGTATCGCCTGCCCCGTTTCAACCTTCGGCTCCTTTGCACCGCAGGCAGCTAAAAAAGCACATACATAAATAAGACAGATAAGTTTTTTCATAAGAAGACACCCCATAATGCGGAAATTTTAAAAATACAGCCACAAATACACTCAAACCCCTTGACTAAGGAGGTTTCTTTTGATATACATCACCTCTTACAAAAATACTAGAGGTGAAAAGTGGCCCACACACTTTGTGCTAACAAAAGAATCAGACAGGACAGTAAAAAGGCTCTTGCGAACAAAGCGAATAAATCTAAAATGAGAACTGTCATCAAAAAATTTCTCGCGGCTGTATCAAGCGGAGATAAAGCAGTGGCAGCAGAAGCTTTTAAAAACGCCGAAGTCACAATAAGAAAAATCTCCACTAAAGGCGTGATTCACAAGAATCAGGCTTCCAGAAGAGTATCAAGGCTCGCTGTCCGTCTTAACGCAATGGGTTAAGTTTCAGATGATATAAACCCCGGCTATCGGATGATGTCGGGGTTAGCGTCTGATTCTCATCTACTCAATCCCGACGTTCACCTTAACAGGCTTAAGCACTCTTTCCATATCCTTCGGATCCAGAATTACCAGAAACCCTCTTTTCCCCCCGTTTATCAGTATCTTACTGAGTTCAAAAATAGTCTCCTCTGCATAAACGGGCATTTGCTTCTTTGTGCCGAAAGGGGATGTTCCGCCGACCATGTAGCCTGTGTGCTTGTTAGCCGTGTTCGGATCGCAGGGATGCAGGGTCTTTGCTCCGATGAATCTGGCAAGATTTTTCAGGGAAATCTCCCTGTCCCCGTGCATAAGGACAATCATCGGTTTTTTATTTTCATCTTCGACAATAATGGTTTTCACCACGATATGCTCTTCAACGCCAAGTTCTTTTGCGGACTGCGCCGTGCCGCCCTTCTCCACATATTTGTATAAGTGCCCCTCAAAGGGAACCTTAGCCGCTCTCAAAACACGTATCGCCGGAGTAACGGGTAAATCTGCCATTGCCAGTGCCTCTCTGAACTGAAATAATTAATAATATAGCATATTTTGAAGACTAATACAAAAAAAAGATATGACCGCCGCTCAGTGATTAGGGTTTTAAGGGAATTCGAGGGAACTTTTGCCTAAAAATTATCCCGCTTAAGATGAAAAAACAAAAAACTAATATTTCCTGAAAGCGTCCAGAAGACGTTTTGAGGCAGCAGAGGGAGTGGTTATCCCTTTTGAAACTGCCTCCTGCACCTGCGGAAAGATGCCTTTTACGTTTTTATTATTGAGAAACAGTGACTTAAGGTCATCCATCAGCAGGCTCCACATCCAGTCCACTGACTGGCTGCGGCGTTTATCCTCAAATTCACCGGATTTTTCCATAGCCTCACGGAAGTTCATCAGCATTGTGCGGACTTCTTCCATCCCCTCATTTTTCAGAGCACTCACAGTGAGCACAGGGACTGACCAGTTGCGGCTTCTGGGGCGGAGGATATGCAGGGCTGTGATGTATTGCGATTTGGCGAGATCTGTCTTGCTGCGGTCTATGTCCGCCTTGTTTATGACTACAGCGTCCGCAAGCTCCATGACACCTTTTTTGATCCCCTGAAGCTCATCACCCGCTGTTGCGAGCTGTAGCAGCATGAAGAAATCCACCATGGATGCCACGGCCGTTTCCGACTGCCCGACGCCGACGGTTTCCACTATGGCTACATCATACCCTGCCGCTTCGCAGAGGAGCATTGTCTCCCTTGTGCGTCTGGCGACGCCGCCTAGGGTGTCTCCGGCGGGGGAGGGACGTATGAATGCGTTGGGATCACGGGAAAGTTCCTCCATGCGTGTTTTATCGCCGAGGATGCTTCCGCCTGTTATCTGAGAGGATGGGTCAACGGCAAGCACCGCCACTTTGTGCCCCAAAGAGGTGAGATGCCTGCCGAAAGATTCGATGAATGTGCTTTTGCCCACGCCCGGAACGCCTGTGATGCCTACTCTGAGCGACCTGCCGGAGTGAGGCAGAAGCCTGTCCAGAAGCTTAGCCGCCTGTTCCGCATGCTCAGGTCTGCGGCTTTCTATCAGGGTTATCCCTTTTCCGATAGCCCTGACGCTGCCTTTTAGTATCTCCTGCGTGAGTAAGTCCAAATCCATTATGAGATTTTCTTTTTCCTTATGGCTTCCAGAGTTTCTCTGGCTGATTTTGTTATGGGAGTACCGGGACCGAAAATGCAGGCTGCTCCGGCGGCGTACAGCGCGTCATAATCCTGACGGGGGATAACCCCTCCGCAGACAATGACAACATCATCAGCTCCGAGCTTGCGCAGCTCTTCTGCCAGATGAGGCACAAGGGTTTTATGACCTGCCGCGAGACTCGATACGCCTATGGCGTGAACATCGTTCTCCACTGCCATTTTAGCAGTTTCGGCAGGAGTCTGGAACAGAGGTCCCACATCCACATCGAAACCGGCATCAGCAAAAGCCGTAGCCACAACCTTAGCGCCTCTGTCGTGTCCGTCCTGCCCCATTTTAGCGATGAGGATTCTGGGTCTGCGCCCCTCCTCTTCGCTGAAGGAATCTATTTCTTTCTTAATTTGAGCAAAATCTTCACTGTCCTCAAACACTTTTCCGTACACTCCGGATACAAGCTTAATTTCCGCCTTGTGCCTGCCGAAAACCTTTTCCATAGCGTCAGACATTTCACCGACTGAGGCACGCTTTCTCGCGGCATTCACACACGCTTCAAGGAGGTTGCCCTGCCCTGTCTCGGCGACTCTTGTTATCTCTTCAAGGGCTGCGCGGCATTCCGCCTCATTGCGCTCCGCACGGAGCCTTTGAAGGCGTTTTATCTGCGCCTCGCGAACCGCAGTGTTGTCGATGTCAAGCACGTCTATGGGGTTTTCCTTGGCGAGCCTGTACTTATTCACCCCGACGATAACATCCTCGCCTATATCGATTTTCGCCTGCTTTCTCGCTGAGGATTCCTCGATCTTAAGCTTCGGCATGCCGGATTCGATTGCTTTTGTCATACCGCCGAGTGCGTCTATCTCTTTTATGAGCTTGCGCGCCTCGCTTATGAGCGATGCCGTCAACGACTCAACATAATATGAACCGCCCAGAGGGTCAACAACATTGCATATGCCTGTCTCTTCCTGAATTACAAGCTGCGTGTTTCTGGCTATGCGTGCCGAGTGGTCGGTGGGAAGAGCTATAGCCTCGTCCAGAGCGTTGGTATGCAGTGACTGTGTTCCGCCCAGAACCGCAGCCATCGCCTCTATTGTGGTTCTGATGACGTTGTTGTAGGGATCCTGTTCGGTGAGGCTCCAGCCGGAGGTCTGGCAGTGGGTGCGGAGTGCGGAGGAGAGAACGTTTTTCGGGTTGAACTGACTCATAAGCTCCGCCCAGAGGAATCTTGCCGCGCGGAGCTTGGAGATCTCCATGAAGAAGTTCATGCCTATTGCGAAGAAGAACGAAAGTCTCGGCGCAAACTGATCGACCTCAAGTCCTTTTGCAATGGCTGCTTTCACATACTCAACGCCGTCAGCGAGAGTGAAGGCGAGTTCCTGAACATTGTTCGCTCCCGCCTCCTGAATGTGATAGCCGCTGATGGATATAGAGTTGAACTTCGGCATGTATTTGCTGGTATATTCTATGATGTCCGAAATAATGTTCATGGAGGGCTCAGGGGGATAGATGTATGTGTTTCGCACCATGAACTCTTTCAGTATGTCGTTCTGGATTGTGCCTGAAAGCTTGTCCTGAGTGACTCCCTGCTCCTCAGCGGCGATGATGTAAAGCGCCATAATGGGCAGAACCGCGCCGTTCATAGTCATTGACACGGAAACATCCGCAAGGGGAATGTCCTTGAACAGAATCTCCATGTCAAGGATAGAGTCGATTGCGACCCCCGCCTTGCCCACATCGCCCACCACTCTGGGATGGTCTGAGTCGTAGCCTCTGTGAGTGGCGAGATCGAACGCAACGGAAAGTCCCTGCTGACCTGCCGCGAGATTGCGGCGGTAGAAAGCGTTTGACTCCTCCGCTGTGGAGAAGCCCGCATACTGACGCACAGTCCACGGACGCCCCGCATACATTGTCGCCTTGGGACCGCGCATAAAGGGCGCAAATCCGGGGATTGTATTTATATTTTCTAGTTTCTCAAGGTCTTCAAGCGTGTACAGCGGTTTTACTCTTATGCCTTCCGAAGTATCCCACATGAGGGATGAAACATCTTCCTTCTTAATCTCCTTCGCGGCGAGCTTTTCCCAGTCCTGCACGGTCTTTTTATCAAAACCTGCCATGTTGTTTTCTCCGTTTAAAAAGCGATGGGAGAACCGTCACCGACTCTCCCTTCAACTATATCATTACAAGTTCAATTTTAAAACTCCGTCTATTCCACAACCGCCAGCTTATCTCCGGCAGCGACTGTCTGATCAGGCTTAACAAAAAGCTCCTGAACCACTCCGTCCTTCGGCGCCTTGATCTCGTTTTCCATCTTCATGGCAACGAGGATCATAAGCGGCTGACCCGCCTTGACCTCCTGCTCAGGCTCCACAAGAACCTTCCAGATCATGCCGGGCATCTGCGCCTCAATGACCTGACGCCCCTCAAGCCCTGCGGATGTGCGGAGCTTCATTAGACGCTTCATCTCATCCAGAACCTCCACATCGAAGTGGTCGCCTCCCATGAGCACGGAGAAATTATCCCCTTTTTCTGTTACATCAATATCATAAGAGCGTCCGTCAATAATGATCGAATACAGGTTGTCACCCATCCGCGCGAAATCAACCGTGCTTTCTTTTCCGTCTATGCTGACGGTGAACACGTTTGAGGTTTCCTCAACAATATCAATGGTGTATTCCTGTTCGCCCTTATCAACCGTCGCGAAGTACTGTCTTTTGGTTATCATTATCCACCCCTTATCCGAGCCTGTTTCCGAGGCTTGTCAGCCTGCCGAAACGCTTCCAGTTGCTTTCGCCCACGTCCCTTCTGGTGACTGAGCGCTGTGCCGAGATTTTTTCGCTCAATAGCTGCTTAATAGCCGCCGCGATGAGCGCCACGGAGGGATCCTTTCCCTCTTTGCGCTGAAGGTCTTCCATGTCGAACTTGGTGTCTATGAAGCTTGTGTCATAGTTGCCCGCAAGGAAGGTTTCGTTCTTCAGAACCCTCTGGTGGAAAGGGATGGATGTTTTTATGCCGCATACCTTGTACTCGGTAAGAATCCTTTTCATGGCGATTATGGCGCTCTCTCTGGTTTTGCCCACAGAGCAGACCTTCGCTATCATCGGGTCATAGTACAGGGGAACCTCATAGCCAGCAAAAGCGCCGCTCTCAACCCTGACATTGGGACCGCCCGGAGTTTCGTACACGGTTATAAGTCCCGGTGAGGGAGCAAAGTTGTTGCTGGGGTCCTCTGCGTAAATCCTGCACTCGATGGCGTGTCCGGTTCTCACGATCTCTTCCTGTTTGTAGGTGAGGGGTTTGCCTTCCGCGACCTTGATCATCTCGGTTACTATGTCTACACCGGTTATGAGTTCGGAAATCGGGTGCTCAACCTGAAGCCTTGTGTTCATCTCAAGGAAGTAGAAATCCTGATTCTCTCCCACGATAAACTCTAAGGTTCCGGCGCTGTAGTAACCTATCGCTTTAACAGCTTTCACCGCGACATCATACATCTTAGCCCTTGTTTCATCATTGATAAAGGGTGAGGGAGCCTCCTCAATAACCTTCTGGTGGCGGCGCTGGATGGAGCATTCACGCTCAAAGAGGTGAAGCGCGTTGCCGTGCTTGTCGCCAAGAATCTGTATCTCCACATGGTGGGGACCTATGATGAATTTTTCGATGTACATGTCTCCGTTGCCGAAAGCGTTTTCCGCCTCAGAGGAAGCCATGCGGAATGAGGATTCAAAATCCTCTTCTCCCTGAACAAGCCTCATGCCCTTTCCGCCGCCGCCGTGGACGGCTTTCAGCATGATCGGGTAACCTACTTCCCTTGCGGTTTTTTTCGCTTCCTCAATGTCACGGATTGCGTTCTTTGTTCCGGGAACAACAGGTACGCCCGCCTCAACCATTGCGTTTCTGGCGCCGGTTTTGGAGCCCATGAGCTTGATATGCTCCGCGGAGGGACCGATAAACACAACGCCCTCTTCCTCAAGACGCTGTACAAACGTCGGGTTTTCGGAGTAGAAGCCGTATCCCGGATGGATAGCGGCCCCTGCTTTCTTAGCGATTTCTATTATTTTGTCAGCTTTCAGGTAGCTTGTGTCGTTATCCGCTTCGGAGATGCAGTAAGCCTCGTCAGCGTATCTGACATGGGGAGCCGTTCTGTCCGCATGGGTGTAGATGGCAACGGTTTTGATGCCCAGCCTGCGGCAGGTTCTGAAAACCCTTATAGCTATTTCGCCTCTGTTGGCGACAAGTATTTTTTTAATATCAGGCATTTTGTCCTCCTCTTAAAGCGGCAGGTTGTCGTGCTTCTTGGGCGGGTTGGACTGCCTTTTGTTCGCAAGAAGCTCAAAAGCCTGAATTATTTTCGGTCTGGTTAATTCGGGCAGGATTATTTCGTCTATGAAGCCCAATTCAGCAGCTCTGTAAGGATTGGCGAAGGTTTCCCTGTATTCGTCAACCTTCTGCTTCTGAAGAGCCGCGGGATCACTCGCGCTTGTGATCTCTTTTTTATAAAGGATCTGCGCCGCGCCGTCCGGTCCCATAACAGCTATCTCCGCCGTGGGGAAGGCGTAGTTAATGTCGCCTCTCACATGCTTGGAGCTGAGAACATCATAGGCTCCGCCGTATGCCTTTCTGGTAATCACCGTGACCTTGGGCACTGTGGATTCGCAGTAAGCATAGAGAAGCTTCGCGCCGTGGCGGATTATGCCGCCGTATTCCTGCGCAACGCCGGGCATAAAGCCGGGAACATCCACAAGGGTAAGGAGCGGAATGTTAAACGCATCGCAGAAGCGGACAAATCTGGCTGCTTTAACCGATGAGTCAATATCAAGAGCACCCGCCATAATTGCCGGCTGGTTGGCTACTATGCCCACAGTTCTGCCGTTGAGACGGCAGAAGCCTATGATGATGTTTTTCGCGAAATGCTCCTGTATCTCAAAGAAGTTACCGTCATCAACTATTTTATGTATAAGATCGTGCATGTCGTAGGGTTTGTTGGCATCAACCGGAATTATGTCATGAATAGACATTTCAGGTCTGTTGGGGTCGTCTTTAGTGGGAACTATGGGCGCTTCCTCCATGTTGTTGGAGGGGATGAAGCTGAAGAGTTCTCTGATTCTGAGAAGGCAGTCCTCATCGTTTTCCGTGGCGAAGTGGGCAACACCGCTTTTGGAGTTGTGGGTCATAGCCCCGCCAAGCTGCTCCTTGGTCACATCCTCGCTGGTCACTGTTTTAACAACCTCGGGACCGGTGATGAACATGTAGCTGGTATCCTTAACCATGAAGGTGAAGTCCGTAAGCGCGGGTGAATACACAGCACCGCCCGCGCAGGGTCCCATGATAGCGCTTATCTGGGGAACAACGCCTGAGGAGAGAGTGTTTCTGAGGAAAATGTCGGCATAGCCCGCAAGAGACATAACGCCTTCGTGAATCCTCGCGCCGCCGGAATCGTTAAGACCTATGACAGGGCAGCCGAGCTCAATTGCCTTGTCCATAATTTTGCAGATTTTTTTGGCGAACATTTCGGAAAGAGAACCGCCGAGAACAGTAAAATCCTGAGAGAAAACAAAGACAGTTCTTCCGTTGATTTTTCCGTAGCCTGTAACAACACCGTCGCCGAAGACTTTGCTCTTTTCCATGCCGAAGTTGGTGCATCTGTGAACCACGAACTTATCAAGCTCAACGAAAGTTCCTTTATCAAGGAGTTTGTCGATTCTTTCGCGGGCGCTGAGCTTACCCTGCTCGTGCTGTTTCTTGATCCTGTCCAGACCGCCTCCCAGTTCTGCAATACTGTTAAGCTCCTGGAACTTTTTGATTTTCTCTTTCATGAAAGTCCCCCATTTTTTTCTTATATGGCTCAAATATAAAAACATAATTTATAATCCGTGTCAACTGTCAATATAAGTTTTCATAATATAATCAAACACTTTTTGTTTGTTTATTTATCAGTTGTTTATAGAACACAAATATTCATAACGATATTATGAACCAGGATCAGTTAAACTGTTATTATGGTTTTTAACACATGAAAGCAGCGAGATTTTCCATAATCAGAAATGATTTGAGAGTTTCACAGAATAGCACGAGAGTTATTGTTTATCAGGTTTTTAGAGCTTGAAAACTGTTTTAGAATATACTTTGAAAAAGGGTTCCTAAAGACCTGAGAGCGGGTTTAAGATCCCATTCCTGCTTTGTTCTTTCACCGCAGTAGTTTGAAATGCTTCTGACCTGCATTGTCCTGACATTGAAACGAGCAGCCGAGAGTCCGACGGATGCGCCCTCCATATTCTCAACAGAGGCACCGGTCTTATTATAATAAAGATTTGCGAGGTTATCACACGAACTGAGGAGGGATACAGTATTAGACACTGCCTCATTGAGAGAGGGTATTTTTTCAAATATAGTGAAATTATTTTCGCATACAGGGAAACCCTCTTCCCCTAAAAGCCTTATATCAGACCCGAAAAAGAGCGCTTCATCCACAAACCAGTCTTTAACCACACTGACAATATCACCGGTTTTAAGCCCGCTTTGCCTGTAAGCACCGCATATTCCTGCGAGAAGCGCCTGCTCAGGACGGATTTCGGAAAAAATAAGCGCAGATGAAAAAGCGGCGTTGGTTTTCGTGACTCCGGTAATGAATACCCGCATACCCTTCCACTCGCCGTTGAGAATGCCGTATTTCCATTCGTTGAGAGTGATTTTGCCCAGCGAGCCGTACAGTTCGTTCACAGTGGGAAACAGGAGTATCATTTAAAATTCCTCATAAAAGTCGGGGTACTTATCCAGCATACCCCGAGAATGCAGAAATTTCTCCGCTTCATCAACTCTTGCCAGAAGTTTTTCCTTATCCCTCGGCAGAACACCCTCAAGAGGAACAAAGTTTGAAACGTGATTTGAACGGAAAATCATGCTGCCTTCATTTATCCCCGTCAGGAATCTTCTGATCTCATCCGTAAGATCTCCGACACGCGGTTTTTCGATGCTGTCGAAATAGTCCCGCCTGCGTCTGAGGAAAAGCGTAAGAAGAGACACATACTTAGGCTTTGCAGCGTTGAGCCATGCAGTTGTGTCCTCCATGTGTGCACAGCTGAGCTTCCGCCCGCCGCCGCCCAGAATAACCATGACCGAAAAATCGATCCCCTGCTCTTTAACCAGTTGAACCTTCGGAAGAAGTTTGTCCGCCTTCATCCCTTTGTTCATCAATTCGAGCACCTCATTATTTCCGCTTTCAAGCCCGAAATACAGCAGCCTCAATCCCTTTTCCCTGAGAAGCTTCCAGTCACCGGCGCTCTTCTTCATAAGCGCCTGAGGACCGGCGTAGCTGCTTATTCTTCGTATTGCGGGAAACTTTGCTGTCAGAGCGTCCAGAATCACAGCCAGTTCAGCGGTCGGGTAAATAACGCCGTCACCGTCCGCAAGGAAAACCCTGTGGACATGCTTTGCGTAAGGCTCGGGGATGCCGTTTATTTCGACGAGAACATCGTCCAACGGTTTAATACGGAATGGTTTATCGATGTACATGCCGCAGAAAGCGCATTTATTGTATGAGCAACCTTCTGTTATCTGAAATATAAGCGAATCCGCCTCGCTGGGCGGTCTGTAAAGCGGCTCGGTATGATGCGGCATGCCCATTAAAACAGCCTCTTGAGAACCTCTTCTGTTGCACCGGAGCGGTTCAGAGTATAAAAATGAACACCCCTGACGCCGTTTTTCCATAGATCCGCACACTGCTCCACAGCATAATCCACGCCGAGAGAGAACATGTCCTCTTCGCTCCTGCCTTCCATGGCGCTGATGATCGAGACGGGAACCTCAACGCCGCACATCTGGGTGAAGCGGATGACCTGAGATATATTCGTGATAGGCATCACACCTGCTATAATCGGAATGGTAATGCCCGCCTTTTCGCACTTTTCAATGAACCTGTAGAAGTAGTCATTCACAAAAAACAACTGCGTAATGGCAAAATCCGCACCAAGTTCCTGTTTAAGCTTAAGGTGTTCCAGTTCTTTGTCTATATTTTTTGTCTGCACGTGCCCTTCGGGGTAACAAGCGACGCCAACGCTGTAATCTCCGCTCTTTTTCAGAAAATTCACCAGATCAGATGCGTATTCAAACTCCTTACTTATCTCATCCGTGTTCATTTCCAGCGGGACATCCCCCCTGAGAGCGAGAATATTCTTTACGCCAATAGAATCAAGCTCCGAGGTTACAGACTTGATCACCTCGCAGGTCGCCGCAACGCACGTAAGGTGCATCATTACCTCAAGACCGTAATCCACACGGGTTCTGCGTATCCATTCCACAGTTTTTTCAGTGGTGCTGCCGCCCGCACCGTAGGTAACGGAGACAAAGTCGGGGCTGTATTTTTTTAACTGAGAAATTGTATCAAAAAGGACGGATTCCGCTTCCTCTTTTTTAGGGGGAAAAAATTCAAAAGATATTGTGCGTTTTGAATTTATTATATCAATAATTTTCATGTGGACATCTCCGGATGTTTAATGAAAAATAACCGCAGAATGCGTTGACTGCAAGAAATATTTATGAAATAGTCATTACAGATGAAGCTTATCTCAATATATAAAAAAATCCTGCTGGCGTTTATCATTTATGTTCTTCTTTTAAATACATGCACATTCCTGAGCACATTTAATCCGAAAGCACTCTTAAATCCTTTTCATATAAAGATAAGAACGGTCAGCGTATACTACCTAGTACGTCATGTCGTGCTTGTTTCCGGCGTGGCGTTCAGGGAAACGCCGAAAGAAATCATCAACAAGAAAGCAGAGCTCTATTCCGAAAAATACGGTATTGATCCGGACCTTGTTAAAATAGTGATCGATGTGGAATCCGAATACAATAAATTTGCCATATCCAGAACAGGCGCCATGGGACTTATGCAGCTTATGCCCATCACCTTCGGCGATATGGGCGGGCAGGATCCTTTCGACATAGACACAAACCTTGAGGCGGGGATAAAATATCTCTCAATTCAGCTTAAAAGGTTCAATAATACTGAACTGGCTCTCTCCGCTTACAACGCGGGACCTTACACTGTCTCCTCCAGAGGGAACCGTGTGCCTGATTTCGGGGAGACACAGCGGTATGTCAAAAAAATCATGTACCGCTACAGTCAGGTCGCAGGGCAGGACTAAACCAGCTTTTTCACCACGTAATCCGCATCCGCCTCGAAGGGGGTGGACTTCATATTCGGCTTGCTCAGAGCGTACGCCGCCATCACAGGCTTTTCATCCATAGTCAGAACGCTGCTCAGAGGTTCCGCTCCAAGTCTTTCCAGCCAAAGGTTTATATCAAATCTGTGTTTCTCAAACAGAGAAGGAATAACATTGAACTTCTGTACCCCTTTCTCTCTGAGCATTTCCATAAAGCATGGAAGAAGCATGGCGTTTGCAGTGCCGTGGTGAATTTTCTTGTTGTTTGTAAGGTAATAGCCGAGACTGTGCAGGAGTGTGGTACCCGTATGCAGAATAACCGTGCCCGCAAGGGATGAGGCGTACATGAAATTAACAAGGGCGCGTTCGTCTTTGAGGTCTTCCACGGCGGAAAGTGTGGCGAGAATAAGCTCCATGGATGTCATGGCGCACATATCGCTGAAAGGGTTCGCCCTGAGCGATATTAGCCCCTCCATTGAGTGGGTAAAAGCGTCGAATACTGTCGCAAGCAGTGTGCGCTCATTCAGTGTTTTCAGCAGCCCGGGATCAAGCACCGCCCACTTGGGGAACATGCAGGGCTTGCTGAAATTTATTTTATCTGTCTTTTCTGCGTCCGTAATGATCGAATAAGCGTTCATTTCGCTTCCGGTACCGCATGTGGTGGGCACTGCGAGAACCGGCAAAGGCTTATTGGGCATATCCTTTTTCGCCAGAAGCTCATAGAAGCTGTCGTTGTTTGTCGCAAACACGGCTATTGATTTCGCAGCATCCAGCGGACTCCCTCCGCCCACGGCTATCACAGCCTCACACCTTGCGCTGCGCATGAAAGCTCCGCCGCGGATGATTGTGTTTATGGACGGGTTTTCCTCAACTTCCGAGAAGAAATGGAGCGACCTGTCCGCAAGCTCAGCTTCCAGAAACGCCTTCATGCCTGTAGCTTCAAGAGATGTGCGACCGGAGACTATGCCTATTGTTTTGTAGGGCGCCATCAGTTCTTTGATTTTTTCTATGCTGTCGAAGCCGAAAAACGCCTCAACGGGGCTGTGGAACGAGAATATATAGCTCATAGCTTACATACCGCTGAATCTGCCGTTTTCAAAAACAAGCCTTCCGTCCAGATAAGCTTTGCCGTCTTCCATGGCTTTTATCATGTCCCAGTGGATGCCGGATTTATTTTTGCCGCCCGCTTCGGGGTAAGAGGCGCCCACTGCCATATGGATTGTACGTCCGATTTTTTCATCAAACAGAATATTTTTCGTAGGTTTGGTAATGGATTCGTTAAGCCCGAAGGCTATTTCGCCTATGAAGCGTGAGCCTTCGTCTGTCTCAAGCACGGACTGGAGAAAGTCATCGCCCTTTTCAGCGTGGGCTTCCATGATTCTGCCTTTCTCAATTTTAAGAGTTATTCCGCCCGCTTCCACGCCCATGTAAGATGTGGGCACATCGAAGTATATAGTTCCGTTAACTCCGTCCTCCACAGGGCTTGTAAAGACCTCTCCGTCAGGCATATTGTGGTGTCCGTTGCAATTGATCCACTTGCGCCCGTCCACGTTGAAGGTTATGTCGGTCTTATTGCCGACAATGCGGAGCTCCTTTGTTCCGTTCAGGAGACCCGTAATTTTCTGCTGGTATTCGTCAACCGCTCTCCATGCGGCAACAGGATCATCCTCATGAAGCCTGCACGCGCGGAACACAAACTCAGTGTATTCATCAAGCGACATTTCCGCATCCTGCGCCATTGCGGCTGTGGGATAGGGGCAGAGCGACCAGCGGAACTCCCCCTTCTGCTCCCTGTCCATGAGGACTTCACGCACCTTTGCGTATGACTTGGCGTATGTCGCTATCTTGGATTTATCAGCCCCTGTGAGCTGCTTGGTGTTGTCTGTGGCATCTATGTATACCGAAGCTGTTACATTGTGAGTATCCGCCCATACGCTGTGCGGGATAAACTCAAGCTGATCCTTCCCCGCATGCTTGTAAAACACCGACTGCTGACCGGAGAACGCCAGACGCAGAACCGGATAAGCGCCAATCTCAAGGGTTTTGGCATAGATCTCTTTTATAAGCGGCTCACTGACTGTTTCCGCACGGATCAGGAGAATATCTCCCTTTCTCAAGGCAAGGCTGTATTCGCATATAAGTTTGGCTAATTTCTTTTCAAGACTCATTTTGTGCTCCCCGTTGTTTTTACTTCTGACATAACATAATCCATTTTGTTAAATAAAAAAAGGGCAGCCTGAAAAGACCAGCTCAATAAAAAAAGCGCCGCACCCTGAAAAGGTACGGCGCTTCTGATATTATTCTGTTTTTTTACTCTTTGTCGGTTTTAGACTTTTCTCCTTCTGATAAAGAGAACAAGCGCAGCAGTGAGGAATATGAGACTGATCACAGGATCCCCCGAACCCGCTGAGCATCCGCCGTGACCGCCGCCGCCTCCGCTGTTTCCGCCGCCGTTATCCGGCAGGGTTTCCTTACTGACTATGCCGAAGCTCGTAAGGTGGTCAACCCAGAATGTGGCTGTGCCTGTTATGTAGTCAATTTCAATTATATTATCCAGCGGAACAGCCGTTAAGTTTCCAGCCACGAAATCTTCATAGGATTCCGCACTGAAAATTTTGTACTCTCCGCTTTCAATATCACCGGGTTTAACGATAGCTGTGTTAAACGGAACAGTAATCTCAATGCGCTCAAGGATGTTGTCCTCGCCATTGGTTTCAAACTTAAGGTCTTCGCATCCGTATACATAGAGAGACACATCATACAGACTCGCGTACGAACCCTGAAGAGTATCCTCACCGCTGTACAGCTGCTGAACCTCAAGATTTGCGGTGAGCGAGTCGGTGTTGCCGCAAACGCTTTCAGTGTCAGCCATGATTTTATCAACATTCAGACCCGCAGGCGGGATGATGACAAGGATTTTTTCATCCGCAGTCACTCCGTCACCGTCTTCGGCGTCACCCACGTTGTTTGAAACCTGACTTCCGCCCTCAATATTAATCTCTTCATTGAGATAAACAGGGGTCACATCGTTATCCTCTGCCTTGTTGTTCACAAGGTAGGTGTATGTATAGAGCACTCTGCCTCTGTCGGAAACGTTGAGAACAATGTTTCTGCTTCCGCCGTACTGATAGTCATACTCTGTTCCGAGCATGGATTCAGTATCGATAAGTGTTCCGTTGTCCGACTTCACTATGAGTGTCAGACCGTTGAAGCTTCTGCCCGAAAAGGTTATTACAGTCACGTTGTCGGCTGATGCGGCTGATGCTCTGATGTCCGTATTGATTTTCGGTGTCATAGCCACGCTGACTTCTGTATCAGTTGCGCCTATGCTTTTGGTTCCCGTCAAATATCCGGCTGATTCGCATGTGATGAATGAGAAATCAGAGCCGGATTCAAGCCAGAAGACATTCTCCGCCGTACCGCCCGCACCTGCTGTTAGGGTAACTGAGGCATGTTTCTTTTGCACTCCGCCGGTTTTGACCCAGAGAATAACATTCGCTGAATCTCCCTGAAGCAGACCGCTCACTCTAGCCGTTATGCTTTTCGTTGTCGCCTGCATGGTGACACTCTGTCCGTAGCCGGTGAGAGCAGTGCCGGACATTTTGGTGAACACATAGCCTGTTTTTGTGAAGGTCAGGGTATGCGCAGTATCGAATCTGGAAGGTATCTCCAGAGAGAACCTGCCGTCCGATCCTGATGTGGCGGTGTAGCTTACTCCGTCATACTTCACTTCGTGCTCGGCGAATACACTCACGCCGGAAAGCGGGTTCTGAGAAGAATCGCGCAGCGTCCCTGCGTATATGACAGAGGGAACCATGAGTATGGAGCCTGTCTGCGCGCTCTCCTCATCGCTTTCGGCAAGTATGCTGAAGTTGAGGAATTCCTCTGCGTCAGCAGGCATAACTGTTCCGTATGCAGTGTTGCCGCCTGACGCCGCAGAAGCGAAAGTGCCGGAGGTTACAGTGGCGATTTCGCCCGACGCGTCTTCCGCTCCGTTTTCGTCAAGCACTGTAAACACCGCGGCAGAGCTTATTTCACCGCCCTTAAGGATTACTTTTTTAGTGGAGTCTTTTTCATATATCTGCTGTTCCTGCACGAAGATATTCATCGGTACATGCAGGGTGAATACGGAGACCTCTCCGGTGAGAGAATCCGTAACAGTCACTGTGTAATTGCCTGCGAAGGCTCCTTCCGCGGTTATTTTAAGGTCAAAGGAAGAGCCGCTGCGCACTACTTCATAAGCAGCAGTTCCCCCTTCCTTGGTGACGATCACTGAAGGAGTGACAGCAGCGGGAATATTGAAGCTGAGAGCCTTGCCCGTTTTGAGCTGAACGGTAGTATAATTCAGCACTGTTCCCTGACTTGTTACGGTGAAAGGGTAGTCCTTCCTGCCATCGCCATTTGCGTCGTCATCAAGATAGTCGAGCCTGCCGTCACCGTCTGAATCTCCAGTTCCTTCCAGATAATCGGGAATGCCGTCGCCGTCTGAGTCCCTCGTCTTATCTGAGGACAGACTAACGGTAACGGAGATCGTTGCCTCATCAGTGAGAGCGCCGTCCGAAACCCTTATCTTGAAGCTGTCAGCGCCTATGTATCCGCTTGCGGGAGTATATGTAAACGAACCTGTTGAAGCGTTAACGGAAGCCGTGCCGTGACCCGCCTGAGCGGATATGGTGTAAGAGAGGCTGTCGCCGTCCACATCCTCAGCGTCCGCAGTGTCTGTAACCGGAGTGTTCTCCTCGGTGCTCACTGAGGCATCCTCAGCCACAGGGGCTTCATTCACGTTGGTGACTGTGACAGTTATATCCTGCTCGTCGTTATCTGTGCCTACAAGCACTGCGGCTTTCACACGCACAATATAAGTGTTGTTATGGTCTGAGTCTGACGGCTCCTCATAATCCGGAGCACTGTTGAAAACAAGCGCTCCGCTTGAGGAGTTAATACTGAAGGCTGAAGAATCCGCGCCGCCTGTTATAGAGTAGACTATGCTGCCGCCGAGAGGATCATCGGCAGTTACGGTCATGACCTCAGTCTGTTTTTCGGGTACGGACGCAGTAGCTGAGCTCGTTATTTCAAATACAGGCTCAAACACATCCGTAACAGTGACTGCTATGTTCTGAGTAACCTCATGCACGCCGTCAGAAGCCTTTACGGTAACAAGGTAAATGTTATTGCTGTCTGCATCCGCAGGCGTTTCATAATCAGGCGCTGAAGTAAATGCGAGCGCACCGTTAGCCGAGTTCAGCGAAAATTTCGCAGCATCGGCGCCGCCTGTTTTAGTAAAAATCAGTGTATTGCCGTCTGCGTCGTCAGCAGTGACCGTCATTACCGATGTCTGATTTTCAGGAGTGCTCAAAGCTGCGAGGCTTGTAAACACAGGAGTATTATCATTAAGATTGTTTATGCTCACAGTAATGCTCATGGGCACGCTGTGCGGACCGTCATCCACTGTGACCGTGAGTTCGTAAACATTGTCGGCGTTGGAGTCGAGGGGATTCTCATAGTCCTGAGCCGATGCGAAAGCAAGAACGCCGGTGAATGTGTTCAGCGTGAATTTGCCCGAATCAGCTCCGGCGCTGAGGGAGTATGAAAGCGTGCTGCCGTCCGCGTCTGTCGCTGCGATAGTTCCAACCGCTGTCAGTCCTTCGTCAACAGAGAATGTTCCTGAACTTGAAAATACCGGAGCATTGTCGTTCTCATTGGTTACTGTGACCGCAAAAGAAGAGTTCGCTGTGAAAGTTCCGTCGGATACTGTGACTGTAACATTGTAGATGTTGTCAGCGCCTGCATCCGTCGGATTTTCATAATCCGGCGCCGCTATGAACGAAAGGATGCCCGTTGCCGCCCCTATGCTGAATTTAGCGGCATCCGCACCGCCTGTTATGCTGAATGCGAGCGTATCGCCGTCAGCGTCAGTTGCTGAGGTTGTCCCCACAGATGTCTGGTTTTCAGGAACGCTGAAGGTTGCTCCCCCTGTGAAAGCGGGGGCGTTCTCGTTTATTTCATCCGTGACCGTGACTGATATAATCTGCACGGCAGGGTTTGTCCCGTCTGTGGCGGTAACCTGTACTACATATATATTGTTGGTATCACTGTCTGAAGGGTGTTCATAATCAGGAGCATTTACAAAAATGAGCTCTCCCGTTGTGCTGTTTATACTGAATTTAGCAGCATCCGCACCGCCGGTTATGCTGAATGTCACCGAAGCGCTGTCAGGGTCTGTCGCTGTTACGGTCACTGCCTCAGTAGTATTTTCCGAAGCAGACACAGAAGCGGAGCTTGTAAATGTCGGTGCTGTATCATCAAGATCCTGAACCGTTACAGTTATGCTTTGTGAGTCAAAGTTTGTTCCGTTTGAAGCTCTTACAATGACTTCATATATATTGTCCGTGCCGGAGTCGGCGGGGGTTTCATAGTCCGGAGCGGAGTTAAAGGTCAATACGCCTGTTGAAGAGTTGATGGAGAAAAATGCGCTGTCAGCTCCCCCGTCCAGTGTGTAAGTATATGTTTCGCCGGTAACCGCAGTTACCGTCACTGTGGTCACCGCGGTTGTGTTTTCATTGACATTGACAGACGCGAGCGAACCGCCGCCGTTGCTGGTGATGGTTACGGTATCAGCAACGGAATTGATCGTGACATTGACAGTTATTTCATCCGTCCCGCCGCTGGTGTTGGTTATTTTAACCTTGAAAGTATCACTGCCGAAGTAGTTCGCAGTGGGTGTATATGTCACAGATTTTGATGTCCCGGTTCCGCTCACTGATGCCGTGCCGTGTAAAGCGGCGGAGGAGATGCTCCATGTTATCGTCTCGCTGTTCGGGTCAGTGGCGTTAAGCGTGAGACTGAACGCTGTGGGGCTTCCGTCCTCGCTCATGGTTACGCTTGCTGAATCACCTTCGGTAATTGAGGGCGTGGGGGTCTAAGCAACACCGTAAACATACGTGCTTGCGTCATCATAGTTGACATAGATAAAGCCGCTTACAGGTCCGGGAAAAAACTCCCCCCAACTGTCGGGGCTCTCTCCGGTACGTACAGGTCCTTCAAGGCTTGTTGCGTTATTATCAAGCAGTTCTGAGGTTACATATGAATCCACGTCAACATCGGCAAGAACAAAACCTCCGTCTTTCAGGCTTACGGGCTGTTTAATGGAAGTGTTGCCGACCACGCGCAGGATAGTTTCACCGGAAACTGTACCTGTGCCGCTGATAAATGCCCGCCGCTCATCCCTTGAGTTATAATCTGCTCCGGGTTCCCCCATAAACATTGTTACAAATGTATTATTTGAGAGCCCCTGAACATAAATCTGTGCAGACCCGCCTTTATCAACGGAAGAAATTTTATAATGGTTGTACCCGCCAACGGTAGTCTGGGTTCCGTCGTTATTGTATATTACACCGTAGTAATTATCCACACCGTTGCAGTGATAGCCGAACATGAATTTGCTGTCGATCACTCCGAGGGAGTGGGAGTACATTGATGAGCATGTACCGTCCCTTGTGCCGGTGTTGGATATGGAGGTGGCGCTTTTCGCAACGTCACCGTCAGCTTCAAATATCTTCATATGATATTCATCACCAGCGCTCTGCCAATAAAACAGTATATTTCCGTTGGAAAGCTCCGCTGAACCTCCGTAACAGTTGTAACTTGATGCGCTTTCGGAAATGTTGGTTACACCCTTTACAAGTCCTCCGTCTTCATCAAGGATTATCATTTGATAATCGCTTCCGCAGCCGTTATCTGTACCGTCCCATGAAACTATTATGTTTCCATTGGAAAGTGTCTGAATGTATGAGCCCATGTAGTTTGAAGCTCTGGCGCCCATAAGCGGGCTGACGTCATATGTCCACGCCGCACTGCCGTCCAGATTGAAAGCTTTGACATAAAGCCCGCTTAAGTTCCATGAATCGTCCAGAGAGCCAACAGAGTAAACAACCTTGCCGCCCGCGGTAACGCCGAATTTGTAATGATATGCTGTTCCGGAACCGTCAAACTCGGAGAAATCGGGAATAATCTTGGCTGCGTTCGCAACGCCGAGATACGCCGCGTGAGCACTAACTGAAAATGAAAAAATTACGAGAAACAGAAATAGTCTAATAATACTCTTATACATATGCAACCATCCGGAAATAATTATGATTCTAATCTGTCAAAATTAATAATAACATATTTTGTCACATATAGTGTCAAATCAAAGTATTTTTTTATGCGAACGTCTAAAATAAAAAGGGGGAGCTTTGAAAAGGCTCCCCCGGCTGATAGCAGAAGAAAAAAAAGCTGAGACTGCCGCGTCGCTTTGCTCCTCGCAGTGACGTAACCTGCTGTCATTGCGAGCGTGCGAAGCACGGCGCGCCGACATCATGTCGGCGTGGAATACGCCTAACCTCTTTTCAAATTATAAAAAGAGCCGAGTCCTTTATAAACTCCCTGATCCGTCTTTATGGCTCAAAACCTGCATCCTGCGGTTTTTCGCACACGCTCGCGGGCGGATAAACCGCCCTTCGCTTCGCACGGCGCGCCGACATCATGTCGGCGTGGAATACGCCTAACCTCTTTTCAAATTATAAAAAGAGCCGAGTCCTTTATAAACTCCCTGATCCGTCTTTATGGCTCAAAACCTGCATCCTGCGGTTTTTCGCACACGCTCGCGGGCGGATAAACCGCCCTTCGCTTCGCACGGCGCGCCGACATCATGTCGGCGTGGAATACGCCTAACCTCTTTTCAAATTATAAAAAGAGCCGAGTCCTTTATAAACTCCCTGATCAACGAGTTCTTCCTCGATGCGGAGGAGCTGGTTGTATTTGCAGATGCGGTCGGTTCTGGAGGCGGAGCCGGTTTTGATCTGACCGGCATTCGTGGCGACAGCCAGATCGGCTATTGTTGTATCCTCCGTTTCGCCGGAACGGTGAGAGATAATGTTTGTATAGCCCGCTGTTTTGGCTGTTTCAATCGTATGGAGGGTTTCTGTCAGAGTGCCTATCTGGTTCAGTTTAACAAGAACAGAGTTGGCGACGCCCCTTTTGATGCCTTCCTGAAGACGCTTAACGTTTGTGACAAACAGATCATCTCCCACAAGCTGGATTTTGCTTCCCAGAGCGTCCGTGAGTTTTTTCCAGCCGTCCCAGTCGTTTTCGTAAAGACCGTCTTCGATGGAGATTATAGGGTATTTGCCGCAGAGGTATGAGTAGTATTCAACCATGTCATCCGCTGATTTCTCAGGATTTTTCTCCGCAGCCATGAAGTATTTGCCGTTTTTGTAGAATTCGCTTGCCGCAGCGTCCAGAGCAAGGCATATGTCCTCACCGGGCTTGTAGCCTGCGCTTTCTATGGCACGGAGGATCACTTCAATTGCTTCCTCGTTTGACTTAAGGTCGGGCGCGAAGCCGCCTTCGTCACCGACGGCGGTATTGTATTTTTTCTCATGGAGAACCTTTTTGAGAGCGTGGAAGGTTTCAGTGCCCATCCTGAGAGCGTCACGGAAGGTTTCAGCGCCCACAGGCATGATCATGAACTCCTGAATATCCACGTTGTTGTCGGCGTGCTGCCCGCCGTTGATGATGTTCATCATAGGCGTGGGAAGAGTGTGTGCGAACGCTCCGCCTATATATTTATAGAGGGGGAGTGAAGAGGCATCCGCAGCGGCCTTCGCGCACGCAAGCGAGACACCGAGTATAGCGTTTGCGCCGAGTTTGGATTTATTGTCTGTTCCGTCAAGGTCTATGAGAATTTCGTCAATGAGCTTCTGCTCAAGAACGTCTATGCCCTCAAGCTCGTCTGAAATAATTTCGTTAACATTCTGAACGGCTTTCAGAACACCCTTGCCGAGGTATCTGCTTTTGTCGCCGTCTCTGAGTTCCACAGCCTCATGCTCGCCTGTGGAAGCGCCTGAGGGAACGGCAGCTCTGCCTAAAAATCCGCCGCTCGTAACCACCTCTACCTCGACCGTGGGATTGCCTCTGGAGTCAAGGATTTCCCGTGCATAAACCTCAATAATATCTGTCATTTCATACTCCCTGATTTATATTTTTTTCTTAACTGTTATTAGGTGCCGTAAGTATATATTGAAAAATTGCGAAAATACAATATGATTTGTTTTCCCGTGCTCACTGACGGCGGGCTGTCCGTGCGTGTCAATGAGGCATCCGCGCGGGCTTATTAAACAAGGCAGGTACTATGTACGATATACCAAGTCTGCTGTTTGCGGACAGACAGGGCAATATATATGACCACCCCAGCCTTAAGATGGCTGTGAGAAGCGAAAATTATAACTTTGTTCCTTACGAGACAGAGCTTATTGAGCTCCCCGAAACCTCAAGACTGTATTTCATGCCGAACACCCACCCCATAGCCTATAATCAGGACACGGCAAACATGGAAACCTTCACGGGCGGAACGGCTGTGAGCGCATTTCTCGCCCCCGGGTTCCTGCGCCTGTTTCTTCCGGCGTATAAAAAGCTTAATACGGAGATTCTGCCGCTTTACGCATATACGGCAGTGGGCTGGATGAACGGCAAATTCGTTGTTCCGGCTATCAAAATAGACGATGATTCCAAATGGAATCCCAATCTTTACGACTACACGGACGCCTTCAAGCCGAAGGTTCAGGCTTACCTCAGCAAATACCCCGAAAACAGGCTCTACAGGCAGCTTGCCAAATGCGCGCTGGAATACCACTGCACGGCGGCGAAAAACGTTTTCATGGGCAGATGGGAATGCCCCATCCCCACCGCTCCCTCGTGCAACAGCAGGTGTCTCGGCTGCATATCCAAACAGCCTGCCGAATGCTGCCCCTCACCTCAGTCCCGAATAAATTTCGTTCCTTCTCCCAAGGAAATAATAGAAGTAGCGCTGAACCACTATGAAACCGCTGAGGAGCCGATAATCAGCTTCGGTCAGGGCTGCGAAGGAGACCCGATAACAGAGGCTGAAACCATTGCCAAGGCTGTTTCCGTCATTAAGAAGAAGGCGCCGAATATGACAATTAACTTTAACTCCAACTGCTCCAGCCCGGAAAAGCTCAAGCTCCTTCTGGACGCCGGAGTGGACAGCATAAGAGTCAGTATGAACTCCGCCAACCACACAACATACGAAATGTACTATTCACCGGTGGATTACGATTTCGGAGATGTTCTGAAAAGCATAGAGCTGGCAAATAAATATAAAGCCTACGTTTCCCTGAATCTTCTCACCATCCCCGGCGTGAATGACCGTGAGGGTGAGCTGAACACGCTCCTTGATTTCCTCGGAGCCTACAACATTGATCTCATTCAGCTTCGCAACCTCAATATTGATCCCGATTTTCTCTTCTCAAAAATGAAGTTTAAAACAGAGGAAATCCTCGGACTTAAAAACATGTTAAAATTAATCAAGCGTAAAAATAAGAATGTCAGGTTCGGTTACTTCAACCGCACGAAGGAAAACTTTTTCAAGGACTTCGGCTACCCTGACCTTAAAAGGAGATAAACCATGAAGAAGCTTCTCGTACTTGCATTCGTCATCTGCTTTTCCGCTACGGCGTTCGCAGACGACATAAAACTCCGCTCCGGCATGACTCAGAGCGATTTCAAAACCTTCGCGAAAGAGCTCGGCTCGGTCATATCCTTTGACCCCAACAGCCCCGCTGACCCGCTTGGCATACTCGGCTTTGACATAGCCGCCGAAGCGTCATTCAATATAATCGACACCGGAATATGGGATCACGCGGCAGAGGACGGCGATTCGCAGGAAGCTCTCGTTATGTACAGAGTTCACGCTCAGAAGGGGCTCCCCGGCAAGATTGACATAGGCGCCATGATAGGTCAGTCCGCCAACTCCGACCTCACTGTAGCAGGCGTTTCAATAAAATACGCCATACTGGAAGGCACAATGGCAACCCCCGCCATCTCACTCAGAGCGGCATATTCGCAGACAATAGGTCACGATGAAATAGACGCCTACAACGCCAACCTCGGTCTTTTCATCAGCAAAGGCATACTCATCGTCAAACCTTACGCGGGCATAGTCGGCTCCATGAACTATCTCAAGGAAAGCTCTGACGCGGTTGATCTCGACGCTGAAACGGCTTACACGGCAAAAGGCATAGTGGGTGTTCAGGTTACTCCGTTCCCTTTCCTTAAGTTCAACGCTGAGGCGGGAATAGGTGAAATTAACCAGTTGAGCCTTAAGGCGGGCATTCGCTTCTGATGAATAAAAAACGCTTCGATTATATAGTTCTCGGCAGCGGCGTAGCAGGTTTGCGCGCCGCTATTGAGCTTGCCGGTCACGGTGATGTGGCTCTCATAACCAAATGTGTTCTGGGTGAAAGCAGTTCCGAATATGCTCAGGGCGGCGTCGCCGTTGCCCTCAGCGAAGAGGACGACATAGTTCTTCACTATGAAGACACCCTGAAGGCAGGCGACGGGCTCTGCGTTAAGGAGGCTGTCAAAACCCTTGTCGCCGAGGGACCGGAATACATCACCCAGCTTATTTCATGGGGAGCGAAATTCGATACCAAGGAGGGAGCCCTCTCCTTCACCCGTGAGGCGGCGCACAGCGTAAACCGAATAATACACGCCCACGGCGACGCCACAGGACACGAAATAGTCCGTACACTGAAAGAATATTCCCTTAAATTCATTAATATTTACAGGCTTGACTACACCTACGCCATAGATTTCATAAAAGAAGACGGCAGGGTCACGGGAGTTCTGGCGCTGGATGAAAAAAGCGGCGAGTTCACGTCATTCTTCTCCAAAGCGGTTATTGTCGCCACGGGGGGAGCGGGAAGGCTTTTCACCCGCACTACAAACCCTGATGTTTCAACCGGAGACGGCGCCGCTATGGCTTTCAGAGCCGGAGCGGAGCTGGAGGACATGGAGTTTTTCCAGTTTCACCCCACGGCACTCCACTTTCCCGGCGCTCCGGCGTTCCTCCTCAGCGAGTCTATGAGAGGCGAAGGAGCTGTTCTGCGCAACAACGCGGGGGAAAGATTCTGCTTCAGCTATCACGAAGACGGCGAGCTTGCTCCCAGAGACGTTGTAAGCCGTTCAATATTCTTTGAAATGAATAAAACAAAAACGAATCATGTTTACCTTGACGTGACTCATCTTGATAAAGAGCACATCCTCCTCAGATTTCCGAAGATATACAATACATGCCTAGGCTACGGCATTGACATAACGCAGGATTATATCCCCGTCAGCCCCGCAGCGCACTACTACATGGGCGGAATAAAGACCGACCTTGACGGGCGCGCGAGCCTCAAAGGTCTGTACGCCTGCGGCGAAGCGGCATGCACGGGAGTTCACGGAGCAAACAGGCTTGCCAGCAACTCGCTCCTTGAGGGTGTTGTTTTCGGCGGAAGAAGCGCGAAAGCGGCGATTAAGGATTCAGAAAATACGGACATAAGCGATACGGAAGTTCAGACCGCTGAAAAGTTCGCCGAAGCGGATTACGCCGAATCACTGAAATCCATTCAGGAAATTATGTGGAAGTATGTAAGCGTTTCCAGAAATGAAACGGGGCTCAAAGCCGCAGTCAGTGAGCTTTCCGCTTTTCTGAAAAGATTTGAAGACAGAACACCCTCAGACAGGAAAACGGCAGAGCTTAAGAACCTCGCCCAGTCGGGGCTTCTGATGGCTCATGCCGCACTCGCCAGAGAAGGCAGCCGCGGCGGACACTACAGAGACGACAAGCCGGAGAAAATAACAGAAGATTACCATATATATTTCAGCAATGCCGAATTTAATCCTCATTTCAGGTGATAAGAAGCCGATCTCCACGGGGGACGGCTCCATATCATTCTACAATCTCACTTATAAGCAGGCTTACCACGCCAAAAGCATAGGCACCTTCACCGAAAGCCTGCACAAGTTCGTAATCCCTTCGGAAATTGTGGAAAAGCTGAAAAAAGGGCATGTCCGCCTGCTGGACATCTGTCTGGGAATCGGCGCAAATCTCGCCGTGACTTTCCATGAAATAGAGAAACTCGGAATCCCAAAAGAGCACAGACTCCAGATAGTAAGCCTTGAGAAGGACCACAGCCTTGTGCAGCTTATACAGAGAACATCTACCCTCAGTCCGCCTGACGGCTACAGAATCCTCCGCAGACTGCTTTATGAAGGCACATGCGGGCGATACGGACTTGATGTCATGTACGGTGACGCGGTAAACAGTCTGGACAGGCTACAGGCTCCGTTTGACGCAGTATACTTCGATCCTTTCAGTAAAAGAAAAAACGCCGAAATGTGGACGGAAAGCGTGTTCAGAAATTTACACAGAATATTGAAAGACGATGGAAAAGTTGTAACTTATTCGTGCGCCAGAGGGGTAAGAGAGGATATGAAGAAGGCGGGGTTCGCCGTCTCTGACATTCCCCGCCTTCCTGATGGCTTTCAGTCAGGAACTGTAGCTATGAAAAACTAGTCTGCACACTAGTCTGCATGTTGTGCTTTGTAGTAAACAGCAGTCCAGAAACCTGCGATAGCCGAAACACAAAGAATACCTAAGAGTATTGCCATTTCTTTCCTCCATACGCAGAACGTATTTCCTTTGTCAGCCGAAGCCGGAAAACTGCGTTCAACTTATTTGTTTGATCTGAAATAATAATAGATCCTCTGATGAATAAAACAACTCCATTTTTTGTCTCTAATTAATAGATCGTAGAACAAAACGCGTTTTACTGTTCTAATACACTATTAATCATCAGTTTATTTATTAATATGTTTCCTTTGCGCGCAAAACAAATAACTTCTTTTTAAAAAGAAACACCTTGAATTATATATTAAAAGCAATTTTCACAGACACTGTGCTCAAAAGCTTTTCTGAATGATTTTGTTCATTATGAATTACAGTGCGTTTCGCTGATGAAACAAGACAGACTGTTTTTATAAATAAAAAAAATTGGTGTTGCGCAGCAGAGAACTCTGATCTACTTTTATTAATTACACTTTGGCAGGTGCCGGTTGGAGCTGATGTTAATTCTGACGGCGGGATCACTTGTATTGGCATTTATCATAAATGCCTTCGGCAGGTTTGAGAAACGCACACTTTTCATGTCGCTCCTTGTGGCTTTTGCGGCAGGTTCCGCGGCCTATCACCCTGCGGCGTGGATGAACACCCTCTTTCTCGATACTCTGGGAATAGAAATGAACGCCGTGAACCTGCCCAGACCTTCAACGGCTGCCTACTCCGCCTTTGTCGGCATAAATGAGGAGTTCCTCAAGTGTCTCATTACATACCTGATAATAAAAGACTCAAATAATTACCAAACCCCGCTGCAGGGCTATGTATACGCCGCTTCGGCGGGGCTCGGCTTTGCCGTGCTGGAAAACATATACTACCTCGGCGGGCTGAACATACAGATGCTGCTGATGCGGCTTTTTATATCCACCCCGCTGCACATAGTCCTTGCGCTGATATGGGCTGCCGGAATAAATTCTGCAAAATTCCGCGGATGCGGTTTTCTCAAATGTACCGCAGCGTATGTGTTCGTTTCCGCAGCCCTGCACGGAACATACAACTATCAGGCGATATACGCCCGCACAATGGGTGAAAGCGCTGTGAAGACACTGACCGTCCTCGCCGTCACAACGGTTACTGCGTTCTTCTTCATAAGGCATCATAAAAACAGATAAAGGCTATTATTACCCTTTTACTCAGTGATAGTTTATGATAATTTACTAAACAATATGTTTTGAGCGATTGTTAAGGCTGTGGATGTATGTGCGTGAACAACTCCGATGGACAGAAAAAAACTGAGAGCATTGATTTCGCCTCTCTCTCCGAGGAGGAGAGCTGTTTTCTGTTCAGGTCTGTTTTTGAGCAGAGCTCTGATGCCGTTATCATCACTGACCCCAAAAACAACATAACTTTCTTCAACCCCGCCGCCGTGCGCATGTTCGGAATGGACGCCGAGCAGCTCTCCAGACAGAATATCAACTCACTCGCCTTCGGACGCAGAATCATTCTGCCGGACGAGCTTAAAAAACTCTCGAAGGGTGAATATCCCGAAGGTCTCAGAGCGGAAAACCTCTTCATGACTAAAAACGGCTTCTTCTGGGGGCATACTGCAATATCCGTCATTACGGGAAACGGACGGGGAAAACAGCGTATTCTCTTTGTAATAAGAGATATAACCACTGAGAAGAACCTCCGTGAGGAGCTTTTCACCAGCAGAGAGCAGCTCCAGAACATGCTGGATTTTGTGAACAGCATGGTTGTGGTCACAAACGGCACTGAGATGCGCAACTGCAATAAAAACCTCCTGAACTTCTTCGGGTATGAATCCCTCCCCGATTTCAAAGAAAATAACGGCTGCGTATGCGACATGTTCGTTCCTATGAACGGCTATCTCACGGAGAGCAGACGCGGGCACTGGCTTAAAAAGGTTCTGCGCAACAAGGCATCCTCCGGAGATACAAAGGTTGCCATAAAGGATCCCAAAACAGGCTCTGTACGCTTCTTTTTAGTGGATATTCAGCCGTTTCCCGGGGAAAAATATTACTATATAGTCTCCTTCACTGACATCACCGAGCTTGAAAACCAGAAAAAGCTTTTGGAAGACACGAATATCTCCCTCGAAGAGAAAATAAACCGCCGCAGCAGAGAGCTTTTTGAAAGCTACCGCAAGCTGGCGGCAAATGAGGAGATGCTTTCCGTAATATTCAATATGGCGAGCATAGGCATAGCCATGGTAGACGACAAAGGGCGATACGTGCGGGTAAACGGGCGCTTCTGTGAGATGTACAGGCTGAAGGAATTCAACATAATAAACTCTGCGTTTGAAACCGTGCTCCACGAAACCCTGCGGGAGGATATGCGGAGACTGTTCATGAAATACCGTGACGGGCACTTAAAACGCATCGCCTCCGAGTGGAAAATAAGGCGTGTTGATGATACGGTTATGGACATGCTTATGACCACCAAGTGGGTAACCATGTACGACGGCAAGCGTTATCTTATCTCCACTCACCTTGATATAACCGATAAAAACAAGCTCCAGCAGAAGCAGAGAGAACAGGAGCGGATGCTTGTCCAGCAGTCCAAAATGGCAGCCATGGGCGAGATGATAGGCGCCATAGCCCACCAGTGGAAACAGCCGCTGAACGCCATAGCCCTCATAGCGCAGTGCTTTAAGGACGATTATGACTATAAGGAGCTCACCCTTGATGCGGTGAATGAGCACGTAAGCGGAATCCTCAAGCAGGTAAACTTCATGGCGGCGACCATTGATGATTTCAGAAACTTCTTCAAGCCCGCCAGAACGATGCAGGAATTCAAAATTTCATCCGCAGTGGCGGATATTGTCAATCTCATGCTGCCCCAGCTCAAGGTCAACTACATAGCTGTGTATGTGGACGACACAGGAACGGAGAAATGCGGCTCGGAAGTTTACGGTTATCCCAATGAATTCAAGCAGGTGATCCTGAACCTGATAGCAAACTCTAAAGACGCCATAGCGGAGAGACGAAGCCGTAAAACGCTTAAAAACTCGGAAGCAGGCATAATAAACATAAAAATAGAGTCAAACGAACAGCAGGTAAAAATCACCTTCGCAGACAACGGAGGAGGCATACCGGACGAAGCCATGAGCAGGCTTTTTGAGCCTTATTTCACCACCAAGGGCTCAGGTTCGGGCATAGGTCTTTATATGTGCAGAACAATTATTGAAGGGAAAATGAAGGGAAAAATCAGCGCTAGAAATACCGGCGACGGCGCGGCGTTCACCATTGTGCTGGAAAAATTTATTGAGGGGAGCAGCGAATGAAGAACCTGAAAGACATCAGGCTTCTTTTCGTGGAGGACGAGCTGCTGATGCAGAAGTCCATCGAAAAGATACTGGCAAAGCATGTTACTGAATTCAGGCTTGCGGTTAACGGGGAAGAGGGTCTGAAGATGCACGGAGAGATGAAGCCCGACATCATAGTCACAGATCTCGACATGCCTGTGATGAACGGAATCCAGATGATTTCGGCGATCAGAAAGACAGATACCGAAACGCCGATAATAATCATCACCGCATTTGAGGATCAGGCAGAAGTGGCTAAGGGAGCCGATTTCTCTCTTATTAAGCCTATCCTGAAGAAAAAGCTTTTTGAGCTTCTGGAACTCTGTGTGGAAAAGCTGAACTAAAACCGGTCAGCTTTTACCGCAGTCTCCATGCCCGTTCTCACATTCACCCTTATCGGTATGCCCGCCGGAGGAGGCGCAGCAGTCTGCGCCCTTTCCGCACCCGCATGAGGCGTTTTTCCTCTTCGCGCTAAGCACGGTGAGGAAAAACACCGCAAAGGCTATGAAAGCCGCCACAAGGGCGGCCGCAAACATTTTCATTCTCAATTACCCGCCGAAATCGTCGAAGTATATGTTCTCCGGCTCGACACCGAGTCTGTCCAGCAGATCAAGCACGGCATCTATCATCACAGGAGGTCCGCAGAGATAATATTCGCAGTCCTCAGGCGCCGGATGGTTTCTCAGATAAGCGTCATAGGCTATGCAGTGCACAAAGCCCTTGTATCCTGTCCAGTTGTCCTCTGGCAGGGGCTCACTCATCACCACGTGCCAGCTGAAATTCTCGAACTCCTTCTCAAGCTGCTTGAAGTCCTCATCGTAAAACAGCTCGGCAACGCTTCTGGCCCCGTACCAGTATGAAATTTTGCGTTTCGTTCCCTTTCTCTTAAGCTCGTCAAATACAATGGAGCGCAATGGAGCCATGCCCGCGCCGCCGCCGAGAAATATCATCTCAGTGTCATTATCCGTGGCGTGGAACTCACCGAAGGGTCCCGTTATCGTGATCTTATCGCCGGGCTTTCTCGTATGGAGGTAAGTTGAACCTTTTCCGGGGGGGATGCCCACAGTCTTCGGAGGCGGAGTGGCTATGCGTACATTGAGTTTGATAACACCCTTCTCGTCAGGATAATTCGCCATGGAATAAGCACGCACCACTGGCTCGTCAACCTTGGAGCTGTACTGATAGATACCGAACTTCTCCCAAGCGGCGTGGTATTTTTCGCCCACGTCTATCTGGATGAAGTCCGCTTCATAGGGAGGAACCATAACCTGAATATACCCGCCCGCGCGGAAGTTCACATCCTCACCTTCGGGAAGCTTGAGAACTATCTCCTTTATAAAGGTGGCAACATTTCTGTTGGATATTAGCTCGCATTCCCACTGCCGTGCACTGAACACCTCAGCGGGGACTTCTATTTTTAGATCTTCCTTAACAGTGAGCTGACAGGAAAGTCTGTAGCCCTCACGCTCCATCTTTCTGTTGATGTGGCTTTTTTCCGTGGGAAGAATGTCCCCGCCGCCTTCATGCACTATAACCTTGCACTGACCGCAGGAGCCCCCGCCACCGCATGCGGAGGAGACAAATATTTTTTCATCCGCCAGAACGCTTAAGAGCTTCCCGCCCCTCTGCACGCTGAGCGCCTTATCCTCGCTGTCATTGATTATAATGCGGACACTGCCCGCCGGAACAAGCCACTGTTTGGCGGTGAGGATGAATCCTGCCAGAAAAAGGATTATTGCCGTAAAAAGGGCAACGCCTAAAACTATCTCTATCACGCTTCGCCCCCCTTAGAGCTGTATGCCTGAGAAAAGCATGAACGAAATCGCCATGATTCCCGCTATTACAAATACTATGCCCAAGTTATCAAGTCCTTTAGGAACATCAGCATACTTCATCTTTTCCCTTATACCCGCCATCGCTATTATGGCGAGAGCCCACCCTGCCCCTGAGCCGAATCCGTAAACCACGCTCTCGCCGAAGGTGTAATCACGCTGAACCATGAAAAGAGTACCGCCGAGTATAGCGCAGTTCACCGTGATCAGCGGAAGGAAGATGCCGAGTGCGTTGTAGAGCTTCGGCACGAACCTGTCCAGCCCCATCTCAAGCACCTGAACAATGGCTGCGATGATGCCGATGTAGGTTACAAGACCTATGAACGTGAGATCAACATTATCGAGCCCCGCCCACGCCAGAGCTCCTTCCTTAAGTATATGCTGATATATCAGGTTATTGACCGGAACGGTGATCGTCTGCACGGCGATAACCGCTATACCCAGCCCAGTCGCCGTCTCCACCTGTTTTGAAACGGCAAGGAATGTGCACATACCCAGAAAGAAGGCAAGCGCCATGTTCTCCACAAAAATTGATTTAACCAGAAGGCTTAAGTAGATCTCTGTCATGCCTTGACCCCTTTGGTTATAATAAGCTGAACACCCCAGATAATAAGCCCGATCAGGAAAAACGCGCTCGGAGCCAGAAGAAACAATCCGTTAGGCGTGTACCAGCCGCCGTCCGAGGTGAGCGGAAGCACCTGAAAGCCCAGAAGCTTGCCGGCACCGATAAGCTCACGGACTGTACCCACGGCTATGAGCACGAGACCGTAGCCGGCGCCGTTGCCCAGACCGTCAAGAAGACTCTGAAACGGCGGATTCTTTATAGCGTAAGCTTCAGCTCTGCCCATGAGAATGCAGTTTGTTATGATAAGCCCCACAAAAACAGAGAGCTGCTTGCTGATCTCAAAAAAGTAAGCCTTTATAAACTGATCCGCTATGATAACCAGAGAGGCGATAATCGTCATCTCCACTATGATCCTTATGCTTGAGGGTATGTAGTTCCTGATTACGCTTAAGGATAAGTTTGACAACCCCAGAACCACAGTAACAGCCAGTGCCATGACAAAGGTAGTCTTCAGGTTTGAAGTAACCGCCAGAGATGAACATATACCCAGAACCTGCACTGCGATGGGGTTGTTTCTGAAAATGGGGTCAGTAAATATTTTCGCTGTGCTGCTAGCCATTGATCCCCTCCGCCTCTATTTTGGAAAGAAACTTTCCGTAGCCGTTTTCTCCCAGCCAGAACCGCACGAGGCTGTTTACGCCCCTGCTTGTCATTGATGCGCCGGAGAGCGAATCCACAAGATATGCGGCATCGGGCGAAGCGGGATCAACCTTTCCGTTTCCCACACCGAGCCTAAGCCCGCCGTCCTCTCCGTAAATCTCTTTTCCCCGCCACTGAGCTTTCCAGTTCGGGTTGTCCACCTCACCGCCGAGACCGGGTGTTTCCTTCTGGTCATAAAAGGTGAGTCCGGCAACGGTTTTGCCGTCGCCTTCCAGCGCCAGAAAACCGTACATTGTAGACCAGAGTCCGCTGCCGTATACATGAAGTATTATTTTATCCGGTTTGCCGTCCCTCATGACTATATAAACGGGCTGCTCCTCAGCTATGCTGGCTATGCCCGCCGTGTCCTGTTCCTTAGTGAGGCGGACTGCCGTGCTGAGAGCCTTGAAATCCTTAAAAAACCCTGTGTCAAAGCCCTGCTTCCGCTCAAAGCTTCCGTCGCCCACATTCACCGCAAGTACGGAAATATTCTCAAAAGCCTCTTCAATATCGGTGTTTTCACCGAGAAGCCCCGCAGCGGCGAGAACATTCTTCTGCCTGTCAAGCTCGCGGTTTCTATCCTGAATGGGCTTGAGAGAAACAGCCGCGGCAGAAACCAGAACCGAACAAACAACGGAGAGAACCAGAGAGACTATAAATGTAAATTTTCGTGAATTAACATCCGGCATATCTGCGCCCCCTCCTTCTTATATTCGCCTTTATCACATACTGATCTATCACAGGCGCGAATACGTTTCCGAAGAGGACGGCGAGCATCGCCCCCTCAGGGAAAGCAGGATTCACCACCCTTATCAGCGCCGTCATTGCGCCTATTAAAAATCCGTAGATATACATGCCTGTTCTCGTCATGGAAGCTGACACAGGATCTGTCGACATAAAGACAGTGGCGAAGGCGTATCCGCCGAGGACAAGATGCCATTCGGGGCTGAGGTTCATCATCGGGTTGGTTTCGCTCCCGATCCCGTTAAAAAGCAGGACAAGAGAAACCAGTCCGGCAACACTTGAAAGCATTATCCTCCATGAGCCTATGCCTGTCACTATCAGAACCGCGGCACCGAAAAGACACGCAAGAGCGGATGTCTCACCCATTGAGCCGGGCATAAAGCCCAGAAAAGCGTTGATCCATGTGATCCCCGAATCACTTCCGTGAGCCATGGAGCCCAGAGGGGTGGCGTATGTCATTGTATCGGCGGGAATCCATATCCGATCCCCTGTCATGGCGGCAGGATATGAGAAGAAAAGTACCGCCCTTGACATCAGAGCAGGGTTGACAAAGTTGCGCCCTGTTCCGCCGAAAACCTCCTTGCCCATAACAAGACCGATGGAGATAGCCACTCCCGCCTGCCAGAGAGGAATAGTCGGCGGAAGGATCAGCGGAAAGAGAAGAGAGGTCACAAGGAACGCCTCGCCTATCTCATGCTTTCTGACAACTGCAAAAAGCAGCTCCCAGAAGCCGCCCACGGCAAGAGTCAGAATATATACAGGCAGAAAATACAGTGCCCCGTGCAGAAAACATGAGCCGACGGATGAGCTGTCCGCTCCGCCGGAAATGCTCATAACGGCAAGCCGCCAGCCCTCGGCAAGAGTTCCCGCCTCAAAAGCATAATTCGCCTGAAGTCCGGTATTGTAAAAAGCCATAAGAACGCAGGGGATAAGAGCAAGAACGACAGTTGTCATTATCCTCTTAAGATCCAGTCCGTCTCTAATGTGAGTGTATCCTTTTGTCACATCAGGGGAAGTATAAAGAAAAGAATCGGTCATCTCAAATACGGGATACCATCTTTCCAGCTTTCCGCCCTTTTTGAAGTGATGCTCATGTTTTTCGAGAAAATTACGCAGCCCTTTCATCAGCCTTCCTTCTCCAAAGTATCAAGCACCTGCCTGAGCATAGGCGCATAGTCCTGCTTGCCCGGGCAGGCGTAAGTACAAAGAGATAAATCCTCCTCCAAAAGCTCCAGACAGCCGAGCTTCTCCGCCGTTTCAAAATCACCCACGGAAACAGCCCGCAGGAGATAGGTGGGCAGAATGTCCATAGGCATAACATCCTCATAGCTTCCAACAGGAATTATGGGACGTTTGCCGCCGTTAAGATTTGTATTGAAAGCAGGCTTCCCTATGCCGAAGGCGGTGAGAAAAGAACGCTTAACCGAGTGCATGTCCGTTCCCAAACCTGCCCAGCCCAGAAGCTTTCTTTCCCGACCTTCGGGGATAAGAGTAACCTGATTTATGTATCTGTGCAGATAGTCTGTCGGGGGTGCGGTTTTCCTTCCATGGAGAGCGCTTCCGCTTATGATACGCACATCCTCCGCATTGATCTCGTTTTTAAGGAGATCACCGAACCATGCGCCCCGTATGGTTCTGATGAGTCTCGGTTTAACCGCTCCGGTTCCGCAAAGGGACACGACAGCCTGCACGGGAATTTTCCCTGTCAGGAAAAGCTCGCCTATTGCCGCAGTGTCCTGCCAGTTTATTTCCCATGTGCGGTTGCCGGCGTGAGCGGGAGAAAGAAAATGTATGTGAGTCCCTGCCAGCCCCGCAGGGTGGGGTCCTTTAAAGCACACGTACTCTATTTTGCCCCCCTGAACCGCGGGAACCGCGTCTTCCGAACTAACACATATGTATAGTTTTTTGCCCGCCAGTTTTTCAAGGAGGCTCACACCGGCAGCAAAAAAGCTTTCCATGCCCGCCATGGCGGTCTTTACATCAGCGCAGAGGGGTCTGGTATCGGCGGCTGTTACATAAATATAATCCGCTTTTGCGTCGATAGCCGGGGTTCTGCCGAACGGACGGCTGATGAAGGATGTCCAGAGTCCGGCATCGTTCAGCACATTGCGGATCGTTTCTTCACCGATGATTTTCAGCTCCGCAGTGTTAAAGACCTTCAGGCTGCCGCCCTCTGTGCCGTCTATTTCGATTTCAAGGGAAAGAAACCTTCGCTTCTCGCCCCTGTTGACAGCCAGAACTTTGCCGGAAAAGGGGGAAACAAACTTCACGCCCGCATTTTTTTTATCGGTGAAAAGCAGATCACCGGACTTCACAGAATCCCCTTCCTGAACATTCATCGTGGGTTTCAGTCCGATATAGTCGTCCCCAGTGACGGCATATCTGCTCACAGTTCCCGATTCATAAACTTTCTGTTCGGGAGCTCCGCCTAAAGGGAGGTCAATTCCCTTCTTAAGAACCACTTTTTTCATTCCGCTCAAAAAACACCCTCACTAACTCGCTATATTAAGACAATTTATACCTTATAATACACAACAGCTTACAAATAAAGCATAATCCTAATGGCGTCAGAGTCAAGTAAAGTCGTCAGGCTTGGTGTCAGGTCTCGGCTTGGCAATAAAAAACCCCTGCGAATAGTCGATTCCGAGTTCATTGACAGCGTCAAAAATCTCCTGACTGCTCACAAACTCAGCAACCGTTTCTATTTTCATTCCGCCGGCGAAGCCCGCTATACTTTTCACCAGACGGTTTGTGTATTCGTCACGGTGGATGTTCTGGATAAGGCTTCCGTCAATCTTCAGATAGTCAAAGTCAAGGTTCATCAGATGAGTGAAGTTGGAATACCCTGTGCCGAAATCGTCTATGGCAACCTTGCAGCCAAGACTTTTCACTTCGCTGATAAACTCCCTTATCTCCTCATAGTTACCGATGTTGTCCGTTTCGAGAATTTCAAATATCACGTTTCGGGCAGTGCAGGTTTCCTTCAGGAGATTTTGTATATAATGCACTATATCCTTATTGAGTATATCCTCAGTTGAAATATTTATGGAAAATTCTTTCCCGCCGCCGTTAAAATGCTCCACCGACTTGCGGAGCATAATTTTGGTAAGCTGCGGGTAAAGCTTGGTTTTCTTGATAATTGGCAGAAACATCCCGGGGGAAACCACGCTTCCGTCCGCCTCCAGCATCCTGATGAGACATTCGTATTTGCGGATCTCACCCGTGCGGTTGTCCATGATGCCCTGAAAATAAGGCACTATGCGGTCTTCCTTAATAGCCTGCTTAACCTTATTCAGCCAGAAAAAGTTGTTGGACTGATGCTGGCTCAGCTCCATGCTCTCGTCAAAGTGCATGTATGCCCTTTTGCGCTCCCGGGAGATTTTGAGCGCAATATCCGAGGATTGGAGAGGCTTTTCCCTGTTCCCTGAAATGCCTATGCTCACGGATATGGAGATTTCGATCCCCTGATAATCTATAATTTCGGAATCTGTTCTGTTTGATATGTAGTCGGCTATCTTCTCAGCCAGCTCGGTTTTTGTATTAAGAAGGATGACGAATTCATCCCTCCCAAGCCTGTAAAGAGTATGTTCTCCGGTTATTTCGGGGTTAATTGACTCAAAGGATGAAATATATTCCCGCAGACACACCGAATACTCCTTAAGAACCTGATCTCCAGCCCCGATTCCGAAAACCTCATTGACCTCCTTGAAGCGGTCAATATTAATCAGAATCATAACAGAGCCCGAAGCCCATTCCAGATCGCTCAGAAGCGCGTTTCTGTTGGGAAGTCCGGTGAGTGTGTCCGTTCTTTGCTGAGCGGAGAGAGTTTTCTTCCCCTCCTCAATCTCCCTGAGCATAACACGGAAGCTGTAGTGGAGAATAGCCGCAGCGAGAATGAGAAAAGCAAACACCACCAACACAAGGTAAAATCTGGCGTTACGGTAATCCTGAACCTCCGCATCGATATTCTGTACCACTACAAGGTAGGCAAAGGGCGCATCATCATACTCCCTCAGTTCGTAAGCGGTGTGAAAGCTGTAGTAAGCGCCGTCGATTTTCTTGAGGAGCATCTCCCTGCCCGGAGTAAAATCCGTGCCGAGAGTCAGAAATACGGGGTCATCGGTTCCTGTGATATAATAGTTTCCTGCGCCGATCATTTCCTCTCTGTTGTTTATGACTCCCGCGTAAGATTTATTCAGAAACAGCGCACTCTTAAACTGGAAGTGCTTCGATACCGCCTCAATAACAAAATCAGCGTTAAGCCCCAGATCGAGCATTCCCTCGTACTCTCCGCCTGAAAAGATAGGAATCATCACTCTGTAGTAAATGCCGTGCCTGCCCGGTTCAAAGCCGGAGAGCCTTTCTCTGGTTCTGTTCATCAGCCTGACAAGCGGGCGAACATCAGTGAGATTATCGCCGTGAAAATCCGGTCTGTGCATACGCAGAACTGTCACTCCGTTTTTGTCGATGAAGTGCATAACGTGGAAAAAGGGATCCTCCCGTGTCATCTCCCTGTAGAGCGGAACAAGCTCCAGAAAAAGCTTTTCCCTGTCTCCGGCGAGAAATGCGCTGAGAACCTTGTCCCGCTGGAGCAGGGCGTGGGCGGCATTGAAATATTTGCGTTCAGTTTCCGATACGGAAAGCCCGAATGAACGGGCAAGCTGCGAATCGAACCTGCGGAAGGAGTAATCAAGGTATTTTTCATTAAAATAATTGCCCGCAAAAAGAAAAATAGCAGAAAGAGAGAGCATTAATATGATAACAAGAAGCATGGCTCTCATGCGGACAGTCATACATTACCACCTTGATTCCGCGGCATTCAGACCGCAGAATTAATACACAAAAAACCTGCGGCAGCGCATCAGAAACGAACAGCCGTTTAAACAATACCAAATCACTATTCATTATACATTTTCACAAAAGGAACCGCAACTAACATTGATATTCGGAAATAACAGCCCAAAGTAGGCAGAATGAGCGCCGGAATTGAGATCTTGAACTTGACATTTGGCTTTCTCAGGTTATGATCATTTAACTTAATAAAAATTATCAGCAGGTACACATGAAAATCTTGATAGCCGATGATTCTAAAATAGCAAGGAAGGGGGTGCTCAAATCTCTTACCGCGGCTTTTTCAGGAGAGTTTGACTACCGCGAGGCTTCAAACGGCTTTGAAGCGGTTGAATCCTTTGCCGCATACAGACCGGATCTCGTGTTTATGGATCTCACCATGCCGGAAAAAAACGGAATAGAAGCACTGGAAGAAATAAAAGCAATGAATCCGGCGGCAAAGGTTGTTATAATTACCGCAGATATACAGAAAAAAACAACCGAGATTGTCTCCGAGCTCGGAGCAACAGGGATACTCAATAAACCTGTCACTGCCGAGAAAATCTCGCAGATTATAACAAAACTCGTTTAACGGCTGATTTGTATGATGAATGTTCTGAATGACGACAGGAAAGATGCGCTCACGGAAATCATGAATATTTCTTACGGCATGGCTACTGCCATAATATCCGATTCCATCGAAGCTCACGCGAATCTGCATGTTCCGAAGATTCATATAGTGGGCACCGAAGGACTTGAGAACTACGTCAACAGCAAAACATCCAAAAAGAATAACTATTTCGTTTCCGTACAAGTGTTTATCAACAAACTGGACGGAGAAAGCATCTTCATCATAGACGATAAGTCCGCTCTGCAAGTCGCCGGCATTTTTATGAGCGATGCGGACGAAACCATCGAGAATGAGGACGACATAGTGAGCTCCATCCACGAGCTTTCAAACATCCTCACCTCCGCCTGCGTGGGCAAGATCGCTGAACTTCTTGAACTTGAAGTGTTTTTTCATCCTCCCGCCGTTGACAAGCAGAGCGGGGAAAAAATCGCCGAATACAAAAACTTTGAAAATTTCAGCAAAATTATTGTCGTGGAAACTGTTCTGGATTTCAGACAGGAAAAAATCCACGGGCTTCTCATCTTTCTTCTCAAGGAGAGTTCTTTTGAGCATCTGCTCATAGCTTTGGATAAATATATTGAACAGTATGAAATTTGAGACTGATCCGGCTTATTTTCTTGACTCCATCTACAACGGCGCCTGCATTCTGGACGATGAACTGACGGTTCTTTTCTGGAACAAGTGGCTTGAGGCGCATACTTCCCTGTTCAGAGAACAGGTTACAGGCAAAAAAATAACAGATCTTTTCCCTGAAATAAACGTAAAACAGCTCAAAAGAAAGATACGCTCCATGAAGGCACTGCGTTCACATACATACTACGACGCCGGCACGGACGGCTGGCTTTTCAAAATCAAATCAGCGAAATTCACCAATTCCTTATTTGAATACATGAAGCAAAACGTGGTCATATCCCCCTTTGACAAGGATCTGAATTACGCTCTCGTGATGATCTACGACCAGACACGCCTTTTTGAGACTCAGAAAAAACTTGAGGAAAGCGAGTCTTTCCAGCGTGCCGTATTCGGCAGGAGCGCCAGCGGCATAGTTATTCTCAACACTGACAAATCCATACTAACCACGAACGAATCATTCCGGAAAATGGCGGGAAGTGACGAGGATGAGCTCAAGGGCATGGACTTTGAACGGTTTCTGAGCCCTGACCACACTGAGCTCTGCCGTGAATGCTTCGGAAAGCTCTATTCCGGTCAGGCGGACTCGGTGACAGAGGATGTGAAGATACAGATGCCGGGCGGCAGAAAGTTCTGGAGCAGGATTGCGGTTTCCGTAATCTTCGATCAGGAGGGAAAGCCCGAATACATCGTATGCGTTATGGACGATATAACCGAGCGCAGAAACTTCCTTGATGAGCTTGAGAAAAAAAGCGAATACGTGCAAAAAATTCTGGATTTCCAGTCAAACATAATAATAGTCACCGACGGCGAATTTCTCCTCAACTGCAACAAAAGCTTTCTGGACTTCTTTCAGGCAAAATCTCTGGATGAATTTAAGAGCAAAAAGAAGGAGCTTTCTGATTACTTCATGAAGGAACAGGGGCTTATAACCGGAGAGGATGAGCAGGGCTGGCTTGAGGAGGTTTTTCAGAACTTCCGCATGGGTGTGGACAGCAAGTTGAAAATGCGTGACCCGTTCGGCGCCGTGCGCACATTTCAGGTAACGTTCCGTGTTCTCCCCATGACTGCCGGAGAATACATAGTCTCCCTCTCTGACATAACCGACCTTGAGAATTACCACAAAATACTCAGGGACGCCAACCGCATACTGGAAATAATAGTCAACGAGCGCACCGAGGAGCTGAGAAAAACCAACCGCATGCTTGAAAGCAGCCGTCAGCAGCTTGAGCAGGCGCAGCAGATCGCACGTATCGGAAGCTGGGAATGGTCAGGAGCGGACAGAAAGCTGAGCTGCTCCGACGAGCTTTACAGGATATTTGGCGTTGACAAAACAGAGGTTATCCTTTCCGACAAACACTTCTTTGAAATGGTCGCTCAGGAAGATGTTCAACTGCTTCGGACTATGGTTTCCGAAGACACGATAGCACGGGGCAGCTTCGATGAATACATCCACATCAACAGGATAGACGGAGAACGACGGATCCTCAGAGTGCAGAGCCGTATAAGAACGGACGCTGCCGGCTATATAAATATACTCGGAACAGCACACGACATAACAGAGATCAAGCGCACGGAAACAGCGCTCCGCCAGAACGAGCAGCTTCTTTCATTCATATTCGACTTCGCCAGCTTCGGTATATGCCTTGTGGATCAGGAAGGCAGCTTCATCCGCTTCAACAGGAAGTTCAGTCAGCTGCTCTCCATTCCTGAAGCTGCGCTCAAGCAGCAGAACTTCTTCGGACTTTTCCCCGAAGCCGACAGAGAAAAAGCGCACCATACCACAGAGTGGAAGCACGAACTGGAAAACGGAAAAACCCTCGATTTACTTGTTACGGCTGGTGCGGTCAAGATGCTTGAGGAGGAGGACAAACTCCACTTCATATACTCAATAGCCGATATTACCGAGAAAAACAGGATAGAAAAGATACACCGTGAACAGGAGCAGATGCTTATACAGCAGTCCAAGCTGGCAGCTTTGGGAGAGATGATAGGAGCCATAGCCCACCAGTGGAAGCAGCCCCTGAACTCCGCCAGCCTGTATGTTCAGCTTATTGAGGACGACTACGACTTCAATGAGCTCACGAAGGAAAAACTCAGCGAATACGTAATAGAAATCATGAACCAGCTTAATTTCATGGCGCACACGGTTGAGGATTTCCGCACCTTCTTCACACCGTCAAAATCACTGGGTGAATTCTCCGTCAGGAGAGCGCTTGATGATGTTGTAGCGCTCATGAAGTCATCCCTTGAAAAGCACAAAATTAAAGTAAGTGTGGTTACCGAAGGCAATGAACCGGACAGCATTGTCCTTTTCGGATATGCCAGCGAGTTTAAGCAGGTTATGGTGAACCTGCTCAGCAACGCCCGGGATGCCATAGACGCTAAAAGGCTCTCCATGCCGCCCTTGGAAAGGAAAACAGTGGGAAATATAGATGTGATAATTACCGAAACCGACACCGAAGTAATAGTCGAAACCAAGGACGACGGCGGCGGCATACCGGAGGACGCTCTTAAGCGGATCTTTGAATCCTACTTCACCACCAAGGGTGACGAAGGCACGGGAATTGGTCTCTACATGTCCCGCATGATAATAGAAAACCGCATGAAGGGAACAATCGCGGCCTCAAACAGCGGAAAAGGCGCGGTGTTCACCATGCGCTTCCCGAGAGAATTTCTTTAAACAAGCCCCAGTTCAGCCGCCTTTTCGCAGGCTTTCTGGGTTTTTGTCTCACCTGCTCCTGCGAGCTCCTCAACAGAACTGAAACTGAATTTGTGGGCATTGCGGAGGGTATCGCAGCAGAGAATGAAGTCCTCGTGTATCACGAACGCCCTTCCGAATCCCTCATAGCCCAGATCCAAAGCGGCATAGCACATCTTCCCTATGTTCTGCTCAACAAGCATCGCCACAGCCTCGTAAAACATCCTTATCTGCCAGACCGTCTGTATGTCCACAACGCCGGAGGTGTCTATCTTCTTTTTTTCTTCCCTGCTTTTCACATAACGGCTCAGAACCTGAGTATCCTCAAGCTTTTTCCATGAGCCGTATGTGTCGAACGCCCTCATCTTTTTGACAAGGGTATCGGTAAAGTCTGAGACCTCCCAGCCGGTTCTCTGTGAAAGAGACATGCCCGCCATGTTATTTTACCTGTATCGCCTTTCTCAGCCATGGCGGCGGAGAATCGTTAAGCTTTTTCACAAGAGTATCCAGAAGCTCGTCTATGGACGCCTTGTCATCCACCTTTACGGGGTGAATCTTATTGCGCACAACAACGGCAGCAGCGGGTCCGCCTATCTCGGTGAGGTAAAGGATCGAACAGTCGTTGAGGGCTTCAACCTTTGTATTAATGTCAATTTTATGATTTTCATCAGCATCTATGGGGATAAATGTGCGCAGCTCGGCGAACTCCGATCCGTCCGTGTTTACATCATAAACCGCCACTGAGGTAGCTCTGCCGAAATGCTCATCCACCTCTTTCATACTGTTCGTACAGAACGCAACCTTCATATACTCCTCCTGTAGTGCTCCGTCTGTTTCTCCCATGAGTCGTGCTCGTCATGCTCAAGGAGAATGCTTCCTATCTCAGAGGCGAAATAAGCCGTGCCTCTGTAGCAGGTGTAAACCTTTATAAACTGCCCTATCCTGTCCTTCACCGGAATGCCCATCCTCAATAATGGAGCGTGTATCATCTCCGAGGCTAAGTGAGCATTGGTGTTTGAAATAATAAGAGAGACTCCTCCCCCCTTTAGGGCTGCATCTTCCAGATCGCCTTTGATAACCTCTTCCGCAGGAATATCCATGAGAAAGGGGGAACCGAAGGTGGTGATTCCTATTTGTACGGTAATGCCCAGCTCGTTATGAAGAAACTTGGATACGCCGAGCAGGAGATCCGGCTCAATGGCGACGGCAGCTTTCTTCCCGCCGAAATTGAAGTGTCCGTCAAGCATTACGTCTATTGCTGTTCTGCGCTGCTTTTTGATTTTTGCGGGAATATCCTTCCTTCCGGAAAGCTCCATAAGCAGCTCTATAAATCTGTCCGTTTCGGTGATTCCTATGAGGGAATCAAACACAACGAAAGGGACATCCGTAAGTTCTTTCAGTAGTTCCGTTATCTCACCCATTGTTCTGCCGACTGCTATATTAAGCTCAGCGGCTCCTGCTGTTTCAATGTCTTCAACCGTGCATCCGCCGGGGGCTGTGCTGTAGAAGAAGTCTGCGCAGCCGGACATGCTTTCGGAAATATCAGGCAGAAATACAGGACGAAGCCCGAAAGATTCCACTATATCCCTTATCTCGTCTATATCGCCTGCTGTCATGGCAAATGCGGGGATAATGTTCACACGCCCCTTTTCGGTTTCCATTTCAGCGGGCGCCAGCTGCTTAAATATTGCTTTCAGGGTGTTGGTGTAGCCGAGGTGAGCGTCATCCACAAAGTCCGGCGTTGTGCAGTAAACTATTTTTGATCCGGCGTACTCGGGATATTTCTTCCTGAAATCCTTTATGCTCCGCTCAAAGTCGTCCCCTCTGGTATCGGAAATCCCTGTGGAGAGAAGAACAAGAAGTTCCGGTTTATGCTTCTCTATTACGTTTTTCATCCCCTCAAGCAGGTTCCAGTCCTCGCCCATAATCGTTGCAATGTCGGTGAGGGCTGTGGTCTGCATAGGAACAATCTCACGGAAGTGCTGAGTGAGGAACGTCTTAGTGAACGCCGTGCACCCCTGCGACCCGTGATGGAGAGGCATAGCCCCTTTTATGCCAAGGGCGGCTAAGCTTCCGCCCAGTACCTGACTTTTTTTAAGCGGGTTGGTTTGCCCAACTTTTGATATTGCTTCCATAGACCTACTCCCAAGGAGCCTTGCGCCTTGCCACTTCCCAAACGGGGGAGGTGAGAGTGTATGCGAGCTGTTTTGCCAGCTCAACCATGCCTGTGTAGCCTGCGTAGCCGTGTATCCTTTCCTGATTCACGTCCACAAAAGGGTATCTGCCTTTGATGGAGGTGTACATGTTCCTCCCTCCGGCTAGGAGAAGATCAGCCTTCTCCTTTTCCAAAACACCCAGAAGAATACGTCCGTCCCCTTTTTCAAGAAGCATTTTCTGTGTACCTTCAAAGTGTTCCCTGATTTTCTCTATATCCTGCTCAGTGGATTTTCTTGTACTGGTTCCGATTACGTCCATGCCGAGTTCCTCAAGCTGATATATTGTCGACCAGCTTTTCACTCCGCCTGTGTAAACAAAAACTTTTTTACCTTTAAGAAGAGCGGTGTATGGCGCTATATCAGCCAGAGTCTCTGCGTTTTTCCTTTCAACATAAGTGTGTATTCTTCCCCGCAGCTCCTCTGAGTCCAGCATGTCCGCTACAGAGAGAAGCGTCTTCTCTATCTCTCCCAGTCCGTAGAATGAGCCCTCCGCGAACGGTATTCCGTATTTGCGCTTAAGCCCCTCCGCCAGAGTGAGCAGAGCCTTGCTGCATATAACAAGTGTGCATTTCGCCCTGTGCGCATAGGCGATTTCGTCAAATGACGTGCCGCCTGTGAGACTTGAGAGAACATTTATCCCCAGCTCCCTGAAAATAGGCATCATCTGCCAGAGCTCACCTGCTATGTTGTAGTCGCCAATAATGTTGATGTCGTATTCTGTGGTTTTTTCAGGCTCTTGCGTGCCTATTACGTACTCAAGGAGAGCATCGCCCGCTATCTTGTTGCCGAAGTTTTTATTGCCGATAAAGCCGGGGGATTCCACGGGTATCACGGAGATTCCGGTGAGTTCGGCAGCCTTTTTACAGGCGGTGGGAACATCGTCGCCGATCATGGCGGTAACGCAGGTGGTGTAGACAAAGATAGCTTTTACAGGGTATCTGGCAGCTATCTCCACGCATTTATCCGTAATCTTCTTCTCCCCGCCGAAAACAACGTCCATTTCGGTTACATCTGTAGAGAATCCCATTTTATAGTATTGACCGTGAAGGTTCCTGCTGCCCCTGTTGTTCCAGTTCTGGCTCACGCATGTGGCGGGTCCGTGTATGAGATGCGCTGCGTCCCCCACGGGAAGAAGCACTATCTGCGATCCGTCAAAGGCGCATCCGCCCATTGTTGCCCCGGGTGTGGGTTTGGCGCATTTTTTTACTTTTTCCGCTGTGCTTTTCTTTTTATTTTCAGAACAGCTGTCAACTTCGGTCAGATGGTCAAATTTTGCAGCCATGACACATTCCTTTATTTTGAGAGTACTTTTACCTCGAATGTAGCGGGGAGCTTAGGTACTTCCTCCAAAGCGGGAAATTCCAAAACCCAGCCGTTGTCAAGTTCAAACACTCCGCCCCATGCCCCTGCCTGCTCAATTTTGATTACGTGCGCTTCAATGTCCTTCTTGGGAACGTAAATATTAATGCCTTTCGGTGTTTCTCTAACTGTTACTTTCATTTTGCAGCCCTGCCTCTAATTAAATCATCGCCGAACCGGCGTCCTGCGGTTCGGCTGAAACCGCTCGCGCCTTGCAAAGCAAGCCTCCGCTCCGGCACGGCGCAGTTCCATCCATGGAACCGGATAAAACGAGGGGCGGACTTTTGCCGCCGCCCCGCAGCGGTATATACTTTGTTATTGAAACTGTTTGTTATCTGATTACGTCGTAGCTCGTGGTGTACATCGTTTCCCACTTTCCATCGCCGAACCTGCATCCTGCGGTTCGGCTGAAACCGCTCGCGCCTTGCAAAGCAAGCCTTCGCTCCGGCACGGCGCAGTTCCATCCATGGAACCGGATAAAACGGGGGGCGGACTTTTGCCGCCGCCCCGCAGCGGTATATACTTTGTTATTGAAACTGTTTGTTATCTGATTACGTCATAGCTCGTGGTGTACATCGTTTTCCTGTCTGTTTCGTCAAGGATTGTGTTGACGATCCAGTTGAGGAGGTTCAGACCGCCCATGTACCCTATTGTGGGGTATCTGTGGAGGAACTGTCTGTCAAACATGGGAAAACCGATTCTGATAAGCGGTATGCCCGTATCTCTCATAAGGTATTTTGCGAAGCTGTTCCCTATGATGAAATCGCAGGGGTCGGTTGCAAGCAGTGAGCGGAAGTGCCACATATCTTTATGAGCGTAAACTTCGGCCTCGCTGCCCTGAGGGCAAGAAGCAAGCAGCGCTTTAGTGTCTGCTTCCCAGTCCTTTGTACCGTTTGTAAGCAGAACATGCTTGATTTCGCCGCCGAGTTCCATAACCATGCGTGTAAGACCGAAGGCATAGTCAGGGTCAGCATTCAGAGAGAAGGTCTTGCCGTGTACCCAGTAGTATGAGTCGCCTATGGCATCGACAAATCTGCCTCTTTCATTTTCGATTTCAGCAGGAATTTCCTTGCCGGTAAGTTCGGCTATTGCCATCATAAGGTCGTCTGAGCCTTTGATACCGAAGGGGTTAACCACTTTCACAGGGTGTCCCCATTCTTTCTCAATGAACTCTATTGTTTTAACAGTTGAGTATTTCTGAAGAAGAAGCGTAGCCTTGGAGTTGGGCGCGTCCTTCAGGTCAGCTATCTTAGTTCCGCCGTTGAACATTTTGTAATGTCCGTCGGTGGGGGAATCAAGGTTGTAGGAAGGATCGCTCAATATTATGAAATCCACTCCGAACAGACCGAGAATCCTTTTTATCTCACGGAAGTTGCCTATATAGGTATCGAATCCGAGGATAACGTTGATTCTGTCTTTCACTTCGCCTGTTTTCTCGCCAACCTGAGCAAGCATGCTTGAGAGCATGTTGTCATAGCCGGTGATATGCGAACCCACGAAGGAAGGGGTGTGCGCATGGGTTATAAGCGAGCCTTCGGGAACGTTGCCCTGCTCTTTGGCGTTTTTTACGAAGTTGTTAAGGTCATCCCCGATAACTTCCGCCATACATGAAGTGCATATGGCGACCATGCTTGGCTTATAGAGCTTGTAAACATTGTCAAGCCCCACGTACATGTTATTGTGTCCGCCGAACACAGCGGCGTCTTCCGTCATTGAGTCGGAAACAGCGGGGAAAGGCTCCTTGAAGTGACGGCAGAAGTGCGAGCGGAAATAAGCCGCACAGCCCTGTGAACCGTGCACATAGGGCATAGTGTCGTCAAAACCTATGGCAGCGTAAAGCGCGCCGAGAGGCTGGCATGACTTAAGAGGGTTTACAACAAGGTGCTCTCTTTTGAAGTTAAGCTCCTTGTATTCCTCGCCGAGAGTCCACTCAAGGGTCTTGGCAACCTCTTCTTTTGTAGCGGCGTTTTCGTAAAGCTCACGCTTTCTTTCAAACATTTCCGAGAAACGTTCATCGTTAAATAGGGTTATATGATCTTTTACTTTAATATCTTTGCTCATGACTTACCTCTCTTGTACGGCACTGATTATCAGCTTTTCCACGGAGCTTTGATGTTTTTCCAAACGGCTCCGTTAATTGCCATGTCCATATCTCTGGCGAATACTCCGAATCCTTCCACACCGTGGTAAGGACCTGAGTAATCCCATGAGTGCATCTGTCTGAAAGGGATGCCGGACTTCTGTGTCTGGTATTTTTCTTTAATACCTGAACCGAAGAGGTCGGGTTTATACTTCTCAAGGAAATTGTCCATCTCGAATTCCGACATGTCGTCAACCATGATGGTCGTGCTGTCAAGGTATTCAAGGGTACGCTGGTAATCATCGCCGTGGGCGAACTCGTAACCAGTGAGCAGTATTTCAACACCGAGATCCTGAAAGGCGGGCATTGTGTGTCTGGGTCTCAGACCGCCTACGAAAAGCATTGTTTTCTTCCCTTCAAGTCTGGGTCTGTATTTAGCGACAATTTTCTCAAAGTAAGGCTGATATTTTTCAGCAATGACTTTTTCTGTCTGTTCCTTAATCTTGTCATCAAACATAGCGGCGATTTTGCGCATGGATTTGATGATCTGCGTGGGTCCGAAGAAGTTGAACTCAAGCCACGGCACATTGTATTTTTCCTCAATGTAGCGTGAGATGTAGTTCATTGAGCGGTAGCAGTGGATAAGAACCACTTTAGCCTGCGCAACGTTTGCCAGTTCGCTGAAAGTACTGTCTCCGGTGGACTGGGCAACAAGGTTGAGCCCCATGTCCTCAATGATTTTTCTTGAAGACCATATATCACCGCCGATGTTGTAATCGCCGATGAGCGCCACATCGTAGGGACCTTTCTCGAATTTCTGACCGACCATGTCTTTTTCGTATATCCAGTCACGGATGGTGTCGTTAGCTATGTGGTGACCGAGAGACTGTGAAACGCCTCTGAAACCTTCACAGCGGCAGGGGATAACGGGTTTGCCGATCTCTTTGGAAATGTCTTTGGAAACGGCTTCAATATCATCACCGATAAGACCGATGGGGCACTCTGAAAGCACGCTTAAGCCTCTGTTCAGAGGGAAAAGATTGTTAGCTTCCTTGAGAAGCCCTCTCAGCATCGCATCGCCGCCGAAAACTATGTCTTTTTCCTGAAAATCCGATGTGAACTGCATAGTGCCGAAGCTGTCTATACCCGTGGTGCCGTTGTAGTAGTTACGTCTGGAAGACCATGAGTACTGACCGCAGCCCACAGGACCGTGGCTCACGTTTATAATGTCTTTAATGGGACCCCAGACCACGCCTTTGGCACCCGCATATGCACAGCCTCTCATGGTGATAACGCCGGGGCGGGATTTCCTATTGGACTTAACTCCACATTTTTCCTGTCCGGGTTCTACAACCTCAATGTGGGTTTTCCTGTCCTTGTAGGTTTTCTCCTCGTACTGTGTTATGACCGACTCTATAAAATCTTCGGCCTGTTTTTTATCTATAGTGCTCATGCTGTCTACCTCGTTTTATTGCGGTCAAAGGTCTCAAATCTGCGCTTTCTTTCCGCATTCAGGCAGCTTCTGTGTCTTTCCCGTTGGGAATATGAGCGCCCGCGACCGAAAGAAAGCCTTAATCCTGCGGAATTAAGCGTTTTTCGCTTTTCCGACCTCTGCGTCATCCTCCTGAATGATACCGAATTCCATAAGGAGTCCTTCGAGTTCATCCATTGTAAGAGGAGTGGGGATATTGAACATTTTGTTATCGTTTATCTTCTGTGCAAGAGTTCTGTATTCGTCAGCCTGTTTGCATTTTGAATCGTATTCGATAACAGTCATTCTTCTAAGCTCCGCATGCTGAACGACGTTGTCTCTGGGCACGAAGTGTATTCTCTGAGTATTTATTCTTCTCGCAAGCTCGCTGATCAGTTCGTCTTCCCTGTCAGTTTTACGTTCGTTACAGATAAGACCCGCAAGACGGACGCCGCCTGAGTTAGCGTATTTAAGGATACCCTTGGAGATGTTGTTCGCTGCGTACATAGCCATCATCTCACCCGATGCGACGATGTAGATCTCCTGAGCCTTGCCTTCCCTGATGGGCATTGCGAAACCGCCGCACACAACGTCACCGAGAACGTCATAGGAAACAAAGTCAAGGTCTTCCTCATATGCGCCTTCTTCCTCAAGGAAGTTGATAGCCGTGATAACACCCCTTCCAGCACAGCCTACGCCGGGCTCAGGACCGCCTGACTCAACGCATTTGATGCCGAGGAAGCCCGCCTTGAGAACCTCATCAAGCTCAAGGTCTTCCACTGAGCCTTTTTCAGCGGCAAGTTCCATGATTGTCGCCTGTGCTTTGGAGTGAAGGATAAGACGAGTAGAATCTGCCTTGGGGTCGCAGCCTACGATCATTATCTTTTTGCCCATTTCCGCAAGAGCGGAGATAGTGTTCTGGGAAGTGGTCGACTTGCCAATACCGCCTTTGCCGTAAAAAGCTATTTGTCTCAATTTAGCCATGATCCGAAACCTCCGGTTTATTATCTGCATTAGTATAAACAAGAAGCGTGCCAAATGCGTAAATTATTGATAAACAAGAATTGTCATATTTTGAGAGGTTTCAGTGACAGGCGTTTGTAAGGTTTTTGTATGGTTTGAAGGGGTAAACTGACAAACCTTACAACAAAATCACGTTCATAGGGGCATTCAGCAGATCTTCGGTCTGTTTTGTAATAAGCCTTACAACATCCTGATCCAGCGCCCTGAGCCATTTCTGGGGTATGCCGTCCATGCCGTACAGAGCGCCCGCAAGCATCCCCGCTATGGCTCCGTTGGTGTCGGCGTCACCGCCCTGATTCACTGTTCTGACTACTGTTTCGTACAGGCTGTCTGAATCAAAGAAATAGTGCATCACGGTTCTGAAAGTATCCTTAATATAGCCCGATGCCTCGCCGTTGTATTTTGAGTGTGAGAAGGTGGGGTCTTTTTTGATGAACTCGGACACAATATCAAGTGCTGCCCTCTTGTCTCCCGTTTCGATGAGCGCCTTCACAACCTCGCCCAGAACAAGGGTTGCCATGTCGGACAGCTCGTTATTGTGAGTTATATGACACTGGGATATTGTTATCTCCTCAAACCATACCCAGTCTTTCAGGCAATAGAGCACAACGGGAAAATTCCGCATGGCGGCGCCGTTTCCCGCTGAAAATGTTGAGTAGAGAGACACTACAGAACGTTTTGTAACATAATTAACAATGCCCCTTCTCACTGTGCTGCCTATGTCCACAGGCTTTTTCTTCATCCATCTTGCGAAGCTTGCTGCCGCACCCTGAACAGTATAGCCTCCGTTTTCGATCAGGCTGTCGCCGATAGCCAGAGACATCTCCGTATCATCTGTAACATTCCCCGCCTTAAGGTGCAGCCACCCGCCGCCGATTATTTTATCGTGTATGCCGTATTTATCCCTGATTTCCCTCGGAAGCATGAATTCTGTAGTCGCTCCGAGAGCATCACCGGCAGCAAAACAGAGATAAGCGGCAAGCGCTCTTTCAAAAACATCATTTTTCATTTGCAAACTTCCTTTTGTCTTGGCATATTCCGATCATGATAAATCTTGATGACAGCCACAAGGCAGGCGTTTATTACCACAGCACGAATAAAATCAATATACCCGCAAAGCTCTTTGTAAGCAGAGAGTACAATGTGGGCATAATCCCTATTACTATTGACGGAGTGCTGGAATATCACCGCAGGCTTTTTGAGATCGCGGCAGCGGCAGGCAGCATTTCCGAGGCTTCCGTTTTCTTTGAAAACTACATGAACGAGCTCTTCGCTCTGGAAGAAAGTGTGAAAGGAAAAAAGGTCGGAAGCTACATAAGGCTTCTGAAAAGCTGGCTTTTTGATTCCAACAACTCCGCCGGAGCCGTGCTCAAGGGCTGGGTGGAAAACCGCTTCGGGCTTATTCCGTTTTACCACGGACAGAGCATCCCCGGGCTTTATTCCAAAGAGTACTATGATTACCTTCAGGAGTGGATGAACTCCAGAACCAACAAAAACAGCATGTTTTCGCAACTCGACCTGCTGTACACATACACGCAGACAATAATTAGGGCATACTGCGAAAATCATGTTCCCACCATAACCCTTTACAGGGGAGTGAACGATCTGAGTGACCATATTATCATTGATCAGCTCTCAAAAAGAAAATACTGCATCGAACTGAACTCCCTCTCCTCGTTCACTTCTGAAAAGGAGATAGCAGAACAGTTCGGCAGTAAGATAATTAAGGCTGAAGTGCCTTACACAAAAATCGTTTACTTCTCGGAAGCCCTGCCCCGAAGGTCATTCAGCGGTGAGCTGGAGTACCTTGTGATAGGCGGGCGCTACGATGTTGAAACCGTATTCTGAGAATCGTCCTTTTTAATTTTTATCCAGACCATTTCGTCCGGATCATAGTCTTCAATAATTTCAATCTCATGCTTCCTGAAGCCGACTTTTTTATTGGTTTCAAGAAAATGAACCACTACAACAGGCTCGAAGAGGAACTCCGTAATCTGGCAGACAAAACCTTCCTCTCCCTCTTCGGCGACCACTTTACCACGGTTGCAGCCTGCGCAGGTTCCGTCACTCTTAGTGCAGCCGAGAACTCTGATTTTCTGGTTTTCTCTGAATTCCATATTATGCCTCCAGTGGTGCGTGGGTGAAACACTTCTTCGGACAAGCGACAGCGCAAGCCTTGCAGCCTACACAGGCATCATCGTTTTCGAGTACCATGTAGCGTTTCGCTGAATCGTCATCGTCGTCTTCGTGAAGTGAAAGGCAGCTAAAGCTGCAAGCTTTATAACAGCGTCCGCAGGCGATACATTTTGAGTTGTCGACAGCCATAACGAACTCGGGTGTCCATTTGCTGCCGCCTTTAGTAATTCCGGTGATGTAGGTCATTGTGTTCCTCCTTAAGCTTTTCAGTTACTGATGCAAGCGGCGTGCCAAATATGAAGAACCGCTTTATCAGCAACTTAGGAGGATCAATTCCCGTCTTGTTCAATTTTTGTAAGCTTACCTACATTTATTGTAGGGTTTGTGTTTGTTATATTTTCTTCACTTCTATGCCGAATTTCATTATGCGGTAATTGATCTGGCGAACTGTCATGCCGAGAAGTCTGGCTGCCTTTGCCTGAACCCAGCCTGTTTTCTCAAGAGCGTCAATAACCATCTGCTTTTCATCATCCACAGCAAGGGGTATTTCAGAGTGCGGCTTAGCCTGTCTGACAGACTCTTCTGCGGGTTTTTCGGCAGCTTTGGGATAGTGTTCGCAGAAAAATTTCTGTTCTCCGCCCGTATCCATATTGAGTGACTCAATACAGACCGCATGCTCGCCGCAGCCGGCGTGACCGTTGTTCTCCATAAGCTGGGCAAGACAGACCTCGCCTCTGGAGCATGTGAACTCGGCTGGTGTTATCTCATCGCTTGTTACGGAGAGGGCGGCACGCTCTATACAGTTTTCAAGCTCACGTATGTTGCCCGGCCATGAGCATTTCATAAGCAGGGGGAATACATCCGGTGAGATCTTAAGCTTTGTGCCATAGTTTGTATTGAATTTGTCAAGGGCTGTCTTTGCGAGTTCGGGAATATCCTCCCTGCGTTTCCGCAGAGGCGGGAGGAAAATAGAGACGACATTCAGCCTGTAATAAAGATCCAGCCTGAAATCTCCTGAACGCACGGCGTTTTCAAGGTTTCTGTTCGTGGCGGCAATCACCCTCACGTCAATGGGTGTGGGCTCCGAACCGCCGACACGCTCTATGCTCATCTCCTGAAGAACACGGAGCAGTTTGCTTTGCGCCTCAAGGGGCATGTCGCCTATTTCGTCAAGGAATATAGTTCCGCCGTTTGCCAGCTCAAATTTGCCTTTTTTGTCGGCGATCGCTCCAGTGAAGGCGCCTTTTTTATAGCCGAAAAGCTCACTCTCTATAAGCTCTTTCGGGATCGCCGCGCAGTTGACGGCGACAAAGGGCTTCTGCGCGCGGTCGCCGGAGTAGTGAACGGCTTTCGCCACCATCTCCTTGCCGGTTCCGCTTTCGCCTCTGATAAGCACTGTTGTTTTTGTGCGGCAGACCTGAGAGATCTTCTTTAAGACCTCCTGCATCAGCTTGCTGCCGCCAACAAGACCCTTGACGGAGAATTTCACCGCAACTTCGCTCCGAAGCCGCTCCTTTTCCTCTATCAGCTCTTTCTTCTCGCTGTTTATAAGCGTCATCTTGTGCATGAACGAGGCGACAAGAGCGGAAATCATCTTCAGAATATCCACCTCAGCCTCATAGCTCACCACCTCACGGTAGTGCTTGTCCACAGCGAGAACGCCTATCTTCTCGTTTCCATGGCTGATGGGAACGGCGATAAAGCTTGTTTTCTCATCATCCCTGCGCTTGATTTTATCCTTGAAATCGGGCTCAAGGCTTATGTCGTGGAGCATGATCGGGAAGCCGTATTTAAACACCTTCCCCACCATGCCTTCGCCGCTTTTATACACCATTTCCGCAAGAGCGGCTCTGCTGAGACCGTGCGAAGCCTTCGGCAGGAGCGCCCCTGTCTCCGGATCGGCAATAAGAATTGTACCGTTCTGAATATTGAGATTATTGCTCATAATATTCATCACGTTCTGGAGCGCCGCACTCTCGTTCACCTTTGAGTTCAGCTCAAGGCTTATGTCGTATATTGTATTCAACAGAAGTTTATAATAGCTTAATCTCTTTTCCATGGAGTATAACAAGCAATGCCTGTGCCATTGGGAAATCAGCGAAAAACAGGCGTTTGGAAGGTTTATTACATTAATGATGATTAAATATTAATCGCTTTTAATTACATTCTTTACAATTTTAGCCGCATTGTTTTATTTCATCAACAAGTCCCTTAATTATAAACATCTTATCCGTCATTGCCACTGACTATATTTTATACATTCACGGGAACTTCTTTGCTGTTTTTTGTTCGGGATCAATTATAGGAATAAAATTTACGGCTACACTGCCCTAAAGATTTATTAAAGAGGAGATTTTAATGAAACAGCTTCTGAGCTCGACCGCTCATTTTCTCAGGTCTGATAAAACGGCGGTAAGGCGTTTGATCCAATATTTATTCTTTGCAGCAACAGTTTATATCGGCATAAGATTTTACTTCTACTTATCCGCCCTTCAAGCGGGCGACATGTCGGCAGTGAAGCCCGGCGGCGTGGAGGCATTTCTGCCTATAAGCGCGCTGATGGGGCTCAAGCGCTTTGTGTTCAGCGGAAATTACGATATGATCCACCCTGCGGGACTGACGCTTCTCATTGTCTTTCTTTTAATCAGTATAATCTTCAAGCGCGGCTTCTGCGGATATATCTGCCCCATCGGGCTCATCTCCGAAACAATAGGCTCCGCAGGCAGAAATATCAAAATCCACAGGTTCATAGCCTACCCGCTGTCCTCTCTGAAATATCTCCTGCTGGGGTTCTTTGTTTATATCATCCTCATACAAATGTCTCTGCCTGCCATAGAGGGTTTCCTCAATGCGCCTTACAACAAGGTTTCAGACGCAAAAATGATGCGCTTTTTCACAGAACCCTCCCGCACTACCCTCATGGTTCTGGCTGTTCTCCTGATACTGGGGCTTCTTTTCCGCAACTTCTGGTGCAGATTTCTATGCCCTTACGGAGCGCTGATGGGGCTTGTGTCGCTCGTATCGCCTTTCAAAATAAAAAGAGAGAAGGATGCCTGCGTGAACTGCATGAAATGCACGAACATCTGCCCGATGGATATACAGGTGCATAAAGCCGGAACAGTCCATTCGCCGGAGTGTATAGGCTGTCACGACTGTGTCAGGGTTCGGGCTAACGATGAGTGTCTGAAAACTTACAAATCAGACTACAGATCCCTGACCCTTGCGGTATTTGCGGTATTCTGGATAAGCATAGCCGCCGCCACGCTCACCGGATTCTGGCGGTCGGAGGTATCAAGCGGGGAATATCTCTTCTGGCTGGAAAGGCTCGGTCAGCTCAGTCACTGACAGTTAAGGAGTCTGGTTACGCAGGAATAAACATCCGCGAAGCTGATCGGCTTAAAAAGAATTTCGCAGTCCTTCAGGGAGCATGTTTCCTCTCTGAAGGCTGTGGTTATTATAAATTTGGGCTTGCCGCCCTGCCCTCTTATCTTGTCCACAAGCTGAAAGCCGTCCAGATGGGGCATAGAGAGATCTGTTATGACAATATCCGGCTGTGTTTCCATAAAAATCTCAAAGCCTTCCCTGCCGTTCCCCGCCTCGTAAACATCACTGAAATAGAGCCTGAGCTGGCGTACCATAAGCATTCTGGTGAGCGCCTCATCCTCTATGTACAATATTTTTGCCTTAACAGTTTCAGCCGTCATCTTTCACCGCCGCAGATCTGAGAACCAGTCTGAAAACAGCACAGCCATCCTTTGATTCGGCGGTCAGATACCCTTTCATATGCTGTTCCACTATATTTTTTGACATATACAAACCAATGCCTGTTCCTTTACCCTCTTCCTTCGTAGTGAAATAGGGATCAAAAACTTTCTGAATCACGTTCTCAGGTATTCCGCCGCCGTTATCCTTAATGCTGAGAACTATATTGTCGCCGCAGGCATCCAGATCAAATTCAATGAATCCCTGAAAGCCTTCCGCCTCACTTTGCCTTCTTTCGATTATAGCATCTCTTGCGTTGTGTATGATATTGAGCATAACCTGTTTGAATTCGCCTTCATAACCCCTGACAAGCGTCTTTCGACTCAGACACCCGGGGCTCTCCACAGAGTTTTCGCTGAAGTAAGAATCGTCGCCGCATCTGCATATTATGCGGTAATCGATGCTCGATGCCATAAGCTGTGCGCTGACCAGCCGAATGGTCTCCAGAACGGAGCGTATGATCTCGAAGGGCGCCGAGCTTTTATCGGGAGCAAAGAAGCGTCTGAAATCATCGATAGTGTCGGACATGTGGTTGATTATGTGCATGCAGTCCTTTTCGATCTGGTTTACGTATGAGTCATCAAGCCCCTGACTGAAGTGGGTCTCCCGCATATCCTGAACATACAGTCCCAGTGCGTTGAGAGGCTGGCGCCACTGGTGGGCTACAGCGTTTATCATCTGCCCCATGTCAATGAACTTTTTCTGTTCCATCATTATCTTTTCGCTGAAAAGCCTGCGTTCGGTCTCCTGATCAACCTTCTTTTCAAGAGCTTCGTTGAGGGCTTTCAGTCTGTTTTCCGCGTCCTTGCGCTGGGTAATGTCCAGAACCACAGCCATAATAACCTCACGCCCTTCGACAAAGGTTTTCTGAATATGTATTTCAACAGGGTACAAGGTTCCGTCCTTACGCCTGTGAACTGTTTCAAACATTACCGTTTCCTTCTCCCCCTCTATAACAGGCAGAATCTGTTTTCTGAACGACTGAAAAGTCATCTGAGGTTTGATGTCCAGAGTTGTCATCTGGAGGATTTCTTCATGAGAGTACCCGAGATTTTTGCAGGCTCCGCGGTTTACTTCCACAAACCGGAGGGTGTCTATATCGTAAATAAAGATTTCATTCAATGAGTTAGCGATTATATCGCCGAGATAGTTTTCCCTTGATTTGCTTTCCTTATATTTTTTCTCAAGATCGCTTATTATCCGCATAAACGAATTTTTCATCATAAGAATGGTGAGACATATGAAAATAACTGCCATAATCACGGCAAGTCTCAGATAATGGGTGATCGCCATTTTCTCATTTGTTATATCCTGAAAGGTCACGAGACTGGCTATCTTCTGTCCGTTGTAGCCCTTAAGAAAATGATCCATGTGGACACGGTAGAATTTGCCGTCCTCATTAATCTCTGTTAAAACGCCTTTGGAGAAATCAGCCTTATTGAAAATCGTCACAAAATCGTCATTGGATACATTGATCAGCCGTTCGCCGTCCAGACTTTCCGCCCGGGGCTCAAAGCAGAGGTTCTCAGCCTTATCCGCTGGAATGAACAGCCCCATTTCAAGATCCAGCGTGTTTTTCATGAGAGAGAGCAGATAGTCCACCCCAATGCCCACTTCGGCTATGCCTACAAAAACGCCCATATAGTAAACGGGTTCCGCGTATCTGTAGTGAAGTCCGTAGCAGCCGAGATCAAAACCGAAACGCGGCTCCTTTTTATCGGCTACCTCCTCAAGCATGGGTCTGGGGTAACCGGAATAGTTGAGATGTCCGGGCGCGTGCATCCGCATGAACGAGCTTCCGTTTTCATCATGAATATGTATGATTATTTCCGTGTGATACTCCGCCACGAGAGCGCCGTATTTTTCATTGAAATAAAGTCTGATTCTTTCCCTGTCCTTTGATGCCATCGCCTCACGAAGGTAATAGTCGGACAGAAGAGCCCTGAACCTGCTCCTCAGTGAGCGCTCAAGCTGATCAGACTGATAGCTGAGCATAAACTCTATTTTCTTATGCTTGTAATCTATTGCGGACGAAAGGTCATTACGCACATGGACAACGGTGAGAGCCGTAAACATGAAAATCGCCATCAAGACTATTAGAACGACTCCCAAAGTCGTCTGACGCGTAACTGACAATGAAAACTCCCTGACACATATTCAAAAAAATGCACGCCTCTGGCTTCTGTACAGTTTTTCCGGGCGCTCAATGTTAAATATATGTCCTCTCTGTTTCTTAACAATAAATATTAGCACCGGAGAGCGAACATAGCCTTAATAGTTTCACTGCTTTTTATCAATCAGGCGTTTGCAGTCCTCCATAATAGAATAAGCGCTGGGTACGAAAAGAAGCGCCACAATCGTTGTGAAAAGCACGCCGAAGGCTATGCTGACCGCCATGGGAATGAGAAACTGAACATGTATGGATGTTTCAAGTATCATAGGCGCCAGTCCGAAAAAGGTTGTGAGAGACGTCATTATTATAGGTCTGAATCTCCTTTTTGCCCCTTCCATGATGATTTCATCGTTTACATAGCCTTTATCCCGTCCGAACCTGTTTATAAAGTCCACCAGAACAAGGGAGTTATTCACCACCACACCGCTGACCGCCACCATGCCGAATATGCTCATGAGGCTCAGGGTAAGTCCCAGAAGCATATGTCCGGCTGCCGCTCCCACCAGCCCAAGAGGAATGGAAAACATTATAATAAGCGGCTGAACATAGCTTGCCAGAGGAACGGCAAGAAGAGCGTATACGATCAGCACGGCAAAAGTCATATTGTATTTCAGGCTGTCCATGGATTCCCTTCTGCTCTCCTCCTGACCTTCAAACTTCCACTCAAGACCGGGGAAGAGGCTCTGAACCTCCGGCATGGTATTTTCAGCCAGATCTCTCATTATCTCCTGCGGGTTTGAGAATACTCCGGCAGTGGCTATTACATTCACAACCCTGCGCCTGTTGGTGCGGTTTATCTCCGTGAGATCCTCAGTAAAGTAAACCTCAGCCACCGAGCTCAGTGGAACCTCCGAACCGGAAGGGGTTTTAATGTTAACAGCGTATACGTCACCCAGATATTTACGTCCGGAATAAGGATATTTCACCCTAACTGTCACCTCGTCCTGTCCTCTCTGATAAATAAGCGACTTTATTCCGAGAAAAGCCGGAGAAACCTGAGAGGCTATGGTCTCGTTCGTGAGTCCGAGAGATCTTCCGTAGCCGTTAAGCCTATAATGAATCTCCTGCTGCTTTGACGCAAAGGAGTCCTCAATATCATAAACCCCGCCGTATTCCGCCAGCTTATGCTTTATTATGCCGCTGGCTTCCCTCAGCACTTCCTCATTATCATGATCCAGACGGACGGATATATTCGCGCCGAAATTTCTGAGCTGCGAATCGAAGCTCAGTGATTCCGCGGAGCTTATGCTGCCCACCGCCTCACGCCATTTTTCCTCAAACAGCCCTGTACGGAAATTGCGGATTTCATATTCGTAAAGCATTACGTTGACAACGGCGCTGCCGTCTCTGCGTATGCCGCTGTTAACGTATTCTATAAAGCCCGTGTCGCTTCCTGTCTCCCTCATCATCTCCGCGTCAACCTTAAATGCCGTTTCCTCAAGCCTTTTCACCACCCTCTCAGTGACGGCTGCCGCAGTTCCTGTGGGCATTACCGCTGTCGCCCGCACTCTGTCTCCCTCAAGCGGAGCCATGAAACGGAACTTGAGATTGCCGGAGCCCACAATACCGGCAAAAATTATGGTGATGGCAATGAAGACAGCCACAGTGGCGTATTTATACTCCATAGTCATCCGCAGGAACCTGTCAAAGGGTCCGTTCACGAACCTGTCCAGAGCGTTTCTTATTCCGTCTCGTATGCCAAGAGAGAACTTAGGCTTGGCGTCTCTCTCCCTGCCGCTGTTCATATGCGCGGGAAGAATAAAGAAGGACTCCATAAGCGAAACCAGCAGAACTGATATGACCACCACGGGGAGGGTGTTCATCAGAAGCCCCATGCTCCCCTCCACAAACAGAAGCGGAGCGAACGTGGCGACTGTGGTAAGCACTGAGAAGGTCACGGCGCTGAGCATCTCCTTTGTTCCGTCAACTGCCGCCCTGTATCTGGTTTTGCCGGACTTGTAATGGGTGTGTATATTTTCACCCACGACTATGGCGTCGTCCACCGCTATACCCAAGGTCATTATGAAGGCGAAGGTTGTTATCATGTTTATGGAGGCGCCCGCCAGATTCAGAAAATAGAAGGAGCCGAAAACGGAAATAGGTATGCCCAGTGCCACCCAGAGAGCGACACGGGTTTCAAGAAACACAGCAAGAATAAGCACCACCAGAGACAGACCGAAGGCGGCGTTTTTCATCAGAAGATCTATGCGGTTCTGAAGCTGCTCCGACCTGTCATCCCATATGACAACTTTTACTGATTCGGGGAAAGAGGCGGTTATCTTATCAATAGTTTCGTGAACCCGTTCGGACACGCTTGCCGGAGTCTGCTTGCCCACCCTGTAAACATCTATGGAGATTGACGGAGCGCCGTTAAAGCGCTCAAGTATATCCTGCTCCTCAAAGCCGTCGCTTATTTCCGCAATATCGCCCAGAAGAACTGTGCCGCCGCCCGCTGAGGATACGACAGGGATACTCCCGAACTCACTTCCTATTCGGCGTTTATCGTACATCCTGAGCTTTATGTCACCCGATTCGGTTTCAAGTGTTCCCGAAGGGTAGTCCATGGAGTTTCCTCGCAGTGCGTCCGAAACATCCCTGAGAGTGAGGCTGTACTTTCTCAGTGTTTCCTCCGGTATCCAGACGGCTATCTCCCTGTCCTTCACGGCCACATACTCAAGCTGGGTTATGCCTTCCGTGGCAAGGAGCCCGTTTTTTATCCGATCAGCGTAAAAACGCAGAGCCTCTTCGTTCACATCACCGTACACGCTGACTGTGAGAACTTCTCTGCGCCGTATCTCAAGCTCCACATCAGGCGTTTCCGCCTCGTCCGGATACGTGGATATTTTATCCACCTCAGACTTAACATCCTGAAGCGCCTGCTGCCTGTCCATTCCCTTGATAAGCTCAATGCTCACCGAGCCTGAGCCTTCACCTGCCACGGAGGTTATCTTATTTACAAAGTGAAGACTGCTGACGGCATCCTCCGTGGGAAGAACCATCCCTTCTTCTATTTCGGAAGGGGAAGCGCCTGTGTATTCAAAAGTAATGTTTATTATATCCTTTTCAGAATCGGGAAAAACCTCCTGTTTGGTGTTCAGCATCATGAAGATACCGCCCACAAGCAGGAAAAGCATCAGCAGATTGGAGGCGACCTTATTCTTCGCCATCCATGCTACGGCGCCGCCCCTGAGCATCATTTAAGGCTCCCGGAAAGGGTGGAATTATCAGCCGTGCGGACAGTGACATCCATGCCGTCAATGGCGCCTCTGAGTCTTGAGACTATCAACTCCTCTCCGCCTCCAAGACCAGAGGACAAAAGCACCCTGTCCGCCTTGTAGGAATGGACTGAGACAGGAATTATGCGGAGCTTTCCGCTCTCCACAGCCCAAACCTGTGAGCCTTCCCTGAGAGCGGCTTCGGGTATGACAACCCTCTCTTCCGGCTCTCTTGTGCGGAGAACGGTTTTTATATTCATCCCGATTGCGGGATAGGGTTTATCTTTTAAATTTTCAGGTGTGAGAGGAAGCCTCACGACGGCTCTGACCATTCCGGTGGTTTCATCAGCCCCGGGAAGAAGCTTTGCCAGATAGCCTCTGTACTCCCATGAGCTCTGTCCGTCTTTCAGTATGACGGAGGCGGGCGAAGCCTCAGTCTCGTTCAGCGAGAAGCGGAAATCCACCGACACGGAAGCGGGGAAAGGCACAACGACCTCGTAAAGCCGGCTGCCCGCCAGAGAACCCAGCACATCGCCGGATTTCACGACGCTTCCGTTCTGTATGGAGGATGAAACAACCACAGCACTGAATGGCGCATAGTAAACAGTTTTGGCAAGGGTGTTTTTCGCTGACCTCAGATCATTCTCAGCCTGAGCCAGCTTCGCCTGAGCTTCGGCTTTCTGAAGCTCATAATCAGCAAGCCGTCCGGGTTTCTCCGGCCGTTCCTTGCCTTCGTTCCAGAGCTCCCACTCTTTGGCGGTTATGTCAGCGGAGTGCTCTATTTCGGCGAGATTGAGTCTGGCTGTCGCCACCGCAGTTTCCGCAGCGCTCAGTTCCGCCTCGTAGGAGACAGATTCCAGCCTGAAGAGAACCTCGCCCTGCCTCACCCTGCCTCCCTCTTCAAACGAAGGGTTCTTATATATAACTGTTCCGCCTGTTTCGGTTTTTATCTCTATTGTTTTTTCAGCCTGAATACGCCCGTATCCTTCCCTTTCAAGGGGTATAAAGGTTCTGGAACACACCTCGGTTATCACGACAGGCGGAATCCTCGCAGGCTCTGTCTTTTCGGGAACGGGAATGTTGGACATATAATATTTCCAGACCAATAGCGATACTCCGATCACCGCCACCGGCAGCAGAATTTTGATTATGCTCTTCCTCATTTCCCGTCTCCTGATTTATCTGCTATATATTTCTCTTCCCATCCGCTGCCTAAGGCGCGTATGAGGCTTATTCTGGCGCTCACAAGCTCACGCTCAGCACCGAGAAGCGAAATCTCCTGCTCCAGCATGCTTGTTTCCGCGGCAATCACGCTCCTGATGGGGATAAGACCACCTTTAAACTTCAGACTGCCAAGCTCATAAAGCGACCTGTTTTTCTCCGCCGTGCGCTTAAGCTCCTCCAAGGATTTCTCCCTGTAGGCGTTCTCCAGCAGTCCCTTTTCTATGTCGTGCAGGGCGGCGAGAACCGCTTGTCTGTATTTAAGAATATATGAATCAAGCTCCAGCTCCTTCACCGTCACAGCGGTTCTCTTCTTTCCGCCGTCAAACACCGTGAACAGAGCATCCGCCACCAGAGAAAAAGCGAAAGCCTCCGGACGGATGAGCGATGAAACGCTGTCCGAACCGTAGACTCCGGCGGCTGAAAGGGAGAGTGACGGATACCTGTCCGCAATGGCTGCGGCAAGCTGTCTGTCTGTTCTGTAGATTGCGTATTGAGCCGCCTTTATATCCGCTCTGGCGGCAATCACCTCAGCGGGAATGGCATAGGGCACATCAGGAATCCTCACGTGCCACCCCTGCGGCAGCTCGGGCAGCTCTGCTCCCTTTATCGCCAGCATGAGGGCTATCTCTTCCCTGAGGCTCATGAGGGTAGATTCGGATGATGCCCTGCTTATCCGTACTGTTTCCAGCTTCTTTTCGGATTCGTATATATCTTCAAGGCTGCCAAGCCCTGATTTAAAGGCGTTTCTGTCCGCCGTGACCAGTTTTTCGTAAAGTTTTTCAAGGGCTGTGAGTTTTCCGAGGCGCTCGGTTTCGTAGCGGTACAGGAAATATCTGTCAGCGAGTTCCGCCGACAGGGACAGGTACTGCCCGCGAAGAGTCATTCCTGCGTATGCCGCGTCATATTCGGCGGCTGATACAAGGCTTGAGTTTCTGCCCCATATGTCCGCCTCCCACGAGGCTCTGGCGGAGAGTTCATACTCGTCCTGCCATCTCCTGCCGCCGTCTGCTTCACGGGAGGTATCCGAAACGCCGACCCCCGCTGTCAAGGTCGGCAGTCTGTCCGCACGGGCGGATTTTACGCCCGCACGCTTTATCTCAAGGGATACATAGGTATCCTCAAGCTCATAGTTTTTGGCAAACATTTCACGGATCAGCCCGTCAAGGGCAGTGTCATCAAAAACATTCCACCACTCAGAAGAAAAATCCGGCACATATCCGGAGGAAACATTCACAAAGCTTTCAGGAGCGCCGGTATTAAGCTCTTTCACTTTCAGCGACTGCTCCCTAGCTCCGCAGGCAGAGAGTACCGCTGAGACAGCAAACAAAAAAATAACAGTATACTTCATAATCATCCCTTCCCCGCGGAATAATAAAACTCTACTCTACATTGACCGTTATTATCCAGAAAAGTCCGGCCTGTATGGTAAATTTTTGTAAAGCGGCAGAGAACCGCTTAACTTAAATTAACGTGATTTTATTGCGGTTTACTTTTATAATTGTATCTATGAATTTTATAAATGCAAATATACTGATTATAGACGATGATACGGAACTTTGCGAACTTCTTGAAACCTATCTCGGAGAAGAGGGTTTCGGAGTGGAGAGCGTACATGAGGGAAAATCAGGACTGGCAAAGGCTCAGGACGGCGGCTTTTCCCTGATCATTCTTGACGTGATGCTCCCCGGGATGGACGGCTTCGCCATACTCCGCGAACTCCGCAAAACAAATGACACTCCTGTTTTCATGCTCACAGCCAGAGGTGAGGAAACCGACAGAATCTCCGGCATTGAAAACGGCGCCGACGACTACCTGCCCAAACCCTTCAACCCGCGAGAGCTCATAGTGAGAATAAAAGCCATACTAAGAAGAACTGGAAGACAGACAGCGGGAGTTACAATAGAGGCAGGCACGCTGCGAATAAACACATTACGCCTCAGCGCATACGCCGGCGGGCAGGAAATCACACTGACATCCGCCGAATTTCAAATACTCGAAATGCTTATGCGCAGCGCAGGCAAAACAGTGAGCAGGGATGATATATCAAAATGCGTATTTGAACGAGAGCTCAACTCCTTTGACCGAAGCATAGACGTTCACATAAGCAACATCCGTAAAAAAATCGGCGACCCCGACATTATAAAAAGCATCAGGGGCGCAGGCTACATTCTGACGGCAGAGGTTAAAAATTGAGGCTGGGCAAAGGCGGAATCTTCCTTAAAATTTTCATTTCATTCTGGATAAGCCTCATAGCGTTCAGCATACTTAGCATATTTCTCTATGTTATGTCAGATAAGGATTTTATACGTATTCTATCAATAAAGGCGCAGCACTCAAACGAAATCAACCTCAATATTCTTTTTGTCGACAGACACCTGACAATGGACACGGACAGCTTCATAAAATATGTGAGAAAGGTCTCCGCTAAATCTCCGAACAAGACGTATATTTTTGACAAAAATCTTGAAGAGATAACCGGACAGCCCTTCTCTGAGGAAGCGATGGAAACCGTGACCACGCTTGCCAAACAGAAGCTCCGTGTTGTCAGGCAGATAAGCGACAGTCAAATTCTCAATGCGTTTGTTCTGCGGGATTCAGCAGGCAATATGCCGGAAAAAGCCTCATATCTGCTCACAGTTTATAACAGACCGGAGAGAAGAGTGATTGCAATGGTGTGGTTCAAAGAGTATTTTCAGGAGATTATGCTGCACATCATAATTATATCCCTGATCAGCTTCTACCTCGCCAGACACCTTACCATACCCCTGAAAGAGATCAACGAAGCATCTGACAGAATATCGCAAGGCTCATTCGACATATCACTCAGTGAAGTCGCACACAGGAATGATGAATTCGGCGAGCTTGCCCACAAGTTCATGCTGATGGCGGAACGCCTTGAGGAGAACAGGCAGCAGCAGATAAGGATGTTCAGGGATATTTCCCACGAGTTGAGATCCCCCCTCACCAGAATGCGCCTTGCCATAGAGCTGGCGCTTGCCAAAGCGGATCAGCCCACCGCCAAGCTGCTTAACCGCATAGAAACAGAGTGGAACAGGATGGGGACGATGATAGCCGACCTTAAGGCAGTTTCTGACTGTACCGGAAAGCAGATACAGTTTGAGCATTTCGATCTCTGCTCTCTCATAGAAAACCTCATGCCCGATTTTCACTTTGAAGCGGAAGCCTCAGGAAAGAAAATAATCTTCAACGGATGTTCCTGCTGCAAAATTCACGGTAATAAAAGACTGCTCTCAAGCGCTATAGAAAATATAGTCAGAAACTCCCTTAGATATGCTGCGGGAAGGATAGAAATAATTGTTAACACGGATGATCTTTTTTTCACAGTTGAAGTTCTGGACGACGGACACGGAGTTCAGGAAGAAAATCTTGAAAGGATATTCGTTCCCTTTTTCAGGGAAAACTCAGACAGAGACAGGCAGACCGGAGGAACCGGACTGGGGCTTGCCATAGCTAAACGCGCGGCAGACCTCCACAGGGGAGAGCTTTACGCCGCCAATACAGACAAAGGCTTCTGTATAACAATGAAGCTTCCTGTGTAGAGAGATTCACCGCGCCGCCTGTTACGGTCTGTCTGGAAAAGGCGGAGGGGGCGGAGGTCCGAACCCGCCCGTCGGCGGAGGAGGGGGCGGGGTTTTCTTGAACCTTTCATGAAGCTCATACAGTTTTTTCATCTGTCCTTCATCCAGAACTTCATTCATTTTTCTGAAAGCTTCTTCAAAAATTTCATCGGCCTCACGCTTCGTTTTATCCCTGAGCGCATCTGCCTTCGGGCGCGCCTCGTCAAGAATACGCCTTACATCGGCAGACTGCTCAGGAGTGAGCTTAAGCTCCCGTTCAAGCATGGAGTGAATTTTTGCCGCCACATCGTGCGGCTCTTTACGCATATGATTAAACTGTGCTATGCGGTAAATATTCATGGCAATTGCGCCTGCCACAAAACCAATAAGAAATATAACAACAAAATAAGCAGACTTTTTCATGGCATACCTAGATCACTACGCCTGAGACACCGGTCACAAGCAGTTCCATGAGATAAAGCGTCTTTTCCTGCACCATATAGTTTTCGGTAATGAAAAGAACAGCCAGAAGAACGCACAAAACAGGTACAAGCACCGCGAATGCCGGTGTTTTCACCATCGAGATCTCAGCCTCTTCCGCCATGCTTTCAAGCGCCTTTCTGTAGGCTCTGTCAGCAAAGCCCTCATCCGGCGCAGTGTTTCTGCCTGCCCTGCTAGCCGCAGCAAGTTCTTCCGTCAGTCGTTTTTTCTCACTCATAATTACTGTCCCTGATTCCCATTCTTTTAAGTGCGTCTGAAAGCTTTTTCTTTGCGCGGAAGGCTCTGACTTTGACCCCCGCTCTTGTCATATTCATAACGTCCGCAGCCTCCGCAGCGGAGACTCCGTCAAAGTATACCAGCTCCATCAGTATTCTGTCCTTGGGAGAAAGAACGAGCATAGCTCTGTCGAGAATCATCCTCAGGTGCGTCTGCCTGCTTTTTCTCTCAAACTCATCGCCCGCGCTTTCGGATTCCAGCCTTTCAAGCAGGTTTCCGCCCTCATAGCTCAGACTGCTGAGGGAAGTTTCGTTCTTTCTGTATTCCCGCCGCCAGTAGTCACAGCAGCAGTTTATGCTCACTTTTTTGAGCCAGCCTTTGACTTTTTCAGAATTATCCAGTGTTTTCAATGACTTGAAAACTTTTATAAAAACTTCCTGTGCAACATCTTCGGTCATGTCCTCCGGAACATGTCTTCCCACGGTTTCAAAAACCAGCGACTCGAATCTTTTAACAAAGACTCTGAAATATTCGTATTCCCCGCAGACAAGCCTTTCTATCAGCTCTCTGTCGGAAATATCAGGCTGTAGTTTGCTGCACATTCAAAATAACATTCTTCCGCGTTTACCTTATTCAGTCAATTATTAAATTTATTGGGGCGGAGGGAACTCTGTCTATCCCGCTCCGCCCCTTTCGGGTGGTGTGCGTCCTGTCCGAACCTTGCATCTTTAACTGTCATTAATCCTTACGCTTCGCCGAAAAGAAGTGAGTTCATCATCATGGAGTATTTGTACTCAAAAGATCCCTTCTCCTCATCGGTCGATGTCATTTTTTCCAGCGCGCTGAGCAGCATCTCTGAAATCTGACTGAGATTCTCCTCTTCCGCAACTGTTTCGGCTGTTTCTTCGGCTTCCTCGGATTCATCCGTCTCGGAAACACTCAGAGTTGTTTCCGTTTCAGTGTCCTCTCCGGCTTCCGCAAGCGCTTCCAGAAGGCTCAGAAGAGTTTCGTCAGTGGTTGTTTCCTCGGATTCACCCATCGGGGGCATTCCGCCGGGAGGAGGTCCTCCGGCAGGTTTCCCGCCCTGCATGCCGTACATCCCTTCCTGAGGGGCGTTCTGGTGCATGTCATACGCCTGCTGAGCCATTTCGGTGAGGCTTACGCCCTGCTCTTCGGCATAGGTTTTCAGTTCTTCCGAGGCTGATTCAGCAACGCTCTCCGCGCTGAACTCCTCTTCGCTTTCCGCTGCTTCCTTGATGGCGTTTCTGAAGTCTTCCATGTCTGTCTGAAGCTCTTCGGGCATGTTCACCATGAAGCTGCCCATTTTGCTTATCTCTGCCTTATCTACAGAGGAAAGTGATGCAAAACGGCTGTCTTCGCTGTTTTCTTCGGTTTTGCTGCCGGAGGAAACCTGTGTGAGCCCGCTGATCTTCAGGTTTTCATAAAGACCGCTTGAAGCAGAAATTATCATGTGTCATCCTCCCTGAAGTTGTATTCGGCATCCTGCCTGATACCACCTTAGACGAAGGTGAGTTTTCAGCGGTTACATTTGTTTTGATCTGATAAAATAAATTAATGATATTTTTTTCGTATTGACTTGACCTGCGGCATTTTAATAATTAAAATCAATTTATAATGATTACAAACTTGTTTTCATTATAGCTAAGAAGGAGCATATGAAACACAGCAACGAAGAAACTGCGGCAGAGCTTATGAACCGGAATATCAGACCCTCATTCCAAAGGGTGCGTATTCTGGTGTATATGCAGGAGAACCTCTGTCACCCCACAGTGGAGAAAATCTTCAATGATCTGCACACCGAAATCCCCTCTCTCTCAAAAACCACCGTTTACAACACCCTCAGTCTTTTTGTTGAGGCTGGTCTGGTGCGGATTCTGAACATTGAGGACAATGAAACAAGGTACGACATAATTATGAAAAATCACGGACACTTCAAATGCGAATCCTGCGGTGAAATATTCAATTTCAGGATAAACCTTGACGACTTTACCGCAGACGAACTAGGCGGTTTCATAATAAACGACAAAAACGTTTATTTTAAAGGCATTTGCCCTAAATGCAGGAAAGAAAAAATTAAGGAGGCAGAGTAATGGACAAAAAGAAAAAGAAAAAACTTACAACCGTTGCAGGCGCACCCGTAGTTGATAACCAGAATGTTCAGACCGCCGGTCCCAGAGGTCCTATGCTGCTTCAGGATGTTTGGTATCTTGAAAAACTCGCTCATTTTGACAGGGAAGTGATACCCGAAAGAAGAATGCACGCCAAAGGCTCAGGCGCCTTCGGCACATTCACCGTTACACATGATATAACTAAATACACAAAGGCTAAAATATTTTCAAAAATCGGCAAAAAAACCGATATGTTCGCGCGCTTTTCAACCGTTGCGGGGGAAAGGGGCGCAGCGGACGCGGAAAGGGACATCAGGGGATTTGCCATGAAATTCTACACAGAAGAAGGCAACTGGGACCTTGTCGGCAACAACACCCCTGTTTTCTTCCTGCGTGACCCGCTGAAGTTCCCCGACCTTAACCACGCAGTCAAGCGTGATCCCAGAACAAACATGAGAAGCGCTAAAAATAACTGGGATTTCTGGACATCTCTCCCCGAAGCTCTGCATCAGGTCACGATTACGATGAGTGAAAGAGGGATTCCCCAGTCATACCGCCATATGCACGGCTTCGGCAGCCACACTTTCAGCATGATTAACGACAAAAACAAGCGTGTATGGGTCAAGTTCCACTTTGTTTCACAGCAGGGCATCAAAAACCTCACGGATGAAGAAGCGGAAAAAGTCATAGGTAAATGCCGTGAAAGCCACCAGAGAGACCTGCTTGAAAGCATCGACAAGGGCGACTTCCCCAAATGGAAGATGTTCATTCAGGTTATGACGGAGGAAGAGGCGAAGAAAATGCCCTACAATCCGTTTGACCTTACAAAAGTCTGGTTTAAAAAAGATTTCCCGCTTATTGAGGTAGGCTGCTTCGAGCTGAATAAAAACCCCGAAAACTACTTTCAGGATGTCGAGCAGGCAGCTTTCAACCCTGCGAACATTGTCCCCGGAATAGGCTTTTCACCGGATAAAATGCTTCAGGGCAGGCTGTTCTCCTACGGTGATACACAGCGCTACAGGCTCGGCGTGAACCACCACCAGATTCCCGTAAATGCTCCCAGATGCCCGTTCAACAGCTACCACAGAGACGGACAGATGCGCACAGACGGCAATCAGGGCTCCACTCTTCACTATGAGCCGAACAGCTACGGCGAATGGCAGGAGCAGCCGAAATTCCGTGAGCCTGTGCTTGAGCTTGAGGGCGGAGCATGGAACTGGAATTTCAGGGAAGACGATGACGACTACTACACTCAGCCCGGTCTGCTTTTCAGGCTCATGAGCCCCGCTCAGCAGAAGGTTCTCTTCGAGAACACGGCAAGAGCCATGGGAGACGCTCCTGAAAAAATAAAGGTGCGGCACATCGGCAACTGCATGAAGGCGGATCCCGAATACGGCAAAGGCGTTGCCAAGGCTATGAAAATCGATATTAAAAAGGTTAAATAACTAAGAGATTGCTTCACTAAAGTTCGCAATGACGGCAAATTACTTCACTGCGAGGCAGTCTCAGTTTTTTACTTTTGTCAACAACTTCAGAGGCGGGTTTCCCCCGCCTCTCTCTTTTTATCCGCATGCTTAACCGACTTTAATGGATAAAATTTGAAAATTACCTTTACTTCCGGCAGATTACCCAGCCGCCACAGTCATTTTGAAATATTTCAGTGAGACCGCCGAGTTGGTTGAAGGTGTCCGCTATGGTTTGCGGAGTATGTTCCGCCCCTGTTTTCTTTTTGACCTTTTTGGGCCACTCGGGACTTCTTTCCCTCATTTTTTCGATTACAGCCTGTTTCACCCTCTGCTTGCCGAAACCGCTGCCGATAAAGATTATTCCGCCCGGAGCGAGAACCCGCATAAGCTCTCCGAAAGCTCCGAGATGATCATCCCAGAACCAGACTGAGCTTCTGCTCACTATAAGGTCAAACGAACCGTCCGCAAACGGGAGACTGTGCACCCCCGCTACAACCGCTTCGGCTATGCAGGAAAAACCCCAGCCGCCCACTCTTTTGCGGGCAAGCTCAACGGCATCCGCAGAAATATCCGCAAGAACAAGACGCATATCGACCATTCTGGCTATCTCAAGCCCCAAATGCCCGCCTCCGCAGCCTATATCAAGGCACGTTCCGCTCTCTTTTCCGGTGATTTGCAGAATCTGTTCCGCAACAACAGGATAAAGGGGGGCAAACACCTCTTCGGCTATGGAGTCAAATTCCTGCGCCTTGTTCTGCATAAGTTATCACCTCAAAGTGCTTTTTCTGCAAGACCGAGGAACTCCTCCATCCCGAAATCTATTTTTTTGCCTGCTCTCAGCATGTTTCTTATGCTGAGGATTTTAGCGTCATAGGCTTCCAGAACAGAGAGATTCTCCTTCTCCTTTTCTCCTGTTTCGATAACAGCGGATATGCCTCCGTTGCTTATGGCTATGCGTCTGTTACCCATAAGAGCCAGAATCGGGTCATGGGTGGACATGAGCACGATCTTTTCTTTTTTCACAAGAAGATCCAGAGCTTTTTTTCTGTCAATACCTGCGTTTTCTATCTCGTCAATAAGCACAATCGGTGATGAGCTGAGCAGAGCCGTATCTGCTATCATCAGCGCTCTGGACTGACCGCCGGAAAGCTGCGTCAGCGCCGTTGTGCGCTCGAATTTCTCGCCGGCAAGCTCGTTGGCGCACTCTATGACGGCCGCAACGGTATTTTCTATATCCACAACCATGCGGCTTGAGGCGTGCATGGCGACAAAGTTTTCCGCATTAAGATCAACCACGAAGTTCATATTCTGCGAAAGCTGCGCCACAAGCTTGTTCTCAAAGCGGAAGCGCTCCTCCTGCGAAGGGGTTTTTCCGTCTATGAGGATTGTCCTGCCAGTAGGCGTATCCTTCTGGGCGAAGCATTCAATATCTGCCAGAAGACGGCTTTTTCCTGATCCGGTGGGACCGACAATGCACATTATGTCACCCGGGCGGAGCTCAAGCTCCACATTCTCCGCACGTCCGTTTTTATCTGTTCCGCCTATTACAGTAAGAGAGTTAAGCCTGCGTCTTGAGCCCTTCATAAGCGCAGACGCCTGCTCCATAAACTCAAGGAAATGGGTGCGCATCTGCTCGTGAGAGAGTCCGGCGTCCTCCATTGTTTCCTCATCAACGGATTCTATGAGCTCAGCCGGAGTCAGGAGGCTGTCCTTCCATGAAAGACCGATGGAACGGAAATAATCTCCTGCGTAAGGGTGCTCCTGAAGCAGCCTGCCGAACGGCACTTTAAGAAGATGATTATTCATTCGGCACCGCCTCTTTGAATGCCATTTTCTTAACATTGCCCTTCTGATGGGCTACGCCTATATCCGTTTCCCCCACGCAGTAGGGACAGATCGCGGCGGGAATGGAGAAGCGGAGCCTTGCCCCCTCAAGAGAAGTGACCTCGGAGGCCTCATCAAACGAGAAGCTCAGGTCATAGGCGCCCTGTCCGGTAATGCCGTTAACAAACATCACCGCCGCCTTAGGGTTAGCCTGACGGACACGGAAAGCGAAAACCTCCCTTTCCGCCTGAGAAACTATGTCTCCCTTGGTGATAACGGCTATGTCTGCGTAACGGAGCATAGGACCAATCTTCTGCGGTGTGTCCACCCCTGAGAGACAGTCCACAACACAAACGGCTGTAACGCCCTTTATGTGGGGCGCACAGCGGTTGCAGAGTCCGGCGCTTTCGCTTATGAGCACGTCAAAACCTTTCTCCAAGCCCCACTGAACACAGTCATCAATATTGCTGACAAAGTAATGGTCGGGACACAGATTGCCGGAAAGTCCGGTGACAACCGTCAGACCCGCTTCCGTATACAGCCTGTGGTCAAGGGCGGAGAGGCAGTCGAATTTGACTATCCCTATTTTCCCTTTGTATTTACTGAGGTATTCTGCTGTTTTTATAATAACCGAGGTTTTCCCCGCGGACGGGGGTCCCGCAACTGTAATAAGCTTCATTTATCTTCCTTTGATTTATCAGCGGATAACTACGTGGAGCTTTTTGCCCTGCTCTTTCCTGTGCTGCCTGAGTTTTTCCATGAACCTGTCGTTCATTTCGTCAGAAAATTCCTTCATGTCCCTTTCCCTGATGAAGTCCCAGCCGAGCCATTTGATTTTTGCCCCTTCAGGGAGATGGTTGTTCGCCTCAGGGTGGACAGAAGGGAAGAATGAGGAAGCCATAATGTCCGCCAGTTCAGTTCCTGTCATATAGTCTATAATTGGTTTCAGCCTTTCCTTTTCACTCTTTTTGACAAGCATATACATGGGGCTTGCCATTGCGCCGTCCTCAGGCCAGATTATCTCCGTATGCTCGGTATTCGGGCAGGATTTGGCGAAAAACCACGGCAGAACATAAATAGCCGCTCCGGTCGACATGGAGCTTCCGGCTGCTTTTGCCATCTGAGAGGCATGCCAGCCGTCCTTGATATTGGGCAGAAGCATGTCCAGCCCCTCCTGACCGTAATCCTTCCAGATGTTTACGAGGAGAACCTCACTGATGTAATCGTCACTGCCGCCGACTATGATATTGTTTTTATACTCAGGCTTGAGCAGATCGCTCCATCTGCGGGGAACGGGAAGATCTTTGAGTTTTTTGTAGTCCACAAGAATGATGTAAGTATAGACAGCGTAAACAGTATAAACACCAAGCGGATCTTCGATTCCCGCGGATGCGAAGGGCTCGGGCATCGGCTTCATCTGGCAGGATTCATAATGACCGCTGTCCAGAAAGCGGGAGGTAAACTGACTGCGGTAGAAGGAGCCGAAACCTATGGAACCTACAATATCGGGCAACTCGTCTATGTTGTGCGACTGCCATATATCTTCATACGGATCCGCCCCGCCGCAGCCCATCGGCACAAAGCTGACGAATTGTTCCCCTGTTTTTTCAAGGTGTTTCAACATCGCTTCCTCGTATGACTCCTTGAAAAGATGCTTAACGGGGCACACCATGTAGCCGAGAAAATCCGGCTTCACGGGGGGCGCGTCCTCTGTGTAAAGCATGGGAGTTTCGCACGCTTCTATACGCTTTTCCAGAAGCGGAAGGAAAATTTCGGGGTTAAGCTCTCTCATCTTCATAAATGAATCAAGAGTAAGGGTTTTTAGAAACGCTTCATTCTCCGAGAAAGTACCGAGACCGTTCATGATAAACAGTTCTCCGGTTTCGGGAAATTTTGCGAAAATGTCTGAAATACTCATTTCAGGCTTAATATTTTTCAAGACTGCCTCCTTGAAACCGCACGCTCACGACGCACGTAGATAATATAGCCTGATCCGTCACTTAAAATAACGACATCGCTATGAAGTAAACTATATAGCGACCTTATTAAATTATCAATAAAAAATCTGTGTATCGTTTTATGTTCTGAATAGTATCTATTTTATCCCTTTTGCACTGTTTGTCCATAACAAAGGGCATAATACAGGTTGCATTTGGCAGACGTTTTACCTAGTCTTGGATTTCAAGGGGAACAATTATGAATATTTTCAGCACAGTTGGGCTTTTTGTAATTACAGGTCTGGCGGAGATTACAGGCTGTTATCTGCCCTATCTCTGGCTTAAAAAAGGTGCTTCTGCATGGCTGCTTATTCCCGCAGCGCTTAGCCTTGCTCTTTTCGCATGGCTGCTCACGCTGCACCCTGCCGCCGCAGGCAGGGTTTACGCTGCTTACGGCGGAATCTATGTAACAGTCGCCCTTGTGTGGCTCTGGCTTGTGGACGGGATTAAGCCGCATCTGTGGGACTACGTGGGAGTAGCGGTAACCCTCTGCGGAATGGCGATTATTTTTCTCGCTCCAAGGGGATGAGCACACCCGCGGTTTTCCGCAGTTCAGCCGCGAGGCTGAACCAATTATCTAATTACTTTTCACTTCCACTACTTCTTCTATATTAAAGTAATATTTACTGCCATCTTTTATAAACGGAATTTTCCCGTCCGATTCTCTTTCAACGTATAACTTTTTTCCTTCAACAAATAAAAAAGGTCTGTAATCATCATAAAGAAAAAACTTGTTTTTGAGGTATGTTTTTTCACCTACTTTCTCTAAATAATAATATTTTGTATACCCGTTATGTTTAAAAACATTTCCACCCAAGCTCATTACATTAAATGCAAAATAGCCGTTTGCCCTCATTCTAACTACAAGCGGAACATCTTCTTCAGAATTTTCTCCATATACAAAATACTCATCCACATAGAGTAACCCATTTTTGTATTCACCGGAATCAGGGATAACCAGAACTTCTTCTAAATCACTTTTATAATTGGGGTGATATTTACCAACAGGAAGAGTTGACAACCCGTGTTGATTGGCCACAAGAGATAATTTAGTATAGTCAGTTCCAGTATTCACTGCAACTGTAACTGCGGAAACAATGATACTCACTATACTACTAGTATCAATTACTCTGGCTGAATAAGCATAAGCATTGCTTCTCCATATTTCTTTCTCGGTCGCAGTATTTACAATAGCGTATGACAAACCAACATCAACATTACTTGAAATAACATTATAACCAGTATCCCATGCATTTATGTCAATATAAACTATTGCATCAGCATTAAATACCTCTTTAAGTTTTGAAATTGGAATATTTCTTATCAGTTCATTCTCAACAATATTCTCGCTTTTAAAAAAAGCATCAACAAGATGTACAGGGTATACATAATATCCCCTTTCAGCCAGAGGTTGCGTAATAGAATATCTAAAATGTTCTGCTGCATCAGCTGCTGTTGTCGTATTTCTTGCCGGTAAAACGAGAATTGATGTAGGGTGGGTATTAAAGTAAGATTTGTAGTAATCACCCTTTTTGACAGAAGATGACGTTGCACACCCTGAAAACACAAAACTTAAAAAAGAAATTATTAAAATCAGTTTTTTATTCATACCTAATTCTCCGAATAAAGTTTAGATACTATTCTGTTTATAAAAACTTCTGACTCAGGATACGTTGTTTTTTCAAGTTCAAAAAATTTCCTGGCCTCGTTTCTTTGTTCATTTTCATAAAGAAGCTGCCCGTACTCGGCGTATAATCCTGGAGCAACTCTCCTTTTTTGACTGTCGGATGTTTCTATAACTTTCCTGAGTTCTTCTATATGCTTCTGAGTATACTCCTTGTCAGCGCTTTTCATTGCATAATTAACTGAAGATTTAGGATAATCTCCCCAATAATAGAGAGAAGTATTTGTTGCACAAGCAACAACACTGAAAGCAATTAATAAAGCGAATATCAAACTTTTGATCATGGCAATTTTACCTCATAAGTGCTATTTGAACCCAAGTAAATTTCTTTTGACATAATGAGTAAATTATCTTTTGTGTATACTTTCAGTTCAACCTTACCACTTTGAACTTCGTAGACTGTGTTACTGTTGCTGTCTATGCATTCATTCTCAGCTAACTCTGCCTCATTCCGTTTAATAGTGCAATGTTCAAGCTCAAAAGTATACCTTTCATTAACTGTTATCTTATATGTAGCAAACGCACTTTTATAAAATTTGAGATAACCAATATCTCTGGACTGAACAGTTGCTTCTCTATAACCGCACCCAACTAGTATAAATGTAACGAAAATAAAAAATATGAGAACCTTACTTTTCAACATATAAATCCTCCAGATTCAGTTTTGAAAAATTACCTTCTTCAATAATGCAAACAGAACCTTCGTCAGTGTAGTTGGAACCAAACAGTTGCACGACCTTTATCTTGCCAAGTTTAGTTCCTGGAAGCTCAATCAGAGTACCAGTCTGAGGATTCTTGATTTTTTTACCCTTTTCATACACATTGAATATTTCTCCAACAATAATACCTTGATTCTGCCCTCCAGCAATAGTAATTGTCGATTCATCAAACGTAAGAATATATGAACGCCATGGTTTATTAAGAAGATTGTTCATTAACCCATCAACAACGCTGTTGATTGCTGCAGAAATGGCCTTGTCGTTCAGGGTTGAATCATAACCTACATGTTTACCCACGCCGAAAGCAGAACCTGCTTCACTTAAAGCTTCACCACTGCCTTCCTGTGCAAAAATAATAATACCAGTTTTTACATCAATGAGTCGAACACTTACTTTCGCATAAGCAACCTGTTGTATGGAACGAGAGAAAACACCAGTTTCTGAAACAGTTTTTCTTCCAAACTCACTTACAGACCCAACAATAAGGTAATCAGCGTTAATTTTCAGTGATTCAAGGCGATGAGCATCTATTTCTTTTTTAAGGAGTTCATCATCACTACGCTCAAGAAGGATAAACTTTCCTGATTGTGTAAGCTTTGCAGACAAAATATCTGTGGCTTGTTTTTCAGCATTGTAGTCATTATTTAAGCCGAAAAGAGCAGATTTTGAATACATTGCTTCGTTTCCAAATCGAGCAATAGCAACCTTCCTCTTGAGGATATGTTGTTCTTTCCCAATAACTTGAGGCTGAACAACTGTAGGTACATCAATTTTAATTACTGTTGGCGTAGTAGTACACCCAAGCAAAAATAGCATTAAAAACATAAGTAAAATATTAAGCTTAGACATTTCCTCCCCCTGTCTCTTGTGTTTTTTGACCAATTATTTATTATTCACAAATAAACAAGATATGTCTATACGAAAAATATATTCACAGAGTTCTTTTATTGTTTAAAGTGAGAAATGAACATTAGTAAAAAAATACAATCTGCTACTAACTCATTTCAATTTGCCAATACCAGCACACCCGCGGTTTTCCGCAGTTCAGCCGCAGTCAGGAGAAGGTTCAGCCTTGCCGCCCTCATATCGTAGAGAGCCTTTTCCGCTGCCGCTCCCGCCTGCATATACTTGGATTCGCTCACCAGTCCGGCTCTGAGCCTGTCCTTCATCTGGCGGAAGCTCTCCATCCCCAGTTCCGCCGCTTTCTCGGCTGTTTTCAGTGCGCCAGCGGCATATTCAAGCCTGCCGCTCAGCCTGTTCAGCTCCACATCAAGCCTGCCCCGCACGTTGCGCAGGTTTTCCGAAGCCTGAGTCACCTGTGCGTTTCTCTGCCCCACCAAACCCTTGCGTTTGCCCCAGTCAAAAACGTTCCACTCAGCCTGCACGCCGAAGGTGGTTATGCTGCTGTCAACAAACGGTACTCCGTCCTGATAGGTATGCCTGACGAACAGACCCAAATCGGGGATATATTCATCCTTCGCGGCGCTTCTGGCGTGCATTGTTTTTTTCAGCGCATACTCAGCCGCCTGAACATCAGGGGAGGTCAGATAAGCCTCTGCCGATGTGATATTCACATTTTCAGGTTCATCATCAAATGTGTCTGAAAGAACGATTTCCGTGTCCTTAGGCAGGTTCAGCAGATCTCTGAACTGAGCCCTGAGATCCGAAAGCCGTGTCTCAGCGGCTATGACGTTCTGCCTGCTGTTGAGGAGCCCTGTTTCAGCCTCCATCACTGCGGATTCCAGCACATTGCCCGCATTGAAAGCGTCACGGGCTTCCATAACGGCATGCTCAAAGGCTCCGACATACACTCTGTAAACTGCCGACTGCTGCTCCGCCAGAAGAATGCCGTAATAAAGCTGCCGCACGGCAAAGGCTGTTTCGTTCACAGCCTTTCTCTGCTCCGCTCCGGCTTTTTTAAGATCGGCGTCTGCGGCGCCTGCGCCCTCATTTATTTTAAAAAGCTGTGTCAGCGGCTGTTTTAAGGTAGTGCTTACAATAAACAGGGAATTGCTTCCCTGATCTATCTCAAGGTCTTCCGTGGGAAACCCGCCGAGACCGGGCACTGTGCCCAGCGCGCCTTTGTCTATTGTCACTACGCCGTTGTTGCTCGTCTGAGTATACATGGATTCCACTGACAGCATGGGAAAATAATCCGCCCGTGCCGTCAGTTTCGCCGCCGCCTGCTCCTGTATTTTCGCCTCGGTTATTTTCAGGTTCCGGCTGTTTTTAAGGGCATATTCCTCCGCCTGTTTCAGAGTGAAGGTTTCGGCATTTGCCGTGCCCGCAAACAACAGCAGAACTAAAACGGCAGCGGTTGATGTTCTGCCTTTCCTTGACATAACAACTACATACAGCACAGGGACAACAAGAAGCGTAAAGAACATGGAGAATACAAGCCCCACGGCGATAACACTTGCCAGCGGGCTCCAGAGGCTTGAACCGGAGAGAATCATGGGAGTAACCCCGACCGCCGCCGCCATTGTGGTAAGAAATATGGGACGGAGCCTGCGTTCACCCGCTTCCGTAGCCGCACGCTCCAGACTGTGCCCCTCGGCGGTTTTCTCCTTTATGTAGTCCACAAGGATTATGGCGTTTCTCACCACTATTCCGCAGAGGCTGATCAGCCCCATGAACGCCGTGAAACCGAAGGGATTGTTTGTGATAAACAGCCCGAACATAGCGCCCGGCAGCGCAAGAGGTATGGACGACATAACCACAAGCGGCTCTCTGATATTTTTAAACTGCACAAGAAGGACGAAGAATATCGCGGCAAGGCTTATGCCGAGAGCAACCACCATCTGCGGAAAGGTCTCCTCCCTGTTCAGCAGTTCGCCGCCGTAGCTGATTTTATATCCTGCGGGAAGCTTTATAGCCTCCACTGCAGGGCGCACATCACCAAGAAGAGCTGAGGCGTAATAACCTTCCTTAACAAAAGCCCTCACAGTAAGCGTGGGGACTCCGTTTCTGCGGACTATGCGGCTTGCCTGAAGCTCCGGTTTGAGCTCCGCAACTGATCGCACGGGAACCTTTGCGCCTGTCAAGGGAGAGGTTATGTAATAATCCCCGATGTCTGAGAAGCTTTTCCTGTTCTCCTCATTAAGCCGCAGCACGACGGGAATCACTCGCTCCCCTTCCCTGTAGTCGGTGACTGACAGACCGTCAAACCCGCCGTAGAGATAGCCTGCTATGGCTGATGCGGGAATACCCAGCCTTGCGGCGGCGTCCGTATCCACATCAACATCTATCATCATGGAATCATTGAAGAAATCCGTATGCACGAAGTCGGAGTAAGGCACTGCGGATATGATTCCGCTTATCTCCGCGCCGATGCGCTTAAGCTCCTGAATATCATACCCGCTTATACGCACCTCAACAGGAGCCTCAAGGAGATTGCCCTGCTGAAGCTCCTTCACTATCACAAGCGCTTCCGGCGCCGTTTCCGCCAGAGTTCTTCGCAGTTCATACACAAGAGCGGATGTTGCCTCCTCTGAGGCAGTATTCACTATGAACTGACCGTATGCAGGGTCCGGCTGCTGAGGATTCACGTTGTAATAGAATCTCGGTGCGCTTCTGCCCGCAAATGAGGCAAAATGACTAATATCCTTGCGGCTGCCGAGTGCTTTTTCTATGCGGCGCATAATATCGTCTGTCGTCTCTATTCTGGAGCCCTGCGGCATCCATACATCAATCACAAACTGGTTGCGCTCGGCAGACGGAAAGAACTGCTGAGGAACATACCTGAAATACAGCCCGCCCAGAAGAACAGCGGATATGCCCACCACGGCGGCAAGGTATTTGCGCTTCATGAATATGCTGATTGTAACGGCGTAGGCATTCTGAACCCTGTCAAGCACTGTGCGTTTCCGCTTTCTGCCCGCTGTTTCATCATGCAGCCCCTTTTTGATGAAGAACCTGCACATAATCGGAGTCAGCATGACGGCGACAATGAACGAAACAGACAGGGCAATGGATACTGTTTTCGGCAGAGCGGAGATAAATTCGCCCACCGAGCCTGTGAGTATGAGCAAGGGCAGGAAAGAGAAAATAATTGTCAGAGTCGCCGTGAGCACGGGAACGAAAACATCCCCCGCAGAACGCCACGCCGTATCCTCCTTCGGCACCTTTCTGTCCAGCAGTTCCACATAGTTATCCGCTATCACTATGGCGTCATCCACCACAATTCCCAGCACCATTATGAGAGAGGCTATGGAAACCTGATGGAGCGCTATCTCAAAGGTGTTCATTAAACCCAAAGTAGCGCATAGGGTTACGGGAATAGCGACAGCCGCTATGACAGCTACGCGAATAGGCAGCAGAATGATCGTTACGAGTATTACAGAGGCTATGGCGAGCATAAACTCATGGGTGAGAGTGCTCATCCGTTCCCTGACAACTGTCGGCTGATCCGCCACGAGATCAAGTGACAAGTCCGGAGGGAGTATGCTTTTCAGCTCCGTAAAAACCCTTCCGATTGATTCGCCCAGTTCGACTATGTTTTTCCCTTCCTGCATCTCAACGGAGAGCAGAAGAGCCGCTTCGCCGTCATAACGCACCATGAATGAAGGGTCTTCGTACACCCGTTGGACATCCGCCACATCTTTCAGATAGATAGGGTGTCCTGTTGTGCGGGAAACATCTATCAGCGTGTTTCTGACATCATCCTCGGCACTGAAAAACCCGCCGGTTTTGATTGGAATCTTGTTTTCCGCCGATTCAAAACTGCCGGAAAAGCCTGTCACGTTCCGTTCCTTCAGCGCACGGGCGATCTTCATCGGGTCTGCGGCATATGCGGAAAGCCTTTCGGAATCAGTAGAAACAGTTATCTGCTCCTGCTGCCTGCCGTATACGGCGAGCTTGCCCACTTCCCGCACTGAGCGGAGTCCGTCCTTTATTTTATCAGCGTAATCACTCAGCTCCCTGTAGCCGTACTTTCTGCCGTGAACGGCTATAAGCATCGCCACGGTGTCGCCGAAATCGGAGTTTACAGACACTCCGGCGACCCCTTCGGGGAACTCGGAGCGGGCTTCCGTAAGCTCATTACGCAGCTTCGCCCAGAAGAGATCCGCCTCGGTGACGTAATCCTCAAGCTCAACATTTATCACAGCCAAACCCGGACGGCTGGTTGAATAGGTTTTACCCTTTCTGATCTCGGGAAACTTGAAAATATGCTCCTCAAGCTTTACAGTGAGCCGGCGTTCCACCTCCTCTGAGGTTGCGCCCGGATATACCGCAAATACAAGACCTGTGCGGATAGTGATTGAGGGGTCTTCGGTTCTGGGCATCTTCATAAAGGCGTGGATGCCCGCTATCACCACGGCAAGGGTAATAACGACCGTAACTATAGGGTGGTTCAGGGAGCTTTTGATGAATTTCATAACCGTCACTCCGCTGCCGGCTTAACGCCGTTTCCGTCCCTGAGCCTTTCCTGTCCGGCTGAAACTATTGTTTCATCACCTTTCAGACCGTTTTTTATCTCTATGGATGTTTTATAAAGCCTGCCTGTCTCCACTTTGACGGCATAGGCTCTGTTTTCTTTGACTACAAAAACCGCCGGAGCGCCCTGAGCATCCCGCACTATGGTGTTAAGCGGCACAGTGAGCATGTCCGCCCGCTCGGATGTCTTAACGGAAACATCCGCAGCCATTCCTATTTTCAGTAGCTTGCGGGGATTCTGCACTTCGATCTTCACAAGGTATGTTCTGGTGGCGGGATCAGCGGAAACATTCACAAGCCGCACAATACCCTCAAAAACCTGTTCAGGCAGAGCAGCAAGGCGCACCTCCGCTACCTGACCTGCCTCCAGCAGGCGTATATCCTTCTCGGGAACGCCTGCGCTCACATCCACAGGGTCAAGCTTCACAATCTCAGCAACTGGGGAACCGGCTGAAACTGTTTCTCCTTCGGAGACGAACCTTTTGGACATATATCCGTCACTGACGGCGTAAAGCTTTGTGTCGCCTAAACTCTTACGTACGGAAGACAGAGCCGCCTCAGCCTGCCTCAGCGCCGCCTTAGCCTGCTGTTTGTCCTCTTTCTGTCCGCCGTTTTTTGCCATTTCGTACTGGCGTTCCGCAGATTCGTAAGCTGCCCTGAATTTCAGATAATCATTCGGGGCGAGACTGCCCGAATCATAAAGCGTTTTCATTCTTGCATGCTCATCCTTTGCCCGCTCGCAGGCTATGCGTGCCTGCTCAAGCTGTTCGGGGCGCACGGGACTGTCCGCCTTTTCGTATGCCGCTTTCGCCATCTCAGCCTGTGCCTCCGCCCTCTGCACCGCAAGCCTGTAGTCGGTCGGATCAAGCTCTGCTATGAGTTCCCCCCTGCGGACAAACTCCCCCTCGCCGGGGACAATCCTCATGACTCTGCCGGAAACAAGGAATGACAGCTTCGCCGGAGCATCCTGAGAGGTCACTGCTCCCCCTGCCGAAACTGTGAGATTGTCATTAACATGCGTCACTTCTGCTGTCTTCACCGGAATATATGTTTCATTATCCGTTTCCCTTTTATCTCCGCACCCCCATAAAACAAACAGAATCATAAGCAGTGTCAATGACTTTTCCATGCTTTTACCTCTCTTGCGTTTAAGCCGCTGAAACCGCAGGCTATACAGTATTTATATCATCGCACTTTGAGTATGTCATTTCAACAATATAGTCAATAAAGTTGTCAATTATCAATTTTCTAAACAGTGATATTTTTATCATTCGTAAACTGTCGAAATATTTTCAGGACACGGAAACGCACTATTAAGCATACAGTTCATATGTGAGTTATTATTTTCATATGACTATTAATATAATCATATGAATCTTTTTAAAAAGGTGTTATAGTTGACAAATTTTATTCGCAGGGGATCGTCATGAAAATTTCATTCAGAATGAAAATTCTGCTTCCGGTAACGGTAAGCGTAATCATCGCTTTCCTGTTCACGGGAATAGCCTCCTACAGGGCTGTCAACAGGGAAACGGTCATAATCGCGCAGAACGATGTGCGTAATATGACATACAGATACGGTCATCTGATCAAAAGCAGCGTGGAGCAGGCTCTCAGCACATCGCTTACTCTTTCCGCTTCCGCCGGAGCCTTATCTGAGAACGGCGGCGCCATACCCCGCAAAAAGATTGCCGACATGCTGAAAAAAGCGGTCGAGGATAACCCCGGTCTGTTTGACGCATGGATAGTCTGGGAACCGGATATGTTTGACGGAAAAGACGCTGAGTTTGACGGTACAAACACCGCAGGCACAGGGGAAAACGGGCAGTTTGCTCCTTTCGCCGTGCGCCTCGGCGGTGCAGTCAGGCTTGCGGCAGCAGGCGGTATGTACGAGTCCGACTGGTCATCGGACTGGTATCAGAAACCGTTTCAAACAGGAAAACCACACATAGGCGAGCCGATCACCCGTGATATTGGTGATGAAGTTGTCACAACTGTATCAATAGGTGTTCCCTTCACGGTAAACGGGAAAACAGCCGGAGTAGCCGGAGTGGACATATCCGTCGCGCTGTTTGACGGGCTGCTTTCAGGCGTAAATGTATATGATTCCGGATACACATTCATGCTCTCCAAAAACTACACAGTTCTTGTTCACCCCGTCGGTGAGCTTGTGGGCACAAGAGCCCGCCTTGCCGACACCATAAGCCCGTATCTGGACAACGGCGATGAATACTTCGTGGAGACTGTCTCCTCCCAAACCGGCAAAACCTCGTACACCCTCTACTCTCCCATTGAGATAAACGGAACGGACTACAGCTATTTCATAGGCTTAAGCGTTCCGATAGATGAAATAATGAAAGCCGTCCAAGTGATTGAGATTACAATAGCCGTTGCGGCTGTAATTGCGGTGATTGTCATCATTGCCGTTATACTCCTCATTGTCGGTTTTCTGGTGCGTCAGCTCGGCGGGGAACCGCATGAGGTTGTGGAAACAGTCCACCGCATAGCGGGCGGAGACTTCACAACTGATATTAAAACCGCGGTAAACGACACCTCAAGCCTCACGTACGCTATCAAGGAGATGGTAGCTGGCTTAAGCGGGATGATAAATAACGTAACGGAAGCGGCTGACAGACTGCGGGAAGCCAGCATAAACCTCTCGGCAGGAGCTCAGCAGCTTTCCAGCGGCATGACGGAGCAGACTGAACGCTCGGGGCTTATCACCATCGCCTCAAACGAAATGAGCTCAACAACGGGCGACATAGCGAAAAACCTCACGGAGATAACATCCTTCGCCCAGCAGACAACGGAAAAAGCCGTCAACGGAGACAAGGTTGTCAGTACCTCCCTGAAAGCTGTGGAAAAGATAAAGGATACAGTTGATCAGTCCGCTGTGCTTGTGCACTCCCTCGGCGAAAAATCACAGGAAATCAAGGATATTGTCAACGTAATCAGCGATATAGCCGACCAGACAAACCTCCTTGCCCTCAACGCCGCCATAGAAGCCGCCAGAGCGGGCGAAGCGGGCAGAGGCTTTGCGGTGGTGGCGGATGAGGTACGCAAGCTCGCCGAACGCACTCAGAAGGCAACCACCGAGATCTCAAACCTTGTTCAGGGAACTCAGACAGAAATGAACAACGTTATTGTGTCCATGGAAGGGGTTACATCGCAGGTGCATCAGGGAGTGGAATCCTCCCGTCTCATAGGCGCTGTTCTGAAGGAAATTCAGGAGGGTGTCGCCATGCTCCAGTCCATGGTGGAGAATATTTCCAGCGCCACGCAGGAGATGGCATCCACCAGCTCGCAGATTCAGCAGGACATAAGCTCCATCTCCTCCGTTTCCAATGAGGTTAAAACCACCTCCGACCATCTGGCGGAAAGCGCCTCCGGTCTGGAGCACATCTCAGACAGTCTCAGAAAGCTGATGAGACGGTTCAGATTAAAGGCATAAACATTTTCCGGCTCCTGCGGCAAAAACGCTTCAGGAGCTTTTTTTTATTTTGATCCTCAAATTATTTTCTATATCTGCGTTTTATCGATTGACTTCATCTGCGCTCCTGTTATCATTACATATGAACATATAAGCATATGTAATGGCATAACGGAGCGCCGCAATGGTTAAAGAAACAGAAAAAGACCTGTGTGATGAAAAATGTATCCACCCGCAGTCCATATGCCTTGTCAGGCAGAGCATGCTTGATGAGAACACAATATACGATCTCTCGGAAATGTTTAAGGTGCTCAGTGAGCCTTCAAGGATAAGAATACTCCACGCCCTTTCAAGACGTGAGCTCTGCGTCTGCGATCTTGCGGAGGCGCTGGGCATGAACCAATCGGCAATCTCCCACCAGCTCAGGATACTCCGCAACGCCAGACTGGTCAAATTCCGTAAGGAGGGCAAAGAGGCTTGGTACTCTCTGGATGATGAGCACGTTATAACCCTTATGTGTCAGGGGATTGAACATATCTCACACGGAAAAGGAAAATGAGCATGATAAAATTCAAACATCTTAATAACAAATGCGCCGATGCCTGCTGCTCGGGCATACACGGAAATGAAATGCCTCACAGAGATACAGAGGTGAAACAGACACGCTCCGCATCCCTTAACATACAGGGGCTGGACTGCGCAGACTGCGCCGCGAAGCTTGAGGGCGCAATACAACGCATGGCGGGAGTGACCGAAGCGCAGATAAATTTCGCCGCCGCCAAGTTGAAGGTGGTTTTCGATGAAGCTGTTCTGAGCATAGATGAAATAATAGGAACAGTCACAGGCTTCGGCTACAGAGCATCCGAAAAAACAGAAAACGGAATAACCGCTGTTTTCAAGCTCTCAGGGCTCGACTGCGCTGACTGCGCCGCGAAGCTGGAAAAACGCATAAGCTCTATAAAGGGTGTGAGTTCCGCCAAGGTAAATTTCAGCACATCCAAAATGACAGTCACCCACTCCGTTCAGGAGGAGGAAATAATAAACGCAGTCAGGCAGGCAGGCTATCAGGCTGTGAAACACGGCGAAAAGGCTATGGTTAAAACATGGCGGCAGCAGCCGAGAATGCTTTCGGTTATCGCAGCGGGATTCATTCTGGTTTTTGCGGCAGTTCTTGATAAATCAGGTTCAAATGATTCCGTGGTAACGGCTCTCTATGCCCTTGTGATGGCGCTCGGCGGCTTTCATGTGGCAAAAAGCGGTTTCTACGCCCTGAAAAGCATGACCCTTGACATGAACTTTCTCATGATAACAGCGGCAGTCGGCGCCGCGGCTATCGGAGAGTGGAGCGAAGGGGCGACTGTTGTTTTCCTCTTCTCCCTCGGCAATGCTCTTCAGGCTTACACTATGGACAAAACCCGCAGCTCCATCAGAGCTCTTATGGAGCTCGCCCCGCCGGAAGCCCTCGTCCGCAAGAACGGAGCTGAAACATTGATGCGTGTGGAAAACATTGATATAGGCGATATTGTCATCGTCAAACCCGGCGAGAGAATAGCGGTTGACGGAACCGTCTCCGGCGGCTCATCCGCAGTGAATCAGGCGGCAATAACAGGCGAATCCATGCCTGCGGATAAAAACGCTGGCGATTCGGTATACGCCGGAACAGTGAATACTCACGGCGCTCTGGAGATTACCGTCACCAGAAAGGCGGAAGATTCCACGCTCTCAAAAATAATGCACGCCGTTGAGGAAGCTCAGGCACAGAAAGCGCCCATGCAGCAGTTTGTGGACGTTTTCGCAAAATATTACACCCCTGCGGTGATACTCGGCGCAGCGGCTGTAGCCGTTATACCTCCCCTGCTTTTAGGGGCGGAGTTCGGTACATGGTTCTACCGTGCCCTTGTTCTTCTTGTTATATCCTGCCCGTGCGCACTTGTAATATCCACACCGGTTTCAATAGTTTCCGCCATAGGCAACTCATCCAGAAACGGCGTACTGATCAAGGGCGGGGCATACATGGAGAAACTTGGTCAGGTCAAGGCGATTGCCTTCGACAAAACAGGAACCCTCACTCACGGCAGACCGCAGATTACCGATATTGTCCCACTCAGTCCGTCCTTCTCGGAGCAGGATATTCTTACACTCGCCGCTGCTGTTGAAAAATGGTCGGAGCATCCCATAGCGAAGGCTGTCACAGCCGGAGCATCGGAATACTCGGTTCAGTATTCCGAAAATTTCAGGGCATTCCCGGGCAAGGGAGCAAAAGCCGATGTGAACGGAAAAACTGTTTACGTTGGCAGCGTCAGGCTTTTTGAAGAAGCCGGACAAAGCGCAGCCGCTCATGAGGAAACCCTCCGCAGGCTGGAGGAACAGGGCAAAACGGTGATATTCATCGGCTCCGCAAATGAAATATTCGGCGCTGTCGCAGTGGCGGACACTCTCAGACACAACAGCAGTGACGCAGTGCAGGCACTGAGAAAAACAGGGATAACCCATATAGCCATGCTCACCGGAGATAACAGAAGGGTAGCGGAGGCTGTAGCCGCCGATCTTGACATAGACAGCATATACAGCAGTCTCCTTCCGGAGGATAAGTCCTCCGCAATGAAGGAGCTTAAGAAAAAATACGGAACAGCCGCCATGGTTGGCGACGGTGTGAATGACGCCCCTGCCCTTGCCGTTTCGGACATTGGCATAGCCATGGGTGTGGCAGGCTCCGACACTGCCCTTGAAACAGCAGACATAGCGCTGATGGCGGACGACTTAGGCAAGCTCTCATACGTGATAAGGCTGAGCCGGAAGACCCTTGCGGTTATAAAGCAGAACATCACATTCTCCATAGCGGTGAAGGTGCTCTTCATTGCCGGAACCTTCTTCGGATTCGTGAACCTCTGGCTCGCCGTACTTGCCGATATGGGGGCATCGCTTCTTGTCACGCTGAACGGAATGAGGCTTATCAAAAAGGTCTGAAAAAAATACACGCCCTCCGCCGCAAAAAGCCGCAGGGCGTTTTTTTATGACGGAAATCACATTTATTCATACTGAGAGGGTTAATAACATGGTAATCTATACGATAAAACATACATAAAAAATATTAAGGATGTTCCATGATCTGCACTGAGGAAACACTGAACTCATTAAGCAGAAAAGACCTCACAGAAGCGCTCTGTTTCATGGATGACTGCCTTAAATGCGAAAATGACAGAGAGTTCGACAGCCTTCTCAGGGATTTCGGCTCTTATCTCGGTTTTGAATATGTTCTCTGCTGTTATATGCACTCCACCTACCGCAGAGCAAACAAGGTAAATATACTCAACATATCCAACCCTGCTGAATGGATGGATGAATACGAAAAAGAAAATTATGTGCAGGACGATCCTGTGCGGTATGAGCTGGAGCAGCGGCTGAGCAATAACGAAACGGTTTCCTTCATCCACTGGGACGAATACGAACGCTCCCTCTCCCCAAAGGAGCTACAAATAATTGAACGGAGAAGGCACTACGGACTGAACTACGGTTGCTCCGTTTACACCAATTCGCAGTCGAAGGATTTTACATTTCTCATCTCTCTTGCCGATAAAGAAAAGGAAGTCGACAGGCGGACTGAAATTCTCTCAACTCTGCTTATCCAGCACATGATGAACGCCAAGAAAAGGCTGGACACCACCGCCCTTGTAAACGCTCTCACCAAGAGGGAGAAAAGCGTTGCTGACTGGATTCTGGACGGCAAAACCAACTGGGAGATAGCCGCGATACTCAACATCAGCGAAAACACCGTGAAATATCACGTAAAAAACATCTATATCAAGCTTAAAGTCTCCGGCAGGCAGGAAGCCATAGCGGTAATGCTGGCGGTGAGATACTTAAGCCTGTAATCTTCCGCTGCCTCACGAAATTAGACGTATCAAATTTTTTTCGCTCTTCTTAATCTATATCAAGTTTATCTCTCAGGATGGATGCTATCTTACCAATATCACGTTACGGAGGATGCACTATGAAAATCACAAAGGAAATGACAGTCTACAAGGTTGTCTCAGAGTACCCGCATCTGAAAGAGATTTTTATAGAATCTGGCTTCAAAAGCATTACTGACCCAATCAAGTTCAACACAGTCGCCAAGGTTATCAGCCTTGAAAACGCATGCAGGATGAAGGATGTTGACCCGGCAGCCTTCCTTGAAAAGCTTAATAATGCTGTGGGCGGAGGCTATGACAAATCAGCGGAAATGGAACGCCATATTGATATTGATAAGTCAAGAGCGGATAAAATAGCGGCAATTGTACACAAATTCTTTGACGGAGCGGACAAGACTCTCCTGCAAAAGAAATATGACACAATAGCGCCAGTCACGGCGGCAGAATTTGCCTATGCCGAACAGCTTATATCCGATGCCGGAGTTCCGGACAGCAAATTTGAGAATGAAATAGGCGGAATCATATCCCTTTTCCGCTCGTCCCTTGAGAGTAGCGCAATTCCCGTACTGCCCGCAGGACACCCCGTATCAACATATATCAGAGAAAATGCCGAGATACTCAAGCTCACAGCAGAAGTCAGAAAGGAGCTTGAAACAATCACCCCTGACAGGGAGAACCTGCTCCGGCTTTATAAAAAGCTTAAGGATGTCAACCTGCACTTCATCCGCAAGGAAACACAGCTTTTCCCCTATCTTGAGAAAAAAGGATTCGACAAGCCCACAACTGTTATGTGGTCACTCCATGACAGGATAAGAAAGGGGATCAAGGACAGCATAACAGCACTTGAGCACGGAAGGCTTGACGAGTTTCTTAAGATTCAGGAATCACTGCCCGAAGAAATAGACGGTATGACCTTCAAAGAGGAGAAGATCCTTTTCCCCACTGCGCTTATGATGCTGAGCGAGGATGAGTGGAAGCTGATAAGAAGCAATGAAAAAGAGCTTGATTACTGCCTCATCGGGCAGCCCGAGGAATGGGGCGGAAGCATACAGGCAGCCGGAACGGATTTGAACGGATTTGTTAATCTCGGTGAAGGTATCCTCTCCTTTGAACAGCTTAACGCCGTTTTCAGCCACCTTCCGTTCGATATATCATTCGTTGACGAAAACGACAGAGTAAAATTCTACAATGCCGCTCCGAACAGAATTTTCCCCCGCAGTCCGGATGTTATAGGGCGTGAGGTCAAATACTGCCATCCGCCGAAAAGCGTTGCCACTGTCATGGAAATTCTGGATTCATTCAGAAACGGCGGGAAAGACAAGGCGGAATTCTGGCTCACCCTGCACGGCAGATTCCTTCATATCAGATATTTCGCCGTGAGGAATGCAGGCGGCGGATACATGGGCACACTGGAAGTGATGCAGGATGCCACGGAAGTCAGACAGCTTGAAGGAAGCAGAACCCTGCTCTCGTGGGAGTGAGTGAGGACAGGTTTTGCAGCATAAGCTTATTACCTTGATAATCAGATACTTAAAACAGTATAATGGGGGTGGTTTTTATTCTACCCTCAGGTTATCAGGTGCGCGGCATGGGAAAAACGTTACCAAGGTTCAATACATTAATATATAAATGCGCGGCGGTTTTTATGCTGACCCTGCTGCCGGCTGCGCCGCAGAAAGCCTTTGCTGCGGGCGATGGTCTTAACGGCACACTGAGCCTTGTCATTGAAAACGACATTTTTTACAGTGACCAGTATTACACTAACGGAGTGCGTGCCTCGTGGACTACCGCTGCGGACAAAAAACCTGACTGGGCGCTGAACGCCGCCCGTCTGTTCCCGTTTTTCCCTGATAATTCCTCTGTGCGGACTAACTACGCCATAGGTCAGAACATGTACACCCCGAAAGAAACCGATTCCAAGAATCCGCCTTCGGATGACCACCCCTATGCGGGCTGGCTGTACGGTTCTGTGGGTTTAATAGCCGAAAACGGTCGGCAGCTTGACCAGATCGAGCTTACTCTCGGAATAGTCGGTTCCGTGTCACTCGCCGAACAAACTCAGAAATTTGTTCATAAAGTCAGAGGTATTGACATACCCCAAGGCTGGGATACCCAGCTTAAAAACGAACCCGGAATTGTTCTCACTTACCAGCGAAGCTGGAGAAGCTATGTTTCAAAATCATTTATCGGAGTGCCCTTTGACCTCACACCTCACGCAGGCGGAGCGTTAGGCAATGTTTTCACATACGCAAATACGGGGATTACCCTGCGTTACGGAAAAGGGCTGCCTGTCGACTACGGACCTCCGAGAATCCAGCCAAGCCTCCCCGGTTCAGGATTCTTTGTTTCACAGAAGGATTTCAGCTGGTATCTTTTCGCAGGGGTAGAAGGCAGATACATCGCCCGCAATATATTCTTAGACGGCAACAGCTTTACCGACAGCCGGAGCGTGGACAAGGAGCCGTTTGTCGGCGATCTTCAGATGGGTGTGGTTGTGACAAAAGGCAACGTGCGTCTTGGATATACCAAAGTATTACGTACACGGGAATTCAAAAGCCAATCCTCCGACAGGCAGGACTTCGGCGCATTCAGCCTTTCCATGCAGTTTTGAGGGATGGTGGGCTATTTATAGACCGTGCTGTGATCTCAGATATTTATTGGAATAATCTTTTCTTTACTGTTGAATTTTCTCTTGATTTTGTTCTCACTTTTGTTAGCTCATAAAAATGAAATGGCACATAGAATTTGTTAATGATATTGTTGAGCAGGACACTTTGGAGTAGTCGGCAGATATACTTGAGAATTTACTTCATATATTTGAACTGATTGAGAGAAATGGAATAAATTTAGGCAAGCATTATATAAAATCTATGTCTGGTCAAGCATGCTAAGACTGAGGAACTGAACTGAAAATATTTGTGGGCTGATGAGCTTAAAAAGGCGGAGCTTGCAGCTCCGTTGGGGGTAGTTATTACAGGGGGCAAACAATGAAAGATAAATTTATTGAACAGTTTAAAGAAAGAATAGTATCGATAATTCTAACACCTGTTTTCATTTTCTTCTTGTGGAGCTTGCAGCAGCTTACCAATGGTCTGTATGGGAAGATAGAACCTATTATCCTTGAACATATCTCAAAAAGATTGCTTTGGGTTGTTGTAATTATGGAAGCAGTAATGATTATCATATTACTATTCGTTGTTTATATCCTAAAACCAAAGGGAATGAGTTTAAAATATGGTATTTATTGGGATAAAGACAAAAACCCTCATTGTCCAAGCTGTAAAAAACCTCTGAATAGCTATGATGACTACGGCATAAATGGTATTGGATTTTATTGTAATAGTTGCAAGTTAGTTCATCCAATGTCCAAAAAAGGAATTTATTTAACAATTTCTGACGCAAGGAAAATCATGGATAATATGTAGAAAATAATAGTATAAATTGTATACATAAAGAAAAGACTACATCTTTCTCTTAAAGTGTGCAAAACAAAAACTACAATCATAAATAATTGATAAAAAAAGAAAAAAAATCGGGGAAACAGGATTCGAACCTGCGACCCCCTGTGCCCAAGACAGGTACGCTACCAAACTGCGCTATTCCCCGATTATTTAAGGAAGGGAACTATACTATTCCCGTTTATCTCTGTCAATAGATAAAAAAAGAGGCGGAAGCACCCTGCCTCCGCCTTCTGTATCCCTCTCTAAACAAGCTCTTCGAGAAGAGCCGTCACATCTCTTTTGCGAACCTGCGCCTTTTCGATTTCGGGGTGCATCTCATTGTAGGAAGGATGCCCCTCTGCCTTGTAGAAAAGCCCGATGGGAAGCTTATCCTTTGTTTTTGAGAGCTTTAATGCAGCATCAGCGTCCGTCACATCGTGGTTTTCGATTTTAACAACCCTTTCCTGATAATACTCATACTGGTATTTTCCGCCGAAGGTTACGCACGGCTGAAAAACATCTATCAGCGCAAAGCCGTTGTGGTTCAGCCCGCCGAGGATAAGCTCCGCAAGCTGCTCCGAATCGCCGGAAAAGCCTCTGGCAACGTATGTCGCTCCGGCATCTATTGCGATTGCGATGGGGTTAAGCGGCTCATCCACAACGCCGAACGGAGTGGATTTGCTGGGCGAGCCTACATCATTGGTGGGGGATGCCTGTCCGGTTGTGAGACCGTACACCTTGTTATTATGCACAATATAGGTGAGGTCGACATTGCGGCGCATAGAGTGGACGAAGTGTCCCACACCCATGCCGTAGCCGTCCCCGTCGCCGCCGTTTACGAGAACCTTCATATCAGGGTTGGCAAGCCTTATCCCCGTGGCAACGGGCATTGTTCTGCCGTGGAGCCCGTGGAAGCCGTATGCGCGCACATGGTTTATCATTTTGCCTGAACAGCCTATACCAGAGACAAGCGCGAGCCTATGCGGTTCTACACCAGCTTCGGCAAGGGCTTTCTTTATGCTGTTCCAGATGGCGAAGTTACCGCAGCCCGGACACCATACGGGTTTTTGTCCTGTGTTGTAATCGAGTGCTTTCATTTCGCCGCCTCCTCTGCAAAGCTTACAATCTCTTCATTGAAAAACGGTCTGCCGTCGTATTTAAGGAAAGTTTTTTCAATTATTATGCCCGTATTCTCGGCGATTATGCCTCTGAGCTGGGCTGTGTAGTTGTTTTCCATCACACAGAGGTTTCTTCCCTCAAGCATTTTCTTAACCTTGTCCCAATTAAGGGGAATGACGGCGGGAAAATGTATAAAGTTGAATTTATCGGTATGTTTCATGGCTTCAAGCAGCATCATCTTCACCGAGCCGAAGCATACGAAGGTAAGCGGCGCGTCCTTTTTGCCGAAAAGCTCAGGGTGCGGCATATCGTCAGTGAGAGGCTTAAGCTTGCGGAAGCGTCTTTCCACCTGACTTTTGCGTACGTCCGCCTTATCGCTCACGAAGCCTTCGTCTGTGTGCTCGTTACTGCTGGCTATGTATAGCCCGCCCTTAGTCCCGGGGATAACTCGCACACCCACACCGTCTTTCTTTTCGGTGAATCGGTTGAAGTATGCCATGGGTTCTTCCTCATTCCCTTCAAATATATAACCACGGTTAACCTCACCTGTTTCAGGCATTTTTTCAGCCATGAAGTGGGATTCGGAAAGGAATTTATCCAGAAGCACAAAAACGGGAATGTGATATTTATCAGCGAGGTTCAGAGCATCAAAGGTAAATTTGTAGCACTCCTCCACACTGCCGGGGGAGTAGACAGCTCTGATAAACTCGCCCTGAGAGGCGTTGATGATATATTTGAGATCCCCCTGCTCCGTCCATGTCGCCATGCCCGTTGCGGGTCCCGGTCTCTGTGAAACGGCAAGTACGATGGGAACCTCAGTGATCGCCGCCAGTCCGAGACCTTCGTTCATTAGGCTGAAGCCGCCGCCCGCCGTGCCTGTCATGGCTCTTGCCCCTGCGAAGGATGCTCCCACAGCCATGTTTATTCCGGATATTTCGTCCTCCGTATGCTTAACCACCAGTCCGTGCTCTCTGGTGCATTTGGCAAGGTAGTGAAGTATGGATGAGGCGGGGGTCATGGGATATGTGCTGAAGAATGTCAGACCGCCTGCTACGGCGCCGATTGAAGTTGCCTCATTCCCTGTAACATAAAGAGCGGGAGCGCATTTGTCCGGCGAAGGTTTACAGACAACGGAATAACGCTCCTTAACAGATTCATAGCCTTTTTTTGCCGCATCAACGTTTATTTTTGCCACCTTTTCCTTGTAGGCTGCCATAAGGTTTTTCTCAAGCAGCGCAAAATCAAGACCGAGCAGAGCAGCGGCAGCGCCGAGGGCGACGGAGTTTCTCATTATGTCCGGTCCGTCCATCTCTTTGACTATGTCCATAAGCGGAACATCGATTTTCTTGGCTTTAATGTCTCCGGCATTTTTCAGATTGGCGAAATCGCCTATAACATAAGTGCCTTCCTCAAACATTTCCCTGTTGAAGCATTCATCGGAAAGCGCAACGTACATATCGATCTTTTTGTAGGGAGCGGTGACCTCAGTGTCTCCGAACGCTATCTGATAGCAGTTGTAGCCGCCTCTTATCAGCGAAGGGTACTCAGGGTAACCATGCACATGGTATCCGCTCGCCTTAAGGACTTTGGCAAACATAGGACCGGTGGTCATAATGCCGAATCCGGCAGGACCGCCGATTTTCCAAACGTAAACAGAACTCATGACCTCTCCTTTGTTTATTTGATTTGCATATCCATTGGATATTATAACATAAAATTTATTGTTTGATCCTCACAACAGGCAGCCCCCACTTTCTGCGGAGCGAAATCATCCTCAGACTGAAAACAAATGATGTAACCAGTATAAAGCTTATGCTTTTGTTGATTCCTGCGTAATGACAGAGGCAATAGATTATGCCGCCGAGCATGGCGGCGCTGGCGTAAATCTCCTTCTGGAGCACGAGCGGTATCTCCTTTGAGAGTATGTCCCTGAACATGCCGCCGAAGGTTCCCGTGATTACCGCAAGCATCACCGCGCCCGCCCAGCCCACATCATAAGCCAGACCCACGGAAACACCCGTAACTGTGAATACGCCGAGACCGAGAGCATCCATAGTGAGGAAGAGGTGCATCTTGCTTTCGAAATGCTTGTGATAGAAAAACACTGCGAATGAAACAACTACCGAAACTATCAGATAGTTGTAATCTGCGAAGATGATAGGCGGGATTTTGCCCACCATTATGTCACGGGTGGTTCCGCCCCCGACAGCGGTTACAAGGGCGAGGAAAGTCACCCCGTAAAAGTCCATCTCTTTACGCACGCCCACCAGCGCACCGCTGACGGCGAAGGCGACTGTTCCGATCATGTCCAGAATATACGGTATTGTCATAAAAGCATTATATCAGGCAGCAGCTATTTTGAAAACGGGGAAAAGATTAATGGGGAATTAAATATTACATTACTCCGGGCAACTTTCTTAATGCTAAATTTATTTGATTCAACGAAATTATTTTGATAGTATTTATCAAAATAAATAATAATACACTGCCTGTAGGCTGTGTATACTTATGTGCAGGATAAACCCGCCAAGACAAAGGTTACAAAAGATAATACATCAAATGTCAAAATCACTTACAGAGATTCCAGCGGCAACTACGCCGAGCACTTTCCGCAGATCGTTACTGAAATGCTGAACAAAGGCACGCTGAACCCTGTGGAGCTGGATAATGAGACATGGGAAGAATACGTAAACTCAGTAAACGAAATGCGGACGGAGAGATTCGGTAAAAATTGACGCTGCTCAATGTTCTTTTGCCTGAAAATGTACTATCATTCGGGTATGAAGAAGGAAAAACGGGTAATTAAGGACGAAAAGATTTTACGCCGTTTCATAGGCGTTTTCTGTCGTGAAAACCACGGCAGCGGAAAGGAACTTTGCCCCGAGTGCGCGGAGTTGCTTGCCTATGCGCTCAAACGGAATGAGAAATGCCCCCTTGACCCTAAGCCGAAGTGCAGGGACTGCAAAATACACTGCTACAAGGCGGAAATGCGCAGGAAGATACGGGAAGTAATGAAGTTCAGCGGTATCTGGCACATTAAGCGCGGTCGACTGGACTGGGTGCTGCATTATTTTTGGTGAAGATGTTTCTGAGTTCTTCAATAACACAATAACTGCTTGGTTTTATAGAATTTAATGTTTGATGTTGTTGTAGCAGCCCCAAGGATGGGGCTGCGCCGTGTACAGTGAAGCCGAACAGTGTTCGGCGCGGGCGTGTACATCAAACTGACAGGATGACGCATTACCGTGTCACTGCGAGGAGCGACGCGACGCGGCAGTATCTAAAATATACTGAGAGATCACTTCACTCTTTCAGGGTTCGCAATGACGCAAAACAGTCCCGAAAGAAGAAATCCCCATCCGATCCCCCTTTATAAAGAGGGAAGTCATTGCTGTTAAAAACCCCCTTTTCAGGCTATTTCCTGATGAAAACTTCAACCGATTTATGAAGCTGATCCATGGAGTCTTTCATTTCGGTGAAGATACCGAGAAGGTCGTTAACTGTAGCGGTGCTCTGGCTGACCATAGTTCCGGAGCTCTGCACCATTTCGTTCACACTGCCGATTGCCCTGTCCCTTTCATTAAGCGTCTGCTGCATGGTGAGAAAGGTTGTATTGAGAGATTCGCCTGATTTCACGATCCCTTCAAATACTTCCCTTGTTTTCGCCATGACCTCCGCACCCTCCGCCACCTTGTCCTCAGTGGTGCGCATATCGTTCAGGATACCGGTGATGTCAGCGTTAAAGCCGCCTATGATGTCACCTATATTTTTAGTGGCGTTGCGTGTTTTCTCCGCCAGCTTACGCACCTCATCAGCAACCACGGCAAAGCCTCTGCCGTGTTCTCCTGCCCTTGCCGCTTCTATTGCAGCATTGAGAGCGAGAAGATTTATCTGGTCGGTGATGTCGTCTATCACACTGAGAATGCTCCCCACCTCTCGGGATGATTCCCCGAAAAGGAGGAGCTTACCGCCGAGCTGCTCAACAGAAGTGCCTATACCCTCCATCTGGTCGGATAGAACATTCATATTCTGTCGTCCGCCGGAGGTGCGTTTTTCTGTCTCCTGAGTAACTTCCCTCGTCAAATCAAGGTTGCGGCGCATCTCAAGCCCTGCGGATTTTACCTTATCCATTTCCTTAAGCAGGAGCGAAAGATTTCCCTCCTGTCTGCCCAAAACCTTTGTGAGTTCAGTCTTCTTCCTGTCGAACTGACTGAAATCCTCCTCTGTCCTCACGGAGATCTCGTATATTTTTTTCACAAGCTCATCCAGTCTTTCCAGAAAACTGTTCATGTGGTTAGAGATGTTCGCAATTTCGTCCTTGTAGAAAACAGGGATGCGTTTTGAAAGGTCACTGCCGATGGAATTGATCTCTTTTCCGATGAAGTCCAGCCTTTTAAAGGCTATGCGGTCAAACATGAGATACAGGACGGCAAGTATTACAAGAAAAGTCAGTCCGGCGTAGAAGAAAACACCGCCGATCAGACTGCGTATCTGCGCCAGCATCTGACTTCTGTCCATCTTGATTACGATGTCAAAGCTTTTACCCAAAAATTCCGCACGATCCTTGGAGAAGATATAGCCGTTTCTGCCTGCGTCAGTTATCTCATCGGTGAGTGAAGTTTGCGGCAGCGCGGCGAATTTCAGTGTTTCGGGATCGTCCGCACCGGCAGGCATGTTCATCAGAAGACCTGATTTATCCAGCAGGCGCAGATAGGTGTGTTCATCTATTCTCTCCGGCAGAAGCGACATTACAGTGTCTCTGCTGAGTGTCACAATGACAATCCCTGTTCGTATATCATCAGCGTTTATATGCCTAGCCATGTAGGCAACAGGTCTGCCGCCGTCAATTTCAGACGGTTCAAAGTCGGTAAAAAGTGTCTCGGTAACGGGCATTGAAAGAGCATTCCCGAATGTTTTTCCCAGAAAGCTGTCCTTGTGCACACCTGTGATAAGATTTGTTGCAAAAGCGTGGTTCCTGTCAGAAGAGAAGATTATCACACCCTCACTGTCCACTATGTACATAGAATATATGTGATACGGCTCCATGAGAAGCCTGAAGCTGTCGTAATAATTTGAATAGACAAAGTTGAACTCTACCGGAAACTGCATGGTTTCCATCTCGTCCAGACCTGCTATGTTTGTGTATTGCAGTACAAGCTGGCGGAAGTCCTCATCGGTTGAGAAGTCAGCTCTGTCCATCCAGTTCAGCATCTGCCTGTTTCCGGTCTTCTCAAAGAAAGCTCTGAGCCCCGGAGCCATCATCTCCGGATCAAGGGAGGGGCGTTTGTTCAGCTTGTAATAAGCAGAAGCTATGCTGTAAAAGCCCTCGGTTACGTAACCGTTTTTCGCAAAGCCGGTCAGAAACCTGTCCACCGAGCCGAGATAGCCAGTGAACCGCTCGGACATGACTTTTTTGAGTATTTCCGCCTGCTGCCCCTTACTCTTTGCAAGTTCCCCTTTTCCCTTCTGAATCAGCACCGAAGATGAAACAAACGTAATAAGCAGAAGCGAGCAGACAAGCATGGCGCTTATCTTCACTTTCAGGCTTAAGTTTCTGATTATCCCTTTTTTCATGTATATCCCTTCCGTAACAGCTTTTGTTATTACAATGTTATGAATGGGATCGGAAGTTATCAGATAAATGTTAAATTAATGTAAAAGCTTGGTAATTAAGATTTATATAGTGATTAAGTAGATAAGAGACGGTTTAAACCATGCGGGCGTCAATACCCGCATGGTTATAAGGTCGGGGGGTTATGGTCCTGAGATTATTTATCGGACTTTATTTCTCCGTCCGGTACATTTTTGATAACCTTTCCGGTGGCGTAGTAATACGAATGTTCGGCGATGGTGACGGCATGGTCAGCAGCTCTCTCAAGGCATCTGGTGATGAATATGAAGGAGACGGTTTTGTCCGCCCTGTCGCCGAATGCTGCCATGTTTTCAACAGCTTTTTTCAGAATTTTCCTGTGGAGTCTGTCCACCCTGTCATCCCTTTCGATAATCCGGAGAGCGAGCTGCGAATCGCATTTATAGAACGCGCCTATGCTGTCTTTGATCATATTGGCGGTTTCATTCACCATTTTAGGGAATCTTTTCATGTCGAACTCATAAAGAGGTCCGCCGGCGCGCATAACTTCCTTGGCTATATCAGTGCAGTAATCAGCTATTGATTCCAGTTCGCCCACTATATTGAGGGATGATATAACATAACGGAGGTCGCTCGCTTTCGGCTCAAACAGACCAAGAAGGGATATGCACACTTTGCTTGTCTCCCCTTCCAGCCTTAGCGCCGCCTTGCCTTCGCTGACTATTTTCTGGGCAAGTTCCTCGTCATACCCGTTCAGCAGAACGCTCACATCCTCAACGATGCCGGACACAAGAGCGGTAAGCTTGTTCAGGTTATCTTTTAGGGCTATATACTGAATTTCAGCGTTGTTCATCTCGCATCCTCCCTTAACCGAATCTTCCGGTTACGTAGTCCTGAGTCTGCTGTTTGTCAGGGTTGGTGAATATCTTCTCTGTGGTGTTGTACTCCACCATCTCTCCCATGTAGAAGAATGAAGTGTATTCAGAGATCCTTGCAGCCTGCTGCATGCTGTGGGTAACTATGATTATGGTGAACTTCTCTTTCAGCTCAAAGATAAGCTCCTCTATTTTAGCTGTGGCAATGGGGTCAAGAGCCGAAGCGGGTTCGTCCATAAGCAGAACATCAGGCTCCATTGCGATTGCCCGTGCTATGCAGAGCCTCTGCTGCTGACCGCCGGAGAGGGTTGTTGCCATATTGTCCATCCTGTCGGAAACCTCATTCCAGAGACCGGCTCTCCTGAGAGCGTTCTCCACAAGGTCATCCATGTCACGCCCTTTTCTGACTCTTCCGTGAATCTTAGGGGCATAGGCTATGTTGTCATATATACTTTTGGGAAAGGGATTCGGCTTCTGAAAAACCATACCGACTTTGGTGCGTATATCCACAACATCTATGGAACTGTTGTATATGTCAATATCGTCAAGGAGTATGGTTCCGTCCACCCTTATGCCGGGAACAAGGTCGTTCATACGGTTGAGGCAGCGCAGCAGTGTTGATTTTCCGCAGCCGGAGGGTCCGATCATAGCCACAACGTGCTTTTCGGGGAAATCGATATTAACGTTTTTAAGAGCGTTGAAGTCTCCGTAATAGAAGTCCAGATCACGTACGGACATCTTCATTTTAAGGTCCTTCATCTGTTTGATTTTCTCAGCGGGTGCCGCCTGTATACTCATAGGTTTAAACCTCCGGAATTACCATTTGCGTTCATATTTGTTTCTGAGCCAGATTGCCGTAAAGTTCAGCGCGAGAAGAACAGTGAGCAGCACCAGTATGCCCGCCGCTGTCCTTTCAACATAAGGGCGGAGACTCGTTGCCGACCATGTGTATATCTGAGCGGGAAGAACCGTTGTAGCACTTGTCACGCCTGAGGGAACATCTGGAATATACGCCATCATGCCCACTATGAGAAGCGGCGCTGTCTCGCCCATTGCTCTGGCAAGACCGATGATCCATCCGGTGAGTATACCGGGCATCGAAACGGGCAGAACATGATGCCACACGACCTGCCAAGGCGAAGCGCCTACACCGTAAGCGCCGTGACGTATGGATTCGGGAACAGCCCTCAGAGCCGCTCTTGTGCTTATTATCATAACGGGAAGTGTCATAAGCGCCAGAGTGAGCCCGCCTACCAGTGCGGAGGAGCGCGGCACGTTAAAGAAGTTTATGAAAATGGCAAGCCCAAGAAGACCGAATATAATTGAGGGGATTGCGGCGAGGTTGTTGATATTCACCTCAATAAGCTGGGTGAATTTATTGTCCGGCGCAAACTCCTCAAGATAAATAGCGGTCATAACCCCCAGAGGGACACTGAGCAGCATGGTAACCACAAGAACCAGAATAGTTCCCATCATAGCGGCGTATATCCCCGCTATTTCAGGCATCTTGGAATCTCCGGTGGTAAAAAAGCCTGTGTTGAACGCAAGGCGTATCTTATCCGCACCCCTGAGATTGCTTATGTACTCGATCTCTCTGTCATTAAGCCTGTTGGGTTTGTTTTTCATATACTGGTCAACATCACCCTTGGCAACTACCCAGAGAGTTTGTGTGGTGTTCATATATTCAGGATGCTCCTCAACTACCTGAGGCAGAATGCGGAGAAAGCCTCTGGAAAGAACATCCCTGTCGGCCTTTGAGACTGCCCTGTTGGGCATCTGGAGAGTCTCTTCATTGAAAGTGACTTCGGCTTTTATCTCAGTCTGAGAGAAAGCCGTATAGCCTGTTTTTATCATATCATAAAAGAAGAAAACAAGAAAAGCGACCGCCAGCAGAAGCGCCGCCTTGCCGTAAAGCTGAAAGCGTTTTTCCGCAGCGTATCTTTTCTTAAGTTTCTTATCGTGTTCGTTTAAATAAGCCATTAGCCCGCCCCCCTTACTCGTAAATCTTGCGGTATCTGCGTACTATGTACGTGGAGACAAGGTTGATGATAAATGTGAATATCAGAAGCACAAGTCCCAGACCGAACGCCGACAGAGTCGCAAGGCTGTCAAATGCCTGATCTCCCGTGAGTGCGTCAACTATCTGCACCGTAACGGTCGTCATGCCTTCAAGAGGGTTCCATGTGAGGTTAGGACGAAGCCCCGCCGCCATCACCACAATCATCGTTTCGCCCACTGCGCGGGAAACTGCAAGAAGTATGGCGGAAACTATCCCGGGCATCGCCGCGGGGAGAATAATCTGTTTTATCGTCTCGGATTTGGTTGTACCGAGAGCGAGACCGCCCTCTCTCAGACTCTGGGGAACGGCGTTTATAACGTCATCGGAGAGGGAAGATATGAAGGGAATAATCATGATCCCCATCACAAGACCCGGAGCGAGAGCGTTTGTGTAATCGGCCTGAAGACCGAAGAAGCCGGCAACCTTAACAACCAGAGGGCTCACGGTAAGTGCGGCGAAGAAGCCGTAAACAACCGTAGGTATACCTGCGAGGATTTCCAGCACGGGTTTGAAAACCTTTCTGAAATTGTTTGACGCGTATTCCGAAAGGAAAATCGCCGCAAACAGCCCCACAGGGACGGAAACGGAAAGCGAGATAAGAGTTATCATGAATGTTCCGGCGAATATAGGCGCGGAACCGAACTCCGGCTTGGCTGCGTGCTCAGACTCTCTGCCGGCGCCTTCAAGGAAAGCCGTGTCAGGGTTCCATGAGGTTCCGGTAAGGAAGTCTATTACGTTCACATGTTTGAAGAAAATAATTGCCTCAAAAAGAATAGAAAACACAATGCCGACTGTAGTGAGAATAGATACAAGAGATGCGGCTATCAGCAGGTATCTGATATGCTTCTCAACTATCACTCTGGCATTTAAAAGAGGCGAAAACTTTTTGGAGGAGATGATGAATCCCGCAATAACAAGCAGGGCGGAACAGGCGAGAACCACGGCGGGCGAAATAACCGCTATTTTAGTGGTTTTCAGCAAAAGCGCTGCGAAAAGAAGCAGCCATGAAGGAACGGTGAACTTTATCACCGCATACCATGCGTAGTGACCGGGTCTTGAGCTTAGCCGCTGCTTTGAATCCTCCCATACTTTTGCCCTGTGAGCTCCGTATGCGAAAGACAGTCCAGACAGCACCGCCAGTATTATGATTATTGTAATCAGCATCAGCAATGCGCTCCGATGTAGTTTATGTTTTTACACAACAAAACGGATCGGAAAGCTATCCGATCCGTTCTGCTTGTTATTTATGCTATGTCTTATTTCACGTCGTTGAGAGAAAGAGCCTTGCGGGCTTTCCAGTCTGCTCTGACTTTTTCTCTTTCTGTTTTAGAAAGAGGAATGAGTCCGATTTCTGTAAGGAAACCGCCTTCGCCTATCATTTTCTCAGAAAGGAAAAGATCAACATACTGCTCCATGCCTTTTACCTTGCCGAGGTGATCGCCTTTAACATAGAAGAAAAGGCTTCTTGATATGGGGTAGCTGCTGTTAAGAACGTTCTCAGGAGAAGGGAGAACACCGTTGACTGCCACGCCTTTAATTCTGTCGGCGTTTTCCTGAAGGAAGCTGTAGCCGAAGATACCGATTGCGTTTTTGTCTTTAACGAGTCTCTGAACTATAAGGTTATCGTTCTCGCCTGAGGGAACATAAACGCCGTCCTGACGGATTTTTTTGTAGGGCTTGCCGTATTCTTTGATTTTGCCTGTAGCGCCTTCCATAACAAGCTCTTCAAAGGCGTCACGAGTGCCTGAGGATGTGGGAGGACCGTAAACAAGAATGTCTGCGTTGGGAAGACTTTTATCTATATCAGACCATTTTTTGTAGGGGTTTTTTACAAGCTGACCGTTTACAGGCACTTCCTCAGCAACTGCGAGCGCAAGCTGAGCGAGTGTAAGGCTGAAATCAGCTCCGCTCTTGTTGTGAGCTATTGCTATGCCGTCATAACCGATTTTTATTTCGATTACCTGTGTTATACCTGCCTTGAGATCTGCTTCAAGCTCGCTTTTTTTGATTCTGCGAGAAGAGTTTGTAATATCAGCAGTATCAAGACCTACGCCTGCGGCAAAAAGCTTGTGTCCGCCGCCGGAACCTACTGATTCAACAACGGGAGTGGGGCTTTTTGTTGTTGCGCCGAATTCTTCAGCAACATAGCTGGAAAAAGGGAACACTGTTGAAGAGCCGACAATTCTGATCTGGTCGCGTGCGAATGCGAAACCCGCAGTAAGTGCCGTCATAAGAAGGGCAATTGCGATAAGCTTCATAGTTTTTTTCATTTCCTACCTCCGAGTGAGATGACTTCTTAGGTCAGGTATATAAAAGTTTATTTTTGTGAGGTTCTGATTACGGAAATGTCAGAAAAAAGTTAAATCGCAAAAGCTCTGTTTTCGTAAGAGAGGTTACCACTTTCTCTTGATCACACACACGGCAGGAAGTAGAATTTAATAGTGATTATACTTTTCATTATTGAATCCTAAATTTGTCGGTAATGCCGGCTGCATACACAATTCGGACGATATTAAAAAATCATCAACTCAGCAAATGCTTAGTTATTTTTTACCAATAGTGCGTAAAAACTTTGAAGTCAATAAAACTGATTTGTAAGGAGAGCAGGGAATGAGAAAAAAACTGTTATTGGTATTTGTATTTATTTTATCACTGTCTGTGTTCGGCTGCAACGGATCATCAGGCGGGTCAAACAATGATCCGGGAGCAGGCGATGAGACTTCGGTGTATGCTTTTGACACCACCTACGCGGGTATCCGCTTCAGGACAGATAACGTATCAGAAATGTTAATGTACAACTCGAATAATTACGGCAAAATAAACAGCTTGGCGACATCCGGCGAAGATGTGTACGCCGTCGGGGAAGGCGCTCTGTGGGTCAACGGAGTGCTTGATACAAACATCGAGGCGGCTCTGGCTGAACACAATGTCAATTCTCTTTACCTCCTTTCGGTTGCCGCCTCTGAAGACAAGGTGTATATAACGGGAACAAGCGGCAACAGGGCGCTTCTCATTGAAATAAAAGGCGTTGAAATCACATTTTTTGATCTGCCGACAGAAATCTCGGAATCGGGGCAGTCCAGCGTTCGTTCTGTTGTTGCCGGTGCTGACGGAAAGGTGTACGCCGCAGGAACATATTATGTCAATATGTTTGACCCCCGTGCGTTTCTTGTTGAAATAGACGGAAACAGCACCACACTCCTCAACATTCATGATGAATTATCCGGCGCGCTGACCTCTCGGGGATACGCTGTGACAGTCGCTTCAGACGGCAGTGTCTATATGGCGGGAGGCTATGACGACGGCAGCAACAAGGCTTTTCTTCTGAAAAGAAACGGAGGCGCCTTTTCACAGCTCACTCTTCCTGCGGAGCTTGCCGGTTTAACGACCATCAACGCCATGACAGCCGGAAATGGTAAGATTTATCTGACCGGAAGCGATTCAACGGCAACGGCATTCCTCGCGGAAATAAACAGCAGCGATACGGTTTCAATGATAATCCTCCCAGCCGCTATCACGGGTTCAGGTATTTCCAGCGGAAACTCAGTCGCTGTCGGCAATGACGGAACAGTTTATGCGGCAATCGATAACAGCGGCGGAAATCAGGCGGCTCTGGTTACTGTCACCGGAGGAACCGCGGCATTCACCGACATACACAGCTTATTCACAGGAGCAGCATATTCACATGCCAATGCCGCAGCAGCAGACAGCAGCGGCAAGGTTCATATAGCGGGGTACCATCATGACAACTTCAGCAGTACTGCATACCTTCTTGAAGTAAGCAGCGGCACTCCGGCGTCTGTTGCGCTGGAAGTTCCGGATAACGCACTTGCGAACACCTATGCGTATACCATGGCTGTGGCAGATAACGGCACGGTTTATATGGGAATAGGATACTCTGATTACAGCACATCGAGTGCTAAAGCCGCAATTATCAGGAAAAGCGGAAGTGAAACCGAATTAATAGACTTCAGCGGGCAGTTGACAGACGCAACGGACATTTATATCCGCTCTTTGGCAGTTGGAGATGATGGAAGAGTCTACGCCGCAGCATATTACTATGACAGCAGCTACGATACTAAGGCATTCGTTGCGGAAATAGACGGCAGCACTGCCGCGATCATTGATATTCACAGCGAAATCACGGGAGCCGCAACATCCGCCGCCCACTCCGTCACGCTGGACAGCGACGGCAAAATTTATACCGCAGGGCAATATGATGACGGCAGCAATAAAGCGTTTATTGCCGAAATTGATAACGGAACTGTTACAGTCACTGATCTGCACAGCGAGTTCACTGGAGCAACCTTTTCCCGTGTTAATGTCATTGTAGCGGGTACAGACGGCAAAATCTACGCCGCAGGCTATTATCGGGACAGCAGCAACACCACAAGAGCATTTCTTATGGAAATAAACGGCGGAGCTGTTACTGTCTTTGATCTGCACGACGAGATCGCCGGAGCGGAATCTTCCGTAGTTTACTCGGTGGCAGTCGGCAAAAATGGAAAGGTTTATGTCACAGGAGATTGTTATGACGGCAGCAACGATAAAATATTCATTGCGGAATTGAGCGGCGGCACACTTTCACTGCTGACTCAGCCCGATGAAATTACCGGAACCGATGAGGCATACACATCCAGTATAAATGTCAGCGCAGACGGTAAAATTTACGTCGGAGGAACTTATTACAACGGCAGTATCTATCAGCCATATCTCATTGAAATAAACGGCGGGACTGCACAGATGGCAGAACTGAATCCCCCCGCTTCTCCGAATGATTTTGTCGACATTATAACATGGGACGGATCAGGCGATATGTACTTAATGTACGTATCGTTCTGAGAAAAAGACGGAATTAGGTAAACCGAAAACTGACAGAGGAAGCCTCAAACGGCTTCCTCTTTTCTGCCGATATAAATCAGACAGAATGTACTGATTTCCGCATACGCTGAGGATGACGCATAAATGCCGTCCTTAGGGCTGTTTATATCTAGCTTTCCATAAATTTGATTAAGTTGTCCGTCATAGTCCATACGCCGCAGGGGCATACTCCTGCACAGATGCCGCAGCCGATACACTTTGAGGCGCTGGAAACATATTCAAATTTGTCGTCCGCCTCAGTTCTTGTTATCGCCTGCTGAGGACATATGTCAAGGCAGAAACCGCAGTCACGGCAGAAGCCGCAGCTCATGCAGCGCTTGGTTTCGTCCTCTGCCGGCATCTCCTCAAGGCGTGTGGAATTCATCGGGTGATAGAACTCATCCTTAACCTTGTCCTGCGGAATCATAGGCGCCTTTTTGAAGGCATCCAGAGGTCTGCCCTTGAGCAGCCTGTCTATGTTGATCGCAGCCTTGCGCCCATCGCCGAGAGCGTGGGTGAAGAGACCCTGCTTTATCGTGTCTCCCGTGACGAAAACCTTCTCATTCGCTGGAGACTGCATGAAATCGTTCACCAGCGTCATGCCCCTCTCGTTGAGGTATTCCCTGCCGAGAAAGGAGACATCCGGTCTGTCGCCGATGGAGATTATAACCGTATCCGCCTCTATGAATGAGCCGTCCTTAAAGTGTATGCCTTTGTCGGTCACCTTATCGGTAAATTTGGGGAAAAGTATTTTCGCTCCGAGTTTTTCGGCGTGTTCTATTTCCTTTTCAAAGGCTGCGGGTCTCTGAATATCAACAGCGGTGACTTCCTCCGCACCCATCTGATAAGCTCCTATGACAACGTCCATAGCGGCGTTGCCTGCGCCTATCACCACAACCTTTTTACCCACTGCCGGTTTTTCGCCCCTGTTGATTTTTTTGAGGAAATCAAGACCCTTGACAAGCCTTTCGTGCCCTTCAAACGGGATAACCACGGGATTGTGAGCACCCACGGCAACCACAACGGCATCGTATTTTCCGCAGAGATCAGCGAACATATCCTTATCAACACGGGTGTCTGTTTTCACGTTCACACCTGTGTCCAGTATTCTTTTTATTTCGGCTTTAAGAACATCTCTCGCCAGCCTGTCTTCGGGGATAACCTGCATCAGCTTACCGCCGATTACGCTGTCCGCCTCAAGAATATCAACTGCATAGCCCATCCTTTTCAGGTGGAAGCCAGCGGTAAGACCCGCAGCGCCCGCACCTATCACCGCCACCTTGCAGCCGTTATCGGCCGCAGCGGCGGGAAGTGTGACATCCCTGCTGAGCATGCCCATTTCCTTTATTTTTACAGGCACATCCACATGAAGCCTGCTGCATTCGTCCTGACAAAGGTTCGGGCAGACCTGACCGCAAACGGACGCGGGGAACGGGCTGTGCTCAAGCACAAGCTCCAGCGCCTCTTTCACCTTGCCCTGACGAAGAAGAGCTATCCTCTTCTGAGTGGGGATGAACACGGGGCAGTTATATTCACACGGTGCGGAGTATTTAGCGTTGCGCCACTCGGGAATGCGCAGCCTGTTTGCTCCCGTCTCCACATAGTCTGTTACCTTGAAATCTTCCTGAACCAGATCGCCGAAGATTCCTCCTTCCACCCATTTTTTCAGGCGGAAGTCTCTTGCTGACATATATCTGACTTCGTGTCTTTCCTCATGTGTTTTAGCAACGATTTTGTGCCACTGCGCCATGTCGGAAAGCTCGCTGTAAAGCTCCTGCTTATCTATTTTACCGAGGAAGACACCGAGACCTTCCCTGAGAAATTCCCTATCGGCGTCATCCAGTTCCAGCATCCATACTTCATCAGACAGACCGCTGACAAACCCTCTCACATAAACTGTTCCGCCAACCATGCCGACACAGCTTCTGTCGCCGAGGACAGATTCTCCTTCTGAAACACCGTGTCCGCAGACTATGGCATAGCCGCCGCCCATGAACTCGAAGCTGAATGAGCCCACCCTTTTCAGCACCCAGAACTCAGGCGCGGTATATCTCGGGTCGTATTTCATGAGTGCGCCGGAGCGTGTTCCGGTTTTGCCCGCAACGTATATTTTGCCGGATGCCGCGCAGTGCGCCGTGGTGTCGCCGCCGTCGCCTTTGAGAATTATCTCAGCTCCGGCGTTAAGCCAGCCCACGTCAGCGGGGGCAGAGCCTTCAATGACTACGGTTGTTCCGGGCATCCCCATAGAACCCGCCCTCTGACCGGGGTTTTTCACCCTGAATGTGAGGTGTTCGCCGTTTTCCGCCCATAGAGCGCCGCCGATATTATGCTGACCTGAGGCGTCCACGTCAAATTCACGGATGCCTGAATCAAGCCCGCTGTATATTTCTTTAAGAAGGTTCTGAGTAGAGATCCTTTTATCGTTTTTTACTCCGCTGATATGCGCCTTTCCGCTCATTTTGCCACCCCCTCTAGCATGCGTACTGAATTTTAAGTCTGTCCGCCACAGCCTTGTCCTCGCTGATCAGGCAGTCTGACCTGCCTACAGGGAGTGAGCTGTTGCCGATGGGAGCAAGAAGCTTTTTGAGCTCACTGTCAACTGAGAGGAAATAGTTGACAATGTTTTCGGCGACTCTGTCTATATCCAGTCTTTTTACAAGTGTCGGGTTCTGCGTTGTTATCCCAACAGGACAGAGACCCGTGTTGCAGGCGTTGCATTTGCCGTGGTCATTGCCCACACAGCCCGCAAGCTGAAGCATTAGCTTCCCTGTGAAAACACCGTTGGCGCCGAGAGCTATCATCTTGAAGGCATCCGCGGCGAGGTTGCCCGTCTGCCCCAGTCCGCCCGCGCCCCAGAGAGGTATCTGGGACTGCTTGCCCTGATGCGTCGCCGCAAGGTAGCAGTCACGGAGCTTGGAAACGATGGGATGCCCCGTGTGATCCAGTGAAACCTCATTAGCCGCTCCCGTTCCGCCGAGTATGCCGTCAAGGAAGAAGCCGCCCACAATGTTGTACGGGTCACGGAGGAGGTTGTTGTAAACCGATACGCTGGTGGAGCTTGCGGCAACCTTAATCGCCACCGGAACTTTGAACTTGAACGCAGAGTTGAACGTGAGGAACATCTTCTGCACGCTCTCCTCTATGGAGTAAAGCCCCTGATGGTTAGGAGGGCTGAGGAGGTCGGTTTTCGGAACGCCTCTGATCTCCTGAATGTGGCTCGCCACCTTCTTAGCCTGAAGCAGACCGCCGTCACCGGGTTTCGCGCCCTGACCTATCTTGATCAGCACACCGCCGGGAAGCTCCTGCATATAGGGCATTGTATTTATGATCCTGTTCCAGCCGAAGTGACCGGAAGCTATCTGGAGTATTGTATACTTAAGGAATTTTGATTTCAGGAGCCTGATGGGAACGCCGCCCTCGCCGCTGCACATGCGCACGGGAAGCCCGCATTCCTCATTGAGATAAGCCGTGGCGATCGCCATAGCCTCCCACATTCTCCATGAGAGAGCGCCTATTGACATGTCACCTATTATGACAGGGTATATCCAGTTCATCGGCGGGAGCACGCCTGAATCTATTTTCAGCTTGCCGTTTTCCAGCACAAAGGGAATCTGGTCCGCCGGAAGAATCCTGCCGAAGGGGGCGAGCATGTCGAAGGTGTGTCTGGAGGCGTCCAGTGAGGGGTCTGTCATCTGGCTGATGCGCCCGACTCTTATTTTGTCCAGAGTGCGTACACCGGTTGAAAGATTCGCCCTGCCGCCTCTTTTGTAGGGGTCGGCAAGGATGCTTCTGTATTTTATGGTGAATCTGGAGTCCTCATTGCGCACGGGCTTGATGGCAGTGTTCGGGCATACCCTTTCGCATACGCCGCAGCCGCGGCAGAACTTATATACATCCACCTTCTGTTTTATAACAGGTACAGCCTTAAACTCCACCTTTGGCTCAGGAGTAAGATAATCGCTCACTACCTTTCTGCGCTTTTCCATTCCGGCTTCTATAGCCTCAAAAGGACAGGCGGCGACACAGCTTCCGCACATAGTGCATCTTTCGGTGGAATAATTTATCTGCCAGTCAAGGTCGTCCCTTGATATTTCGTTCACTCTCATTGTTGCCATCTCTGCACCTCAAGGTTGTTGGTGATAACAACTGTCTCTCTTTCGCTGGTGTATATATCCTCTTCCCAGTTTCTGCCGGGAAGAACCTCGTTTATGCCTGAGACCTCTGAGGTCATGACAACTGTGCCGTTGTGCCTGCCTATGACCGTCGGGCGGAGCTTCTTGGCATCACAGGTGTTGAACAGAGTGCCGTCCGGCAGAACGCCAATTATGGTGTTGGGCCCGTTTATCTCAAGGTTTGAGAGGGAAGAGCGGATAAATTTAAGCGCCTCTCCGTCCTCTCTTTTCGCCATTTCCTCAAAGGGAAGCGGTGTTATGGCGTGCTTGTAATATTCCAGAGGCCATTTGAGTATTTTATGGATGTAGTGGAGTGTATAGAGAAAGCACTGCGAATCGGACTCAAAGCCTATATAGCCTTTGTAGAGCCCGTTCTGGAAGTTTTTGTTTTTTTCATAAAAGGTGTTTTCGCCGTTGGCAAGCGCAGTGTACCCCTGAAGAAAGAAGGGATGCGCCGCGTAGCGCACTATATCGTAATTTGTGTTCTGGCGGCACTGAGCGGTAATCACCTTTGCGGTGAAATCCCTGTCCTCTTTCCAGAGTCCGAAATAGGTTCCTATATCCTGCGGATCGCCTATCTCCTTGAGGGTTATCACATCCGGCCAGAAGGAATACACATAACCGTCGTCATTCTCCTCAAGAACATTTCTCAGCTTCAGCCTCATATCCACCAGAAGCTCTTCCTTCTCCTCCTGAGGAGCGTACTTGAAGCTTCTGGGGTATTGAAACACCTGAAAAACATAATTGGGCATGGGCTCTATATTCAGCTCGTCACGGAAGTTGATCTCCGGCGACCACTGCATAACCCTTACAAAGCCTTCTTTATGAAGAATATCCTCCGCAGTCGCCATGCCCTTATCCGTACATGCCATGGAGAGAATGGGAAGATCCTTATAGTCTGCGAACCTGCCGCCCAAGTCCTGCATAACCATTGCGAAACCTGAGTTATCGTGCCCCTTCTGCTGGGAACGCATAAGGAGCAGGGCTTTTGACGGATGAACATAATCCGTGGATTTGATAGCGCCTATTCTGCACATATCCTGCCTCCTGTATGAAAACAATTTACATTGCATTCTAAGTTTATAAGACCGTTAAGCCTGATAAAATAAACAACAAGGCGGACTGCCGAAACAGCGTATGACCTGTGGGACACTGAGACCGCTTTCGGAATAAAACTTTACGGAGAGAAGCTTTCCTTTTCTTTCGGGGCTTTCTGAAATAAACCGCTGCCCTTAATCAACTGCGTCTGAATTTGTCGCTGCGGATCTGAGATCCGCTTCGGAAATACGGTAAATCTCCCCTTTGTGTTTTACCGCCATATGAACTTATAATATGATACAAATGATAAGTCAATAATTAGAAACAAAGGTTAAAGCATGAAAAGAGATATTAAAATAATTCTTAAAAACAATTTAAAAATTATTTGAAAACGCAAAACCATTGTCACATTTATTACAATTCATTTTTAGCATTTATTATCAGATATTTGAAAAAGCTCAAAACTATACTGTTTGTTTTAAGAGGGAAAGATAAGCACGGATTAACAATTATAAGGAAGGCTTAAAAAAAATCAGTTAAATATCATTTTTGTCTGTAAGTAAAACTCATCGGAACCGTCTCTTATTTTTTCGAGCTGGCTTTTGGTAAGGTTTATCCGGTTTTTCATAAGGTAAGTGGCGGCAATGTCAGGCTCGGCAATGCGGAAATAGGTATAGAGAATCTTGGACATCTTCAGTATCTTAGCTTCATTCTGAAACTTGCATTTAAAGGGCTCGTCCTGAAACTGCACAGGCATGTAGAACTCAGGCTTAAACTTCCACTTCACAAGCAGAGCGATTCCTGCGTTCACCGAGTTGTGGTCTGCCAGACGCTTGTAGTTCTCGCTGTCCTTGGCGTCGATGGTTTCTCCTTCCAAATAGTCAGACAGAACAGCAAGAAGGAATATATACCCGATGCGGTGGATCATTCCGATAGAGAAAACAATTTTTTTACCTGAGAATTTAAGGACATCCGCCAGAACATGGGCAATGCACCCCACCCTTATGCTTTCTTCCACCGCTTCGCTTATCTCATTATGAAACATAAGCTCCTTATTGGAAGCCAGCGCAACGTTTATATAATTGATAAGGAACATTTTTATATTCATTGTGCCTATGCGCACTATGGCGCTCTCAATATCCTTAATATCAGTAAAAAGACCGCTGTAGTGCACGGAGTTGGCAAGTTTGATAAGCCCTGCGTGTATGCCCGGATCAGTTCTGGACATTACTGCTATTTCCTGAATAGTCACATCGTCCGATTCAAGAATAGGAAGCATCTGAAAGGCTATATCCTTTTTCATGGGCAGAATAACGTCACCCTTGCTGAGAACCTTTTTGATGTAGTCGAAAATACCTTCCTTGCTCTTCTGCGAAGCGGCCGCCTCAAGGGGTCTGCACACCTTGCCGGCGACGAGTATCTGTTCAAACGGACGCATCACCTGATTATGGTAGATTATCTCATAGCTTTTGTGCATGAAATACTTATCAAGCTCTTTATCCGCAAGGATCATGTAGATGCTCTGGGTGGAGTCTTTGATATGATCCTGAAGCTTGGAAAAGCTTACAAACTCGTTTTTATCAAGCAGAACAATGAACACATTGCGGAAGCCGCGCGTTTCCAGAAGTCTGCGGAAGCCGCGGGTAAAAAACGAGAATGCCTCATGCTCAACCCCGAGTATCTCAAGCATGGAGCTGTAATAATTAAGAATCTTTCTTTCAGAGCAAATAAGTATGGTGTCTGCCATTTTTTACCTTTCGTCGGTTTATTCTACTGCTGGATGCTGGGCAGTTCGATGCGGAAACATGCCCCCTTGTCAGTGTTCCGGACGGAAAGCTGTCCGGGCATGCTGTTTTCCACTATCATTTTAGACATATACAGCCCTATGCCAGTGCCCTTTCCTTCGGGTTTGGTAGTGAAATAAGGCTCGAATATCCTCTCCTGAAGCCCCTCATTCACCCCTCCGGCATTGTCCTCTATCTCCGCCACGGCTTTTCCGTTTTCATAATAAACACGGACAATAACCTGCGGTTCGGCTACGTTTTTCTCTGTCAACGCGTCTTTGGCGTTGTTCAGAATATTGAGAAACACCTGCGCAAGCTCACCCGGGTAGCCGCTCACCATGAGTTCGCTGTCAATCCGGAGCTCGACATCTATCCTGTGCTCCTCAAAGAAAGCCTGCACAAGATAAAGCGCCTTTCTCACACAGTCGGAGAGGAGAAACTCCGCCTGTTCCTTATTCTCCTTGAAGAAGTTGCGGAAATCGTCCACAGTGGCGGACATCTGCTGGATGAGAGCGTTCACCCTGTCCAGAATGTCCTTAAGCTTGTCATCGGTAAGCTCGCCGGAGTCCTTTATATATTTCAGCTCAAAAAAAGACAGATTCAGCGCATTCAGAGGCTGGCGCCACTGGTGGGCTATGTTGCCGAGCATCTCGCCCATAGCGGCAAGCTTCGACTGCTGGATGAGCAGCTTTTTGTGCTCCATACTTCTTTCCACTTCATGCCTGACCTTTTCCTCCATCAGCGCATAAAGCTCCATCAGCTCTTCCTGCATGTATTTTCTGTCCAGCACATTCACGAGGATTTCGCTTACGATGGTGAGCAGGGAAACTATGTCGTCATCCCAGTCACGCTCTTTTTCAAGGGATGAAAAAGTCATGAAGCCTGTGGATTTACCCTCTTTAATCATAGGTACTATAATAAGCGACTTAACCCCGAGAGCGTTCAGATATTCCCGTTCGTATTCGGAGCATTTTCTGTAGCCGCTGAGAGATGTTATATTAATTATCTCCCTGCCTGCAAGCTTTTCCATAAGAAGTTCCATTTCAAGCAGAGAAACAGACTTCATTCTCTTCATCAGGCTGGGCACACCGGCCGCAGTCCATTCATGGGTGACAGACGCCCTCATGCTGTCCCTGTCCATACTGAAAACGCAGCAGCGCTCGGCGTCCACAAATGTTCCTATCTTCTCCAGCGCGCTGTTGATCCCCGAATCCACCTCTTCTGCTGAGAGGTTTATGAATCCGGCGGAGATCTCCATTATCTGCTGCTCAAACCACAGCCTGTTCTGTATGCCCAATTCGGCATTGACCCATGTTGTTATATCGTCATGAATGGAAACCACGCCGGCAAACTGTCCGCGCTCGTTCCTCACCGCTGTTTTTGTTATGTCAAACCAGCGGAACTCGCCCGTGGTTTTTATGTAAACCGTTTCAACATAGTTGTAGCTGGAGCATCTGCCCGCGGCTATTTCCCTGTCTCCCTTGGAGAAGCGGTCAAACTCCTCGTCAGTGAAGAGCTGTTCGTCCGTCCTGCCGATTAAAACTTCGTCACTGTGTGCTCCGGCAAGATCAAGAAAGCTGCGGTTGCACCCTGTGTAGCGAAGATCCCTGTCTTTCCAGCATACCGCCGCCGGAAGACTGTCTATGACATTTTGCAGCACCTTCTGGTAGCCGCTTCCGCCGGAAAACGATGTGTAGTCGGGACAGTTGACCCTGCGGATTATGCCTTCAAAGCCGGATGCCTTGCCCACCGCGTCCCGTATTATAAAAATACTTTCCGTGGCATTCACTTCCTCACCGTTTCGTGTGACAAGAGTTACGGAAATGTCCTCTGCGAGACCTTCCCTTAAGATCGAATCCTCCACAGCGTTTCTGACGGAAGGGTATTTATAGAAGCTGTCAATGGTTCTGCCTGTAAGTTCCTCGGCGGAGTACTCTAAAACACGCTCCGTTCCGCCGGAAACCTTTATGATTCTCCTCAAAAGGTCGGTTTCGTAAAAAATTTCTCCAGAAAAAGCTGAAAGCCTCTCAAAAGGCATCGACAAACCCCTATGACCCTGCTGTGCGGGCATTGATGATAAATAATACACATAATTGCTTATAATAACAAAACTTAAATGTTATACCCGTTCTAAAATAACATATTTATTTTCATTATTATAAAAAATTGAAGTGACTTTCCATGAGGAAAAGCATATATTCATTTTTCCGAATATATACTTCAATGGAGATCGAAATGTCCGAAGCAGTGCATGCCGTTTCCGGCAGCAGATTAAGATACTTCCCAATAACCCTTTTTGCGACTGTGATGGGGCTTACGGGACTCGCCATAGCCTTCTTAAGGTTTGACCATATAATGCACGCCCATACATATGCGGGACAGTTCATCCTGTTCGGAGTGACTGTCTGGTTTTTCTTCATTCTGAGTGTATACATTCTTAAGCTTTATAAATACCCCGAAGAAGTAAAGGAGGAGTTCCGCCATCCGGTGAGAATCAACTTCTTCCCCACAATATCAATATCCATGCTCCTTTTAAGCATAGGCTACGATGGCGTTTACCAGCCGCTCTCCTCCGCTCTTTGGCACATCGGCGCGCTGGTTCACATCAGCTTTACGTTTGTCATACTTAACATCTGGTTTTTCAGCGATTTTAAGGTGCAGACCAAAAACCCCGCATGGTTCATCCCTGTTGTGGGAAACATACTCGTTCCTGTCGCGGGAGTAACCCACGCGAACATTGAGATAAGCTGGTTCTTCTTCTCCGTTGGGATCATACTGTGGATTGTGCTGTTCGCTATAGTGTTCTACAGACTCATTTTTCATGAACAGCTTATGGCGAAGTTCCTTCCCACGCTGTTCATTCTCATAGCGCCTCCGGCAGTGGGTTTCCTCGCCTATGTGAAGCTCACCGGAAGCCTCGATTCCTTTGCCCGTGTGCTCTACTACTTCGGACTGTTCACGGCGTTCATGCTGTTCAGCATGTTCCGCCAGTTCAGGAAGGTTCCGTTTTTTGTTTCATGGTGGGCATACACCTTCCCCATGGACGCGCTCACTATCTCAACCCTGCTTATGTACAAAATTACCGGTTATGTCTTCTTTAAAGGGCTGGCTGTTATTTTCCTGACTATGACTGTCGCAGTTGTGCTTACGGTTATCTATAAGACAATAACAGCGGCGGCAGACGGAAAAATCTGCGTACCGGAATAGCGGAGGCAGGCTGATCAGCCTGCCCTGCACTTATTCAATAACCCACGGTGAAGCGTTTTCTGATGTGTTTGGGAGCTTCCAGCTCATCCAGAACTGCCGTTGCGTAATCACCTGTGGTGATGCTGCTGTTGCCGTCTTTATCCACCAGAAGCTCATCACCGCCGATCCTGAAAGCGCCTTTTTTCTCTCCGTCTATAAACTCCGCAGAGGGGCTGAGGAAAATCCAGTTAACATCACTGACTGTCTGAAGGTATTCAATAGCCTTCGCCATTTTTGACGCCACAGGGTAATAAGCCGCCGGGAAATCGGGAAGAGTGTAAATCTCTTTACCGTCTACCATGAGAGTGCCTGCGCCGCCCACAAAGAAAAGGTACGGCTGTTTGCCGCTTTTTTTTGTCTCTCCGACAAGATGCTCGGCAGATTTAAGAAACAGGTTCTCCTCCGCAGTGAAATCCGCAAAGGCATTAACCACAGCGTCAAAACCGCCGAGTTCCTCCGCTGTGAGCTTGAAAAGGTCTTTTTCTATTACATTCAGTGATTTGTCCGCAAGCTTAGCCCTATTGCGGACAACCGCCGTAACCGCGTGTCCTCTGGCTTTTGCCTCAGCCGCTATTTTTGATCCGGCTTTCCCTGCTGCGCCTATTACCGCTATTTTCATAATATCCTCCTGCTCTTTTCTGCTAATATACGCACGATGCGTCAGGAATGTAAGACGGCACTATTTTATTATCAGGTTACCTTAAGGTTACTTTTGTATTGAGTGTTGACTTCGGTCTGTTTGCGGTCATAATTTTTATATAAGCGCACAGAGGTACGATGAATGTTTGTGTTTAACTTCAAGGAATTTGAATGCCCCTTCAACTGCTTTGCCGAGATCATAAAAGGCAAGTGGAGGACAGGTATAATCCTCAGTCTCAGCGGCAGCCCTAAACGGTTTTCAGAGCTTAAAAAGGAGCTTGCAGGAGTGAGCTCTAAGGTTCTGGCGGATAATCTCAGGGCGTTGGAGAACGGCGGACTGATCAGCCGTACGGTTTTCCCCACCGTTCCGCCCGCTGTGGAATATTCACTTACGGAGCAGGGACAGGAGCTTTCCGGAATCATGGACAGCATAAACAACTGGGCAGGTATTTTTCTGAATAAAGGAGAAGCCGTTACTTATACGGAATAAGCGGGGACTAAGCAATCTCTCATTCAATAACATCAAACTGTACATCCTGTCAGTTTGATGTACACGCTCGCGGCGGGATGAACCCGCCTTCGCTTCGCACGGCGCAGTCCCTGTCCTTGGGACTGTTTTGCGTCATTGCGAACCCTGAAAGGGTGAAGCAATCTCTCATTCAATAACATCAAACTGCACATCCTGTCAGTTTGATGTACACGCTCGCGGCGGGATGAACCCGCCTTCGCTTCGCACGGCGCAGTCCCATCCTTGGGACTGTTTTGCGTCATTGCGAACCCTGAAAGGGTGAAGCAATCTCTCATTCAATAACATCAAACTGTACATCCTGTCAGTTTGATGTACACGCTCGCGGCGGGATGAACCCGCCTTCGCTTCGCACGGCGCAGTCCCTGTCCTTGGGACTGTTTTGCGTCATTGCGAACCCTGAAAAGGTGAAGCAATCTCTCATTCAATAACATCAAACTGCACATCCTGTCAGTTTGATGTACACGCTCGCGGCGGGATGAACCCGCCTTCGCTTCGCACGGCGCAGTCCCATCCTTGGGACTCTCTATATATTCAGAGACTGCCACGTCGCTGCGCTCCCCGCAGTGACACAGCATAAGCACAACAAAGACTTTGAATCAGAGGGAGCCTTCGCTCCCCTTTCATTTTACAGCTTAAATCTGGCTATCAGCGCCTGCAAATCTGCCGCAAGCCTGCTCAACTGCTCAACTGCCTCCGCAGACTCGGATGCGGCTACGGAGTTGTCTTTTGTCACATTGGAAATGTTTTCAATGCTTCTGGTCATCATATCCATAGCGCCTGCCTGTTCGTCCGTTGCGCGGGCGATAAGCGTAACCTCACCGGAAACGTTTTCAACCTCTCTGAGGGTTTTATCAAGGGATTCGGCGGCTTCCTCAGCCTTTTGCTTGCCTGCATCGACCTTTTCCACGCCTTCACGCATTCCGGCAACCGCACCGCCCGTATCCGCCTGAATATGCTGTATCATTTCCGCTATCTGCTTGGTAGCGGTGGTTGTTTTCTCTGCCAACTTACGCACCTCATCGGCGACAACGGCAAAACCTCTGCCGTGCTCGCCTGCTCTTGCCGCTTCAATTGCGGCGTTAAGAGCAAGAAGGTTTGTCTGGTCTGCTATTTCATCAATAACCTGAACAATGAGCCCAATCTGCTCACTGGACTTGCCGAGTTCCCTCACGGTAGCCTCTGTTTCCATGACTGCTTCGGCTATTTTTTCCATCATCATCTTAGTCTGGCGGACTATCTTATGGCTGTCCTCAACGGAATGCTTTGCGTTTTCGGCGCTTCCGGCAACGTTTCTGGCATTCTGAGACACCTCAAGGACAGTGGCGTTCACCTCTTCCACGGCGGAAGCTGTAGCAGACGCCTCTTCAGCCTGAGCTACAGCGCCTTGGGCTATATGCTCGGAGGTGCTGGAAAGCTCTGCGGAGGTTGACGCAAGGTTGTTGACTGATTCCATAACGGTATAAAGAACATCGCGCACGGAATCGCTTGTTTTGCTGAGTGATGTGTATACTTCGCCTATCTCGTCATTCCGCCTGATTTCAAGCTTAACACTGAAATCACCCGCGGCTATGGTGGCAAGCCGTTTGTTGACATCCTTCAGGGGAAGGAAGATCAGAAGCCTGTTAACCATGATAACAAGCACAAGCAGTATGCCTATAACCACAAGCAGCGCAAGATAATTGCGGAAAGCGTCCATCCGTGCGCCGGATATAATGGGTGAGAGAGGAATCATCACCTCAAAGGCTCCGTGGATCTCCCCTTCACGCCAGTTTTCCATCCTCACCCCTGTGGGGTCAATGCCCTGATCGTTGCCCCAGAGTTCCATGGATGTGGCAGGGTCACCGTGACAGATCTCGCACTCCTTGGTGAGACGCACTGCCTTGTAATAACGGATAGCGTCCAGTTCCTTATCTATTATGAAATGCTCCGGAGTGCTGCCCGTTCCTTTATCGTTGCGGGTAAACATATCAAGAACTTCGAGGTCGGTTTTATCGGGCTCGTTAACCGGATTTCGGGGTGAAACCTTGGGAACCTTCATCTTAACGCCTATTTCGTCCGCCTTTGCTTTGAGAACATTCATCGCCACTGCGATAGGCACAGTGTGAAGAAACTTGTCCACGCTGCTCCGCGCAGTTTCATAGTCATAAACACCGGCTCTTCCGGCATCAGCTATAGCCTCTCTCACTGCTTCGGCTTCAAGCACAAGAGCTCTCGCTTTGGAGACCTCAAAGTTGATCCAGTCATTTTTCTGCTTGATGTAGCTTCCGTAGAAAAGAGCACTCATTCCGAAGAACACAATCAGAAAAATGATAATTGACAGTTTCTGGCTGATTTTCATTCATATCTTCCTTCAGGGTAATAATCATTATCAACCCTGTATTTAAGGCATTCTACCATTTCAGGATATAAATACAATAATTATCCATTTACAGAAACCCCGTCTCCGGCTTCGCATTTCTGACGATATGCCCAGCCGGACACATCTCTGATTATTATATCGGCAGCTTTTTAAATATTATTCATGTTTTTCAGCAGTTTTCATTTCAATCAGCTTTTCAGGGCAAGACAGACCACACACTCCACATGGTGGGTTCCGGGGAACATATCCATAATGGTAAAGTCCTTAATATCATACATATTCTGAAGCTTCGCCACATCCCGCGCGAGGGTGGTGGGATTGCACGAAACATAGGTCACGGTTGTGGGTTTCTTCTCCCTTATAAATCCCACAACGCTTTTTTCAAGCCCTGTACGTGGAGGATCCGCAAGCACATGATCAAACCTGCCTTTGGAGGTTTTGATAAACTTTGTCACATCCCCGGCAACCCATCTTACATTTGCAAGCTCAAGCTTCTGCCCGAGCCTGATCGCTTCTTTGGAGATCTCAACCGCAGTCACGGAGCGAAACTTATCCGCCAGACCGATGGTGAAGAATCCGCTTCCGCAGTACAGCTCAAGGGCGTTCACCCCTGCTGCGTTCACCGCTTTTTTCTGGAGCTCGCCCATGAGAAACCTGTTGCTCTGGAGGAAACTGTCACCGCCGATCAGCACGGCTCCCAGCGGGGTATCAAGTTCCATATACTCTTCGCCGATGACAAAGTCCTTGCCGGATATTCCGTCAAAAGCCACGAACTTAACATCATCAGATTCGATCCCCTTGACTGAGGCAAGAAATCCGCCTTTGCCGTTCTCCACGGCGTAGAGTTCGTATATTTCGTCACAGACATTCGCCGCGGCGAACTCGCTGCATTTAGCCACAAGGGTTTCACTCACCAGCGGACAGTCGCCGACTTCGATGAAATCACGGCTTTTGAAAGCATAAAAACCTAGTTTGCCGCCCTTAACCTTAAACGTCACTCTGTTTCTGTAGCGGAGCTTCTCGCCGGAAACCGCTTCTGAGGGAACGCCGCACTTTACATTTCTGAAAGCCTGACGCACGATTCTGACCTTGATCTCCTTCTGCGCCTCATAGTCGATATGCCCGAAGGAGCATCCGCCGCATATGCCTATATGCGGACAGTACTTTTCGCCGCGCTTGGCGGAAGGTGTAATGACCTCCACAAGATTGGCGTAAATGAAGCTTTTTTTATCTTCCGTCATTTCGGCAACAACCCTGTCACCCTCAACTGCAAACGGGATGAAGGCTGTTCTTCCGTCTGTGAAGGTTCCTATGCCGTATCCGCCGTATGCCGTGTCTCTTATTTCTGTTTCAAAGCGCACCTGTAATTCTCCTCATCTCTTCTGTATATTCGCCGTTAATTCTCATAATAAGCGGCGGTTCCGTCACCAGTTCCGCCCTGCCGTCTCTTCTGAATTCTATTAATGCCGTTCTTGCCACCGTTTGTCCGTCCGGATGGACAAGACGCATCCGTTTGGGTTCGAGCCTGTTTTTTCTTGCCGTGACAAAAACGTCCGCCAGCAAGTCACTGTCTATGCAGATGGACAGACTGCCGCCTGATTTCAGGAAGCTTTTGCAGAACCCGAACAGATCGTCAAGAGTCATGGTTTCATTGAACCTTGCCGTTCTCTCCGTGAGCGTCGGCGGTATTTTGCCGGAGCTTTCCTTCCTGTACGGCGGGTTGCAGACCGCAGCATCATAATGAAAATCGGGTCTGTATATCCGCAGATCACCCTGAACAGGCTTAACTATGTCTTCCAGACCATTAATTTCAACAGTCTCAGTGAGGCAGGAGAACATATTCTCCTGCAATTCAAGGGCATCAATGTCAGTGCAGCCTTTGACTTTTGCAAGCAAAGCAGCAATCACCCCGCTGCCGCTGCCTATGTCTATTGTTTTTGCTTTCGATGAAGGTTTAACGAAATCAGCCAGCATCACGGCATCCACGGAAAAGCGGAATCCCTCCTTCGGCTGGCATATTACTATGTCCCTGCGGACAATGGAGTCGTAGGTTTTATTCATGCAGGGTATATTAATGCAAATCCGGTTTTCTTGAAACGGTTTTTACATATTCATATATAAAAACAGATGCTTAACACCCCGATAAGGTTTACACTGTACAAGACCATGAAATACATAATAGAATATCAAACATCGGCGGTTCAGCCGGAAAACATTTTAGCGGCATTTTGTTAACTCACACATACATAATATAAAGCGGACAGAACTGATGAATATATTAAAGACAGCAGACAGCCGCATAATCTCAAATACAGGGTTTGCGCTGATGTTTTCATATACCCTGTCATTTCTCTTTGAAGGACAGGTGTTTTACAGTCTGACTGAGCACTTCGGCGCGGAAACAGGTCATTACGTATTAACCGCTATACTCGCACAGTTTGCAGGGCTGTTTTCATGCGGTTATTTTGTGAGAACACCTGCGCAGGCAAAATACGCCATAATAACGGGAATGCTGGTCTGCCTGTTTGTCACTGTTCCTTTTTTCTTCTCCCCTTCCGTTTTCTGGCTGACAGGTCTGCTTGCCGCGAGCTACGCCTCCGGCTGCGCAATAGCGTCATGGGGATATTTTCTCAGAATTTTCACCCCTAAAAACCAGCGTTTAAAGTCATGCGCCGATCTGCTGATCTACTCCAACATACTGATGATCATAATAAACGTCACAGCAGTCCGCATATCCCCCTTTGCGGGACTGGCTCTCGCCTTGCTCTGCCTGTCCGCCGGAATGGCAGCGGTGCTGACACTGAATGTAAATAACGAAAAGCCCGAAGCTGAGAGAAGAAAAATCAAGCATGATAAAGATACAAAGAAGCCCATGATGATGCTGTATCTTTTTATTTTCGTGATAACCATCAACTCGGGTCTTATGTATCAGGTTGTTAATCCGGCTTTTGCCCATCTCTCTGAACTGGCGAGCCTGTACTGGGCTGTGCCTTATATTGCGGCTCTGGCAGTTATGCGCAACTTTTCTTCAAAAATGAAGCGCTCCGCAGTTTTATATGTAGGCATGGCGACTCTTGGAGCCTCCTTCATCTGCTTCATGCTGCTGGGCAGAAACGCTGCCGACTATCTGATTGTCAACACGCTTATGCTCGGCGCCTTCGGAATTTTTGATCTGTTCTGGTGGAGTATTATCGGAGAAATCCTTGATTACACTGATAATCCTGCCAAGACCTTCGGTATAGGGCTTTCCGCCAATGTACTCGGTATTCTTTTGGGAGGCACCATAGGCATGGCGGTGACCTCCGCTCATCTTTCTGATGCCGAAATAGTTGTGATAGCTCTGTCTGTGGTATGCGTCACCCTTGCCATGCTGCCGCCCCTGAACCGCACCCTCGTTGCTCTGCTTAAGAAACATGCTTATTTATCGGATGAGGAGAGCATGACTGATTATGAACACAAATCCGCAGCCGAACAAAACCGCACCATAGAACCGCTGACAAGCCGTGAGCTGGAGGTTTTACAGCTTCTCCTTGCGGGTAAATCCAATAAAATCATAGCCGACGATCTGTTTATCAGCGAGAGCACCGTGAAAACCCACACACGGAACATTTTTTCCAAATACAGCGTTAACAGCAGATCGGAGCTGTTCAGCATCCTCCTTAAAAATAAAATAAATAATTAGCCTGAAATCTGTAAACCCTGTGCGGGAAAGCCTTCTAATACTTTAGGACTAGTCTGTCCTTTCATATTTTCATCCTTTCGGTCGATGTTTTTTCCCTTCAAGTTTTCTAAAATATACTAGTCAGTTAAAATATCGGAGGGAATAGAAATGAAAAGACTATTATCGGTTTTTGCGGCGGTTCTGCTAACTGCTCTGCTTACAGGCTGCGGGGGCAGCTCAGGCAGCAAACAGTCTGCTGAACACCTTTACAAAGGTTACTACACAGGTGTATATTCAAGCCCGTCAATTTCCGGCTTATGGGAATTTACCGTAAACAATGAGGGTGATATTTCCGGCATTGCGGAGGATCATAATAATTCCTATGCTCTCACCGGCAGTGTCGACAGCTCGGGCAATGCCTTAGTTGACGGTATCACTGCCTTTTCATCCCTGAGAGCGGTTGGGGACATTTCTTTTATTTTTAATCTGAGTTCGGGCACAATAACAGGCACATGGAACAGCGGGGGAAACTCCGGTTCCCTTGTGGGATTGAACAGAACAGAGACACGTCCGGTCGGCAACACGGCTCCGGTGATAAGCGGCACTCCGCAGACCGGAGTGACCGCCGGCACCGCATACAGCTTCACACCGGTATCATTTGACGCTGACAGTGACCCGCTGACCTTTCGCATCGCAAACAAGCCCTCATGGGCAGAATTTGACAACGCGACGGGAACCCTCAGCGGAACACCGCAGACAGCGGCAACCCACAACGGCATTGTTATATCCGCTTTCGACAGTAAAGGCGGGTACGACTACATGCTGCCTTTCGGCATAACGGTTAATTCCGCCAATACTGCTCCCGAAATATCAGGAACACCGCAGACAGCCATAACAGCAGGTTCAGCATACAGCTTCACCCCCACGGCAAATGACGCTGACAGTGATAATCTCGTATTCAGCATAAACCTTACTCTTCCTGCTTGGCTGAGCTTCAGCACATCCACCGGAGCGCTCACCGGAACACCCTCAAACAGCGATGAGGGAACGATCAGCAATATAATTATTAACGTATCTGACGGACACGGCGGTTCTGACTCCCTTACCGCTTTCAGCATAACCGTTAATCGCCTGAACACCGCTCCTACAATAAGCGGTACGCCTGCCGTCACTGTAACCGTCGGTTCCCCGTACAGCTTTATACCCACTGCAAGCGATGCCGACACGGGAGACACGCTGACTTTCAGCGTAAATATCACACTCCCCGCTTGGCTTAGTATAAACAGTTCGACAGGCATACTTTCAGGCACGCCGACCTCCGGAGACGCAGGCACTGTAAGCAGCATAATTATCACCGTATCGGACAACCACGGGGCAACCGACTCCCTAGCAGCTTTCAGCATAACAGTGGAGCCCATTCCCGTGTTTACCGTTAAACAGACAGGTCAGACAGCAAGCTACGCCGATTATGACGATGGCTGGTACGGTTTGGGCGCCGCTCCGGACTACACCAGAGCAAATGATATAGTGTCAGACAATGCAACAGGGTTTATGTGGCAGGATGATACGGATGCAGGGGACGATGCAGCCAGAAAGACACTGTCGCAGGCAGTGAGCTACTGCGATAACCTCACTCTCGGCGGTTATGACGACTGGAGAGTGCCCAGCTTCCGTGAACTTGAATCGATAGTCGACTACGGAAGAAATGAACCGACAATCGATCCGATCTTCCAGAATACTGCCCCGAACTCATATTTTCTTTCATCCTCTTACCTGTCATCTACTCTTGCCGCTCAAAACCCGGGCGATCTGCTTATTTTGCTTTTCACCAGCGGTCAGCGGTTCTCATACATGGACGGCTCATATTTTGTTCGCTGCGTAAGGGGCGATGAGCTGCAAAGCAGCTTCACCAGAGACAATGATATAGTCACGGATGCCGCGGCGGGTCTTATGTGGCAGGATGATGAAGAGGCGGAAACAACTTTTCTGGCGTGGCAGGATGCAATTAATTACTGCGAAGCTCTGACACTTGGCGCTTACAGCGGCTGGAGGCTGCCTAATATCAGGGAGCTGCACACAATTATAGACTACGGCACATACAGTCCTGCCGTTTACTCTGTTTTTGAAAACACATACCCCTCGTCCTACTGGTCTTCAACAGGTCATGCAGTTACCACGGCGTGGAGAGTCTCCTTCGATGACGGTACAGCAGATATAAGCCCATATACAGATTCTTTCTATATCCGCTGCGTACATGACATGACTGAGTAAACAGATAAGCGCCGCACCTCTCACGGGGTGCGGCACCTTTTTTTTGAAACCTGTAAACATCTTATAAAAATTTCCGCGCAGTGAGCAATATCATGCAAGATTCCTCATAAAAATATGCTATACATATTGGCATGAAGCAGAAAGAGATCAGAAATATAACATATGACGCCGATCTGAATATTGAAGCCTACAACTTTCAGGGAATTATGCAGAAATTCCCGAACCACTTCCATGACTATTACGTGATCGGCTTCATAAGCGAAGGCAAACGGCGGATGCTCTGCAATAACTGCTCCTACATCATAAGTGAAGGAGATCTGATTCTTCTGAACCCTAAGGACAATCACGCCTGCGAACAGATCAATGATGAACCCCTTAATTACAAATGCCTTAACATTCTGCCGGAAGTCATGAAAAAATGTGTCTCAGAAATTACCGGCAGTGAGCGGTTTCCGGTATTCGATGAACCGATGGTTTGCCGCAGTGCTCTTGCGCCCAAGCTTGCGGAACTGCACATGATGATTATGAACGGAGAAAATGATCTTATAAAGGAAGAGACCTTTCTTCTTTTCATTGCACGGCTCATTGAAGAATACGCGGTGAAGGCATCAACTGCCGCAAATGTTCACCGAAGCAAAGCCTCAAAGCTTGTTTGCGGATACCTTGAAGAAAATTATTCTAGGAACATCAGCCTCGATGAACTCAGCAGGCTCTCGGGAATGAGCAAATTCCATCTGCTGCGCTCATTCACCAGACAAAACGGCATCTCACCCTACGGCTATCTCAGCACCGTAAGAATCGATAAATCAAAGAAAATGCTTAAAGAAGGGGTTTCTCTGGTAGACACAGCTCTTGAAACAGGTTTCAGTGATCAGAGTCACTTTTCCAATGTTTTCAAAAAATTCACAGGACTTACACCCGGTCAGTACATGAAAACGTTTTCAACAGGTGAGTAGAAAAAAACAGACAGCATCGATGAATGTAAGATATTGCTGGACAGGGGTTTTATAAAAAAGGGGCGGTGTTTGCCGCCCCTTTTTCTATTACTTATATTTTTCAGCAATATTAATTTTGGTAAGCTCAACTTTAAGTCTCGCTTCCATGTTTCTGAAGTTCTGTGCATCCTGCTGACGCTCGTTTTTCAGAGCGCTTTCAGCCTGAAGCTTGCGTTCGATGGCTTCCTGAAGGTTAATTTCACGACCAAGCTCAGCGGCATCGGCGAGAACAATAACCTTGTCGGAGCTGATCTCAATGAGACCGCCTCCTTCAATAGCGACATATTCGTTTTTGCCGCCTTTCCTGTACGTCATTTCCCCTACACGCAGAGCGGAGAGAAGCGGAGTGTGCCCGGGCAGAATGCCAAGGTCGCCCTCGACACCCGGAACTATAACTTCTTCCACATCCTCGCTGAGAAGCAGACGCTCAGGAGTAACCAGCTCAAGCCTTATCATATCAGCCATGATTATGCACCCTTCTTAAGTTTCTCCGCCTTCTCGTAAACCTCATCAAGGTTTCCTACAAGGTAGAAAGCCTGCTCAGGAAGACTGTCGCAGTCGCCCGCGAGTATCTTTTTAAAGCTTTCGATGGTCTCGTTAAGCGGAACGTATTTGCCCGCAAGACCCGTAAACTGCTCTGCAACATGGAAAGGCTGAGAAAGGAATCTCTGTATCTTTCTTGCCCTTGAAACTGTGAGCTTATCCTGCTCAGTAAGCTCTTCCATACCGAGAATCGCAATGATGTCCTGAAGTTCTTTATATCTCTGGAGAACTGCCTGAACAGATCTTGCAGTGTCATAGTGATCCTGACCTACGATATTGGGATCAAGAATCCTTGATGTTGAGTCAAGGGGGTCAACCGCAGGGTAGATGCCGAGTTCCGCAATCTGACGTGAAAGAACCGTAGTCGCGTCAAGGTGTGCGAATGTAGTAGCGGGAGCAGGGTCAGTAAGGTCATCCGCGGGAACGTAAACTGCCTGAACAGATGTGATTGAACCCTTTTTAGTAGAGGTAATCCTCTCCTGAAGCTCACCCATCTCCGTACCCAGCGTAGGCTGATAGCCAACCGCTGAAGGCATACGTCCGAGAAGTGCGGACACTTCTGAACCGGCCTGAGAAAAACGGAAGATGTTGTCCACGAACAGAAGAACGTCCTGTCCCTGCACATCACGGAAATATTCCGCGATTGTAAGACCTGTAAGCGCGACTCTCATCCTCGCTCCGGGGGGCTCGTTCATCTGACCGTACACCAGTGCAACTTTATCAATAACGCCTGATTCCATCATCTCAGCGTAAAGGTCGTTACCTTCCCTTGTTCTTTCACCGACTCCGGCGAAGACGGAATAACCGCCGTGCTGTTTAGCGATGTTGTTGATAAGCTCCATGATAAGAACCGTTTTACCAACTCCCGCACCGCCGAAAAGACCGGTTTTACCGCCCTTTGTGTAGGGTTCAAGGAGGTCGATAACTTTGATTCCCGTTTCAAGGATCTCATAGTTTGTGTCCTGCTCATCCATTGTGGGAGCGGGTCTGTGGATAGGCCAGTAATCATCTGCGTCCACAGGTCCTTTTTCGTCAACGGGCTGTCCCGTAACGTTAAGGATACGTCCAAGCGCGCCTTTGCCCACCGGAGCGGCTATAGCTTTTCCGGTGTCAACCACGTCAGTGCCTCTCATAAGACCTTCTGTGGATGTCATGGCAACACTGCGGACAGTGTCTTCTCCGAGGTGCTGTTCAACCTCGCAGACAATCACTCTTCCGTTTTTATCGGTAATCTCGATGGCGTTGTAGATATGAGGAAGGTTGCCGGGGGCAAACTTCACGTCCACAACAGGGCCGATTACCTGAACAATTTTACCAACATTATTTGCCATTGTTGATTCACCCCAATATATCGATAGTTCGTAAAAACTTACATCCTGTAGTTTTTTTCAGCAAGCTCGGAACAGAAACCGCTGGAACCTAAGCTGCGGTTTTCTCACTCGCAGTCAGCAGAGCAAAGCTCCTTGCTGCTCTCGCTTCACTGGAACCTTGCAGAATACTCTGCTCCGGTTCGTTCCGCGGGCACATCAGTGTGCCTTGGAAGGAAGCCTGCTCTTTCTTCTATCTGTACCTTTTAACTGTTGAGAGCCTCAGCACCGTTCACGATGTCAAGAATCTCCTGTTTTAACGGCACAAAAACAACGTCCTGTGTTTTTGTGCTACACGCTCGCGCCGTGGTAAACACGGCTTCGCTGCGCACGGCGAAGGTACATCCTGTACCTTTTAACCGTTGAGAGCCTCAGCACCGTTCACGATGTCAAGAATCTCATTGGTGATTGAAGCCTGACGCACTTTGTTGTAAGTGAGTGTCAGCTTGCCGATCATGTCGGATGCGTTTCTGGACGCATTGTCCATAGCCATCATCCTTGCGCCGTGCTCACCCGCTGTGGATTCAAGCAGTGCCTGAAAAATCTTGTAGCGGATGTATCTGGGCATAAGTTCGTTGAGGAGCATTTCCGGCTTGGGCTCGTAGATGTACTCCACAAGCTGCTCGCCCGCTTCCTCAACCTTCAGGGGAAGCAGTTTTTCCGTAACGGGTGTCTGGGAAGCTGTTGATCTGAACTCGTTATAAAGTACATAAACATCACTTATACCGCTGTTAAGATACTGCTCCACAACAACATCGGCTATACCCACCGCGTCACTGAAAAGAACCTTGCCTGCGAAATCGGCATATTTTTCAATTATATCAAAGTTTCTCTTTCTGAAAAATTCGTAGGCTTTCTTGCCGATACAAACAAGCTTAACCTTTTTGCCCGGATGCTCGGAAGCGAATCTGGACACGGCTTTCAGAATATTGTTGTTGAAAGCGCCGCAAAGTCCTCTGTCGCTCGTCACGACTATAAGACCTATAGTATCCGCATTTTCATTGCCAGAGAGAAACGGGTGGAGCTCGGGGTTAGCTCGCTGAGCAACATCGTGCACCATCTCCGTAATCTTGCGGGCAAAGGGTCTGGCGGCTGCCATGGCGTCCTGCGCGCGGCGCATCTTCGCAGCGGAAACCATTTTCATGGCTTTCGTAATTTTCTGCGTGTTCTTTACGGATGCTATTTTGCGTTTTATATCACTGGTTCCGGCCATCTAAAAGCTCCTTAGCCAGCGGCGAACATCTTTTTAAATTCTTCGACAGCGCCTTTAAGTTTATCGGTAAGCTCGTTTGAGAGAGCCTTTTCTGTTCTTATGCTGTTAAGTATGTCGCCTTTGCTGTTCTTGAGGAAAGAAACGAACTCTTTCTCAAACTTGCCGAGAGCGGCAGTGGGTACATCGTCAAGCAGACCGTTAACACCGCAGAAGATGACTGCAACCTGCTCCTCAACGGGAACGGGAACATACTGAGCCTGTTTGAGTATCTCAACAAGCTTCTCACCTCTTTTAAGCTGCGCCTGAGTGGCTGCGTCAAGATCTGAGCCGAACTGAGCGAAAGCAGCAAGCTCACGGAACTGGGCGAGGTCAAGTCTGAGACGCCCCGCAACCTGTTTCATCGCTTTAATCTGCGCTGAACCGCCAACCCTTGAAACTGAGAGACCAACGTTAACCGCGGGTCTGATACCTGAGTAAAACAGGTTTGTTTCAAGGTAGATCTGTCCGTCCGTAATTGAAATAACGTTTGTGGGGATATACGCCGAAACGTCGCCCGCCTGAGTTTCAATTATAGGAAGAGCAGTAAGAGAGCCGGCGCCTTTTTCCTTGCTGAATTTTGCCGCCCTTTCAAGAAGTCTTGAGTGAAGGTAGAAAACGTCGCCGGGGTAAGCCTCACGTCCGGGAGGACGTCTCAGGAGAAGTGACATCTGCCTGTAGGCTGTAGCCTGCTTGGAAAGGTCATCATATATCAGAAGCGCATGCTCGCCTCTGTCTCTGAAGTATTCGCCCATTGTTGTTCCCGCAAGAGGCGCGATGAACTGAAGGGGCGCAGGATCGGAAGCTGTCGCAGCCACGACAATGGTGTAGTCCATGGCGCCGTGTTTCTCAAGAGTGTCAACCACCCTTGCGACTGTGGAGCGTTTCTGACCGATTGCGACATAAACGCATGTAACGTTCTGACCCTTCTGGTTGATTATTGTATCGATAGCGACTGCGGTTTTACCTGTCTGACGGTCGCCGATGATAAGCTCCCTCTGCCCGCGTCCGATGGGGATCATGGCATCGATAGCCTTGATACCTGTCTGGAGGGGTTCGTGAACAGACTGTCTGTCAACTATACCGGGGGCGATTTTTTCGATAAAGTCCATTTCAGTCGTTTCAATGGGTCCTTTACCGTCAATGGGCTGTCCGAGGGGGTTAACAACCCTTCCTACAAGAGCTCTGCCCACCGGAACAGATGCGATCTGCCCTGTACGCTTTACTGTATCTCCTTCACGGATGTGTGAGTACTCACCCATGATAACGATACCGACATTGTCTTCCTCAAGGTTGAAAACAATGCCGAATACTCCGCCGGGAAACTCAACAAGCTCTCCGGCCATAGCCTTATCAAGACCGTAAACTTTTGCGATACCATCACCGGCGGTGATTACGGTACCGACCTCCTGCATTTCTACTTTCTGGTCAAAGTTTTTGATCTGGTCTCTGATGATCTGGCTTATCTCTTCAGCTTTGATCTGCATCAGCCAAACTCCTTATTATTGATCTTGTATTCTTATGAGATCAGACGATCTCTGATTTTATTGATCTGTCCCTTAATGCTGGCATCGTAGAGCGTGCTGCCTATTTTTGCCACAACTCCGCCGAGAATGCTTTTGTCAACAGTCACAACGGCGGTAATCTTTTTTCCGGTAATTTTGCTGAGGGCTTCCTCAAGGTTTTTCACCGCTTCAGCGTTAAGCTCAGCGGCGGAGGTAACCTCTGCCACAGCCTCACCCTTTTCTTCCATAGCTAGTGTCTTAAGATAACCTGTAATTTCGTCAAGGAGTTCAAGCCTGTTTTTCATGGCAAGCATAACGAGGAAAGAACCGGTAAATTTGTCCAGCATCCCTTTGTCGTTGAGCCTGCTGATCACCGCTGCCTTGTCCTCTTTTGAGATAACGGGATTTTTGACAAAAACGCCGAAGTCCTTTGAGTCGTCTGCCAGCGAAGTGACTGCGTCCAGCTTCTCGATAACGGAAGAAATACTGCCCGCTGCCCTTGCCTCTTCATAAAGGGCTGAGGCGTAGCGTCTTGCTGCTACCTGTGTTCTCACCTGATCACCCCTAATTTCTTTATGTAATTGCCGAGAATCTCGCTCTGCCTGTCAGGGGTCAGTTCCTGACCGAGTTTTGCCTGAGCTGCCTCAAGAGCGGCGGCAACCGCTTTCTGTTTGAGTTCTTCGGAGGCTTTCTTGTAGTCAGCCTGAATCCTGCTTTCAGCAAGGCGTCCGAGTTTTTCAATCTGCTTTCCGGCGTCCTCGATGATTGCCTTCTTCTCGTTCTCGGCGGCTTCAAGAGCTCTCTGTTTCATGGTTTCAAGATCTTTCTCGAAGCCTTTCATTTTCAGTTTATAGCTTTCGATCTCCGTTTTTGCCGTCTCGTTGGCTTCTTTTGCCGTCTGGATGGATTTCTCAATCTCTTTTGATCTCTTGTCAAGAAACTCAAGAATGGGCTTTTTGAGAAGTTTGAAGAGAATGATAACGAAAAGAACGAAAACAAGGACTCTGTAGCCGAAGTTTTTGAGCATCGCGCCCATGTCAACGGCTCCGTGACCGTCTCCCGCCGCGAAAGCGCTTACTGAAACTGCCGCGAGGATTAATGTTATGATTAGTTTTTTCACAGTCATTCCCCCTACGCAGACTTAAGAATTTTCTGAACAATCAGATCGGAGAGTTCGCCGACCATTGCGTCCATGTTTTTAGCCGCGGCTTCCTTTTCACTTTCAAGCTTAAGCAGCGCCGCCTCAACCTTTGCGTCCACCTCTGCTTTGGACTGCGCAACCTTCGCTGCGGCTTCCTTGGAGGCTTCCTCTCTGATTTTTCTTTGATATTCAGCCATTTCAGCTCTCATTGCATCCATCTTCTCGGCATAGCTTTTTCTTCCCGCCTCAACTTCAGCACGGAGTCCTTCGGCTTCGTCCGTAAGGGACTGAATCCGTGAATCTCTGGACTGAATAGTTTTGAGCGTCGGGTCAAGAATCAGTTTTTTGCTGATAAAGATGATGAGAAGAAACTGAATGATCTGAATAACGATAGTAAAGTCAACGTATACCATTAATGACCTCTGCTTGATTAAAGACTGCTGCGTTCCGGTGTCTCAGGCGTTCCAAATACAAAACAGCCGAAAAAACGGCAGTCCTTTAACGGAACCCCTGAGGGCATCAAAACTTACGTATGCTGACAGGCTGAAACAGCCTGTCAAATCGGTTTAAGTTTGGCTAAAACCTTTGCGTGAAGCGGAACACAGTACATTCAGAACTGTATACAGTGTACAGTCAGGAAGGAAGTTATCAAAACTTGTTTCCCTTGTCAACACAATTTATTACGCATTAATACGGTGTTCTGAGCACAGTTTCCCGCACATAAAGCACCTGCGGCTTTAAGCTATGCTTTTACACTTTTTAGCAGGTTAAATCAAGGCGCAGTTTTCACATCCGCGAAATCAGCTTTATTAATACATCATTCTGCATTATAATAAATAATTATTTCATAAGGATGGAAGATGGCTGACGAAACCATTGAATATTATTCTGAAAATTTGAGTCCGATAATCAGAAACATCCTCAAGCAGATGTCTGAGAAAAAAATAAACCTTACTGACAAGTCACTAAACGACGCACTGATGTCTAACGAGGACTTCAGCAGGCTGTTTCAGTCTACATGCAGACCCGTGTATAAAATATCCGTCACAAACAGGATGCTTCCCTATATTGATACGCTCAAGGGCTATGTCAGCGACAGGGAGCTTTCCGATATATTCGCAATGATCAACGGCGGAACCGACATTGAAGATATTACCGACGCTTTTCTCGGCTCTCTCGCCAAACAGCTCATCAAAAACGATAAACGCCTTTCCACTTTAACAGAGTTCGTGGAATCGCTCTTCAAAAAGGTTCTCTCAACTCAGGATAAAATGACCGACAACCTTGAGGACAACATCCGCTTCGTTGAAAAGGACATAAATCAGGATAAGGAGCTGCTGGGCAACGCTGAAGAGATCGAACAGATTCTTCGGGAAGAGGGGATCGTTTTCCCCGGCAAGCCATTCACCAAATTTATGGAGGCGTTTGATTCCAAACTGACAGGCAAAAAAGACAAGCTTGAAAGCATGACAGAAAGCTACTCCAAGATAGAAAGTGAGCTCACGGAATATAAAAAAGAGGTAGCTCAGCTTAATGAAAACATACGCAAATACAGACAGGAAACCATAACCGACCACCTCACAGGACTCAGCAACAGAAAATATATGGACATAAAGCTCGCTGAAGAGATAGTCCGCTTCGGCAGACACGGTCAGCCGTTCTGCATTCTGCTTATGGATATAGACAACTTCAAGAAAATCAACGATGTTTACGGGCACATAGTCGGCGATCAGGTGATTAAGCATCTGGGCGGAGTGATCAAAACCCATATACGCAAATCGGACTTTTCATTCAGATACGGCGGCGAGGAGTTTCTTGTTCTCCTTCTCAACACGGATATTGAAAACGCCGTCCGCATAGCCGAACAGATAAGGCATAAGGTTGAGACGACAAACTTCACCCTCAAGGAAAAAACATTCGTAATCACGGTGACAATCGGCGTGGCGCAGTACATGAAAGGGGAAAGTGTGGAATCGTTCCTTGAGAGAGCGGACAAAAACCTCTACAACGGCAAACGCTTCGGCAAGAACAGAGTGGTGGGCTAAAAGCGCCCTACTTTATCTCAAACCCGTCATAGGAGCATATTGTGGCGGGGAAGACTCGCTTTGCCGCTTCAAACATAGCGTCAAGCTCAGCGTCCTTGTAATCCGGATTATGATGATAGAGCACAAGATTCTTTATGCCCGACTTTTCCGCGAACTCGGCGCCCTTAATATATGTTGAGTGCCCCCAGCCTTTTTTGGCTGTGCCGTCCCTCTTCCCTTCATAATCTTCCGGCGTGTACGTGGTGTCAAAAACCAGATAGTCGCATCCGCAGCCGAACTCTATAAGAAAATCATCCCTCTCCGTGCCGTGCTCAAAGTCTGTGGCGAAAAGAGTCGTCGTGTTTCCGTCCTTTATTTTATACATCAGGGCTCCGTCAGGATGGTTACCCTCAGCGGCGAAAACGGTAATATCGCCGAAAACGAAATGCTGCCCTCCCCTGATCAGATTAAAGCGGATATTGGATTTCAACATTGTACGGGGAATAGGGAAAAAAGGCGGATTGAACAAAACCTTTAGAAAGTCTTTTGAAGTAAGCGTGCTTTTATCCTCAAGATAGAGAAAAATATGTTTGTCCGGAGTGTAAAACGGTCTGAACAGGGGCAATCCGCAGATGTGATCCCAGTGAAGGTGAGTGAGAAATATATGATACTCATCAAAATTTCCCATGCTGTTAAGATTGTATATTCCTGTTCCGCCGTCTATCACGATACATTTTCTGTCATCAACGGGAATCATAAGGCAGGCGGTATTTCCGCCGTATTTTGAGTAATCAGGTCCGGAGACCGATATTGTACCTCTTGTTCCAAGAAAGCGAATCATCAGAACCTCTTAACAAGTTCAACCTTGTTTCCGACTTCGTTATAAACAACATCGTCAAAATACATCCTTGTTATAAGAATACCACGCCCGTGAAGTTTGAAAAGCCCTTCCTGCATGGTCGGATCGGGAATATCGTCAACCTTGAATCCGCGCCCCTGATCCTCAATGGAGATTTTTACTTCTGAATCATCAATATAGTAAGTGAAAGTTACCTTTTTACCCTTGTATTTTTCATCTTTGAGTCTTTCCTCGATAAGGCTGTAGTAGGTTCCGCCCTCGGTGGCGTCCAGCTTCTGATCGCCGGAGATAGAGAGATTGCCGTGCTCTATGGCGTTGGTTATCATCTCTGCCAGACCTATGCGGATTTTTTCCAGCGAACTGAAATCCAGAAAATATATAAATTCCTTTGTGAGGATGTAAACTATACGCTCAACATTGAAAATATCGTTGGAAACACTGAAGGTTTTCGCTATGGAAACAGGACGCACCGACGCGATGCTGTTTTCCAGACTTCCGTTGTGGCAGACAGCATCAACCAGATAACGGAGCTGGACGTGATCGAAGCCTTCGTCCACTGCCAGAACACCTTCCGGCAAATCGCCTCTCTTACCAATAAAACAGAGCGGAATGTCCTCTCGAAAACCCTTTACCGTATCGAAACAATCCGTTATGAATACAATAACGGATACGTCAAGCTCGCATTTATCCTCTTTGTAGTTAATGAGGACGAAGCGCTCAGCCGAACAGAAATCCGTCAGACGTTCTAAGAAACTGTTATCATTGATAAAACAGGCTATTTTCTTCATGTAGGGATTATAGCACAGTTTTTTTAAAAATAAATACAATAATACTTACAAAGCATAACGGAGTATGCCTTGATAGAAGCTTCAATTTTCAGAGATTACGATGTCAGGGGCACTGTACCGGACAAACTTTCATACGAGGCGGCGGCGCTGGTGGCAAACGCCTTTGCCTTAAAGCTGTTTAAAGAAAAAGGGCGTAAATGCAAAATTGCCGTAGGCAGAGATGTGCGCCCTTCATCCGAGGAGCTGTTCAGAAGCACAGTCAGAGGGCTCACCGATGCCGGCGCTGATGTGCTGGACGCAGGCGTCTGCCCCTCTCCGGTGCTGTATTTCACATCCAAAACCACAGACGCTGACGGGTATGTGATGATAACGGGGAGCCACAACCCGCCGGAATACAATGGAATGAAGTTCGGCAGCGACACAAAAGTTTACCATTCCGGCAAAATTCAGGAAATCTATCGCAGCATCCTTGAGAGGGGTTATGTTCAGGCAAAGGAAAAAGGCACTGTTTCATCAAGAGACATGGCTGCGGAATACATAAAATGGAGCATTGAGCACTTTGCCCCTCTGAAGGAAAAAATAAGCCGTCTGCCGAAAAAGCCGAAAGTGGTTTTAGACTGCGGCAACGGGGTAGCGTCAAGGATCGCTCCCCTGCTCTTCAAAAATATCGGCGTGGAAATAGTTCCCCTCTTCTGCGAGGAGGACGGCACATTCCCAAACCACCACCCTGACCCCACTGTGGATAAAAATCTCAGAGACGCCATAGACGCCGTCAGAGAACACGGCGCGGACTTAGCGGCAGCCTATGACGGCGACGCGGACAGGATCGTGGCTGTCACAGACTCAGGCAGGATAATAAGAGGAGACACGCTTCTGGCTGTATTTGCCGAGGATCTTTGCAGGCGGGAGCAGAACCCTGTAATCATAGGTGACGTAAAAGCGTCTCAGGCTTTATACGACATACTCGAAAAATGCGGGGCGAAGGCTGTCATGTGGAAGGCAGGGCATTCCATGATAAAGGACAGGATGCTTGAACTCAACGCTCCGCTGGCAGGGGAAACAAGCGCTCATATTTTCTTCAATGACCGCTTCTTCGGCTTTGATGACGGAATATACGCATCTCTGCGTTTGTTGGAGATATACATAGACCGCAGGCTTTCCGGCGAAATAGAGAACGCCGATGAACTGGTGAAAGGCTTTCCCGAATATATAAACACACCCGAAATCCGGCTTGATTTCTCTGACGCCGAAAAATTTTCTTTTGTGGAGAAGGTTAAAAGAGAATTTGAAGCTATGAGCAAAACAACGGATCTAATCAGAGACATCAACAGCATAGACGGAGTCAGAATCACTTTTGAAAAAGGCTGGGCACTGTTGCGCGCAAGCAACACTCAGCCGGCGGTTGTTTTGCGCTTTGAAGCGCTGGACAAAGAAACGATGGGGAGTTATATTCTCCTGCTGGAAAAAATAACGGGGATGAAAATTGTTTTACCGGACTGATACTAAACAAATTTCAGTTGGGAGTGTCAAAGTCGGCGGCGGCGCGCCTGTCTCTGTGCAGTCCATGACCAACACGGACACTAGAGACATTGAAGCCACGGCCGCTCAGATAAAACGTCTGGAAGAAGCCGGATGTGAGATAGTGCGTGTTGCCGTGGTTGATACCGACGCGGCAAAAGCAATAAAAAGCATAAAAGAGCAGATAAATATTCCCCTCATAGCGGATATTCACTTTGATCACAGGCTCGCCTTGGCAAGTTTTGAAAGCGGAGCGGACTGCATAAGGATAAACCCCGGCAACATAGGCGGAGAGGACAAATGCGCAAAGGTGATCCATGCGGCAAAAGCCAACGGAAAATCGATCCGCATCGGAGTGAACTCAGGATCAATAGAAAAAGAAATAAAAAAGCAGTACGGTGTCAGCGCCGAGGCGATAGTCCGTTCGGCTGCGGAGCATGTGCGGCTGTTTGAGAAGCATTCGTTTACGGACTTCAAGGTATCTCTGAAGGCAAGCAGCGTAAATCTTTCCATCGCGGCGTATATGCGCTTCGCTGAGGAGTTCCCTTACTCGCTGCATGTGGGCATAACGGAAGCGGGAACCATCTTCACCGGAACAGTTAAGTCAGCGGCGGGAATAGGAGCGATTCTTTCCCGGGGCATAGGCGACACAATTCGGGTTTCTCTCACCGGAGATCCGGTTCAGGAAGTACGGGTTGCTTGGGAAATTCTCAAATCGCTGGAACTCAGGCACAGGGGGGTGCAGGTCATTTCCTGTCCCACCTGCGGCAGGGCGGAAATCGATCTCATAAAGCTGGCGGAAGAAACCGAAAAAGCACTCGCAGCATTTGAAACACCTCTGCACATAGCCGTTATGGGCTGTCCGGTCAACGGTCCGGGCGAGGCAAAGGAAGCCGACTACGGCATAGCCGGAGGCAGAGGTCAGGGACTCCTTTTCAAGAAAGGTGAGATCGTAAAAAAAGTGGAAGAAAAAAATCTTTTACCCGAACTTCTTAGCATTTTGCGAGAAGACGGTGTAAAATAGTCTGTTGAGATTCATTATCTTAACATGGCTGTAGACAGAAAGCAGATTATATTTTACCGAGAGGTTTTGCCTTTTTATTCGCATATCTCTCGCATGTTCTTTGCTTTTTCTCACAAAAATAACTATATATAATTATGTTGCAACAATCCGAACAGGGTATGGCTGAAAGACACTTATGAAAAGCATAAAACATTATATTCTCGCTTCAACTCTTCTGACCGCGTTTCTGGTTTTCGCGGGTGTCTATTTAATCAGCTCCTACTCTTACAATAAGCTTCTTTTGGGTTACGCGGACAAAACCGCGCGCATCATGCTTGAACAGACCTTCAACTCCCTTTACGTGGCAATGGAACGGGGCGCGTCAAGAGAGGAACTCGAATACATTATTGAAAATATCACAAAATCATTCGACAACAACGATATGAGCATTGAAATACACAGAGGCTACGCCGTAAGCGAAATGTTCGGTTATGTCAGACAGAATGAACCGGATAATCTTGTCTCGGAGGCTTTCCGCTCAGGCGTTATACGCACGGTACACACCAGCGACTCACTCACTGAGGTAATGCCCGTAATCGCCGAAAAAAAATGCCTCACCTGTCATGACAATGTAATAGAAGGGGATGTAATGGGGGTTATCAAGACCACCCAGAATTTCTTCTTCCTTCAGGACAAAACAGCGCGCAATATACGCCTCCTGCTGATGTTCATACTCCCTGTGCCGCTGCTGATAGGCGTTATTATATCCTTCTTCGTATCCCGCAGACTTAAGCTTATGCTGGAAAAGCTTCACTCAAGCATAAGCAATATAAACTCGGTGGAGGATCTGAAATCGATCAGCCTCCAGCGCAGCGACTTCAGCCTTATGGAGGTTGCGGCTATAAACGAAGAGATAGAGGAACTGGCGGGCAGGCTCCGCAGCATAGCCACAGACAACGATACGCTCCAGTTTCAGATAAGGCTGATGGAGAGGCTTGTCATTACTGCCGAAGCGATAACCGACTGGGTGGACTACACCAAGAAGCTGCTCCGGAGCGTAAATTCAGTTGTATACTGTCAGGCTCTTTTCGCAGTTTTCAAAACAGACGATACGTACGAATTTTTCATATTCTGGAATCATAACCCCGATACGGAAACCAAAATGGCATTTGAAGAGGCTGTTTACGAAATACCTATGCTGAAAACAATATTCAGTGAAAACCCGCCCTCCATAAAGCACTATGTGGCGGAAATCGGTAAAGACATGATAAGGATGAGCAAGGAAGAGATCACAGCCCAACTCAAAAACATCACCTTCCCCGAAAGACGCATAGGCAACATCACCGGCATAGGCATACAGACCCCGTTTAATGAGGACAAATCCAAATCAATCGTGGTTGACAGCATTCTCACCACTCTCATGAATGTTGTGGGCTCCGTCAAAGCGATCCATCTTTATACTAAGGATGTGGAGTTCTTCGCCACCAGAGACCCTCTGACAAACCTGCACAACCAGCGCATGTTCTGGGATTTGCTGAAGGCGGAAACCAAACGGGCAGAAAGACATAAGTCGTGGTTCTCCCTTGTTGTTCTGGATTTTGACAACTTCAAGCTGATAAACGATGTTTACGGACACGCCTTCGGAGACAAACTATTGCAGAGATTTGCCGAAAAACTCAAAAGCACCAGCAGGGAGGAGGACATTGTGGCACGCTACGGCGGCGATGAATTCACCCTGATACTGCCCGAAGCGGATGAGGAAAACGCTTACACAGTTGTTCAGCGGATCAAAGAAAACCTCGACGCCGTGAATGTTCTCGCTCCGGACGGCAAAAATATAAAGGCAACCACATCCATCGGAATTGCCAGCTATCCTTTCCATGCAGATGAGGACAAAAAGCTCTTCCTCGTCGCCAGCAACATGATGTACAAGGCGAAAAGAGAAGGCAAAAACCGCATCTGCGCCCCGACAGGAGAGGATATTATCAACAGCCTCAAAGAGATGGGGGTTAAAAACCAGATAATTCTCAACGCTATAGAAAACAAAAGCCTTATTCCCTACTTTCAGCCCATCATGTCGCTTACGGACAACAGAGTATCCGTCCATGAGCTTCTCATGCGTATTCCGGTAAACGGACGGATCATGCCCGCGGCTGAGTTTATAGACGATGCCGAAGCGATGGGAGTCATGCACAGAATGGATCTGATGCTTATGGAAAAAGCATTCGCCGAAATCAGGAAAGCGGGTTATGAAGGCTTTCTGTTCATCAATCTTTCCCCGAAGTCTCTTATGATGGTTGAGTTTGAGGCTCAGATACTCGCTCTGGTGGAAACATACGGCATAAACAAATCAAAAATCGTGTTTGAGATAACAGAAAGAGAGACTGTAAAAAACATCTCGCTTCTTGCCCATTTCATTACAAAGCTCAAGAACGAGGGTTTCCTTTTCGCCATAGACGATTTCGGCTCCGGCTTCTCATCCTTCCATTACATCAAGAATTTCCCCATTGATTTCATAAAGATAGAGGGGGATTTCATACGCAACATAATAAATGACGATGTTGATAAAGCTTTCGTTAAAAGTGCGCTGACCCTCGCCGGAGAACTGCGCATACGCACCGTCGCGGAATACGTTGAAAACAGCGCAGTTCTTGAATCACTGAAGGAACTGGGCGTGGATTACGCTCAGGGTTATTTCATAGACAAACCAGCGCCCGCCCTTCTTGACAATAATATATGCAAAACCTTCCTAACCTCTGCGGATACGGAATGAAGCGGCATCGAGAGCTTCGTACAGCGCTTCGGGAAGCTCGCCGGAGTTCCTTTCGGTCTGTCTGAGAGCCTCAGCGAGGGAATCGGCAAGCTGAAGAGTATCCCTGCCGCCGGAAGCGTCCTTCACCATATCAACAAGCCTTTTCGCCACGGAATCCACGCTGTAGTACCCTCTGCCTTTAACAAGATCCTCAAGCCTGTACAGCTCATCGTTGTCGTTATCGCTTCCGAAACCGTACTCATCCTCAAACAGACCTTCATCCATGCCGGAGAGGAGCTCCTCATAGCTGAACCAAGTTTCCGCCATTTCATCAAATATTCTCGCAGCGCCCGCTATGAGCGCCGCCTGTGATTCCTTAAACCCGCTGCCTGTTTTTTCCAGAAGGATTTCCTCAAAATCAAGACCCTCAGCCTTCGTCTCCTTCTGCGGAGCGGAGGAATGCTTGTCCTGATTCAGACCCTTAACAGTCTGATTCAGCCTGATGTCCATCTTTTCACCTCAAATACTGTCCGTAATTTCATCCCGAGGGGAAAGGTTGCGCCGAAATCACCCTCTGGGATCGATCCAATCGGCGATCCGAATCCTGATCTTTAAGAATAATTTACGATCATGCGTTAAAAATGATCATAAGCATTCGTTTAGGCTTTTAATGGAAATAATTTGCAATGTCTGTTGAAAACGGCGTCTAAAAATTATATGGTGGTTTAAGTCAGGGAGGAATGCGATGAATCTTGCAGAAGAACTGAAAAATGTGGAGCTTTTTTCAAAGATCGACATAGCCAAGCTTGAAAAAATCGCCCAGATACTTAAAACCAAAAAGTTCTACAAGGAAGAAACCGTCCTTCATAAAGGGGATGCGGGCACAGAGCTGTGCATTGTTCTCTCCGGCTCATTCCGTGCTGTTCTCATTGACGAAGACGGTGACGAAATACTCCTGCACCGTTTCAGCAAATATGACATTTTCGGTGAATTCAGTCTCATAGACCAGAAAGAGCGTGCCGGAACCATCATCGCCGATGAGGAGTCCAGCCTGTGTAAAATAGGCAGGGAGCCCTTCCTGCGTCTCATGAGGGAAGAACCTGAAGTCGCGATAACCATGCTTCAGATCCTCGTGGGCAGGCTGAGAAAGGCGGATGAACTCATAGAATCTCTGGCGTTTCTCAATGTTAAGGAAAGGATTTTAAAGCAGCTTTTTGACATCGCAAAGGAAAGCGGAGATAAGAACGGAAGCTATATCAGGATAAAAAAGCTTACCCATCAGGAAATAAGCTCTATGATAGGCGCCTCAAGAGAATCCGTGACCAAGTGCATGAAGATCCTTAACCTTGAAGGACACGTGAAAATGAAGGGCGACAACCTTTATCTCAAGGAACCTTCTCATTTTTATTAGGCTTTTCACTGAAATACTGGCAGGGCATGCCGGAAGACCTGAAAACGGAGAGTGAAGGCATAAGCTTTGACTTAAAACCCAATATCCTGCATCCGTGGGGCATATTTTCATCCCATGTCACGTAGTAGCCTTCGCACTTGTAACAGTTTACTCTTTTCATCTTTTTAAAACCTGACCCCTTGTATCTGATTTCAGGGATGTTATATTATCAGTAATTCAAAATAAGTTAAAGAGGTTATAATGTTTGCCGCATACTCCCCCGATATTCTGAAAAACAAAGACAGGCAGATAAAGGAAGCAATAGAAAACGCAAAAAGACTCGCCGGAGAACTCTGCGCTCAGCCTGCTCCCACCTATGACAGCTTCATGAAGCCGCTGGAGAAAGCCGGAGCGGAAATATCAAGGCTGTTCTTCCCCGTGGGGCACTTGAACAGCGTATGCAACAGCAAGGAGACTCAGGAGCTTTACGCCGCCTGCATCCCCCTTCTCAGCGATTATTCCACATGGTTCAGCCAGAATGCGGACATTATGAAGGCTGTGAAAAAAATCGCCGAAGCGGATGACCTCTCCACTTCCAGACGCAAGTCCGTGGAGGACACCCTGCGCAGCTTCAGGCTGGGCGGCGTTGACCTCCCTGCGGATAAAAAACAAAGGGTCAAAGAGATCTCACTCGCGCTCAGCGAACTGGGCAACGCTTTTTTCCAGAACCTTCTGAACGCCACAGCCGCCTATGAGCTTGAAATAATCGATCCGGCAGACATGGAAGGCATTCCCGAAAGCGACCTTGCCGGAATGAAAACCGAAAACGGCTGGAAACTCACTCTCCAGATGCCTGTCTACATAGCATACATGACCCACGGCAGAAACAGAGAAATAAGGGAAAAACTATACAGGGCATACTGCACGAGAGCGCCTGAAAACGGCGAAGTCATAGAGAATACCATGCGCCTCCGTCATGAGCTGGCGCAGCTTACAGGATTTTCCGGCTATGCAGAATATTCCCTCGCCTCCAAAGACGCAGAGAGCCCCGCAGACGTGCTCAAGCTCCTTGAAACTCTCCTTGAGAGAGTGAAAAAACCCGCTGAAAAAGAGATTGAAGAGCTTAAAGCCTTCTTCGGGCAGGAGCTTGAAAGCCATGATCTCATGTTCGCCTCTGAACAGTACAAAAAGCATCTCTACGGCTTTGACGAAGAGCTCTACCGCCCCTATTTTGAGAAAAATAACGTAATAGACGGGATGATCCGTTTTCTGGGAGAGGTGTTCTCACTTAGCTTTGAGAGGGTAGAAGCTCCCGTATGGCACAAAAGCGTTGCTGTTTATGATATTTCCAGAAAAGGACACGGCTTCGCCCGCCTCTACATGGACATGGAGACCCGCAAGGAAAAGCGTGACGGCGCGTGGATGAACGACTGGGTAACCAGACACACGGAAGACGGCAAAATTATCCCCGCCACGGCAGTCATAGCAGCCAACTTTCCCGCCGCCAAGGACGGGCGCCCATCCCTGCTCAGACACAGAGACGTTGTGACGCTTTTCCATGAAATGGGGCATGCTCTGCACCACATATGCAGCGAGGTTGATGAGGCGGACGTAAGCGGTATCAACGGCGTGGAGTGGGATGCGGTCGAGTTTCCCTCACAGTTCCTTGAGCTTTTCGCCTATGAGGAGGATGTGCTCGCCATATTCGCAAGGCATTATCAGACTGGTGAAATTATCCCCGCAGAAATGGTGGATAAACTGAAAGAGGTGCGCAGCTATCATGCGGCGCTTGTAATACTCCGGCAGGTTGAGTTAGGCATGTTCGATATGCTGATACACAGAAAGCCGTGCACAGAAGCAGAGGTTCAGAAGATTCTGGACACAGTGAGAGCAAAAACATCACTCATACAGCAGCCGGCGTACAATAAATTCCAGAACGGCTTCAGCCACATCTTTTCAGGCGGATACGCCGCCGGCTACTACAGCTATAAATGGGCGGAACGCATGAGTGCTGACGCTTTCATGGAGTTCAGAAAGCATGGGATCTTCAACAGGGAGCTGGCGGACAGATATTTCGACATAATTCTGAAAAACGGCGGCAGCCGCAGAGCCATGGAACTCTATAAGGAGTTCATCGGCAGAGAACCCGGAATAGACGCTATGTTGGAATTGGAAGGTATTAAAGCATAAACCGCAAGCAGCGCACCCGACCAAGTGCGGGCAAATAATTTCTTTCAAAAAAGCCTGCTTAACAGTTTCAGTTTGCTGAAAGTAAAAAAACTGAGACTGCCGTGTCGCTAACGCTCCGTTCGCAGTGAAGCAATCTTATTTATCTGCCAAAACAAATTATGAACTTTTCATCAACAACCCCCCACCGATAAGTGTACCGGAGGGGGGTTCAGATATTATAATCTTTTACAGATTCAGTTTAAAGAATAAGCCCTGCAACATTGTAAACGATGATTGATACAACGAACGCAAAAGCTGTGTAGCCGACAAGGGTAAAAGCCGTCCACTTTTTACTTCCCGTCTCCTTGTTTATAACAGCGAGTGTTACGAAGCAGGGTGAGTAAAGCATTGTAAACATGAGGAAAGCAAGAGCCGTGGCAAGTGACCATGACGGGTCGCTCGCAAGCCTTTCAGAAAGAGATCCGGATTCTTCGGCATCAACCTCTCCGAGAGAATACGCAGTACCGAGTGAAGAAACCACAAGCTCTTTCGCCGCTATGCCTGCGATGATGGAGATATTCGTTCTCCAGTCAAAACCGGCAAGCTGTGTAACAGGCTCCATAGCAGTTCCTATTCTGCCCGCATAAGAGCCTCTCAGTTCTTCTGAAAGAGCGGCATTTTCTATTTCGGCTACTGCTGCCGCCTGAGCCTCTTCATCAGTGACAGTGCTTTCAACCTGAGCTATCTGATCTTCGTAGAATGCCGCTCTCTCTTCGCTCATTCCGGGGAATGTCATAAGCGCCCAGAGGATAATTGAAACAGCGAGGATGATAGTTCCCGCCTTTTTCACGTACATCCATGTTTTCTCCCAAGCGTGGAAGAGAAGCCCCTTAAGAGTTGGCAGCCTGTAAGGAGGAAGTTCCATAATGAAAACGGACTGTTCGCCTTTAACGATCGTGAGTCCGAGTACTTTTGCCATAAGAAGAGCAAGCACCCAGCTTCCGAGAGTTATGCCGAGCATCATTCCGCCTTTATTGCCGGGCCAGAAAGCCGCTATGAGAAGAGCATAAACGGGAAGCTTCGCCCCGCATGCCATAAACGGAGTAGTCAGAATGGTCAGAAGCCTTTCTTTGGGGCTTTTGATAGTTCTTGCCGCCATAACGCCGGGGATTGCGCACCCGCCTGCTATACCGCCCGCAACAATGTAGGGAACAACAGAACTGCCCTGAAGACCGAACGCACGGAAGACACGGTCAAGCATGTAGGCGATCCTTGTCATATAGCCTGTGTCTTCAAGAATGGCGATTATAAAGAACATGAACAGAATCAGAGGCGCAAAGCCGAGAACCCCGCCCACTCCGTCTATAACGCCGGAGATAATGAGTGATTTAAGCAGACCCTCGGGAAGAGCCGCATCCGCCACTCCGCCAAGCCAGCCGAAGAGGCTTTCAAGCCAGCCCACCGGAGTTTCACTCGCCCAGAAGGTGAACTCGTAAAGACCGTAAAGCACGGCAAGCATGATAACGGGACCGAGCACCCTGTGGGTGAGCACCTTGTCAGCCTTATCGGAAAGGTAAAGCCTCTCCATCTCGTTCTCTTTTTTAACAACATCTTTCAGAACGGATTTGAGGTAACCGTATCTGTAATCTGCTATGATAATTTCAGGATATGTATCAAGGGTTTTTTTAAGGTGCTTCTCAACTTTTTCAACGATTGCGGTGAGTTTTCCATGAACATCGGTGAAAACCTCACCTTTTTTCATTACTTCCACATCGTTTTCAAGATATTTAAGCGCAACCCATCTTGCAGGGTAGCTTTCAGTGAGGAACGCATTTTCATTTATGAGCGCTTCCATCTCCTCAAGGGCGGGGTCAAGGTCGCTTCCGTAGGAGATTCTGAATTCTTTTCTTTCAGACTTAAACCTGAGCACTCCTTCGAGAAGCTCTTTTTTGCCTACGCCGTCTCTGGCTATGGTTTTGATAACAGGCACGCCGATCTTTTTTGCAAGGAGGTCAGCGTCAATACGGATGTTTCTTTTCTCCGCCATGTCCACCATGTTCAGAGCCAAAACCAGAGGCTTGTCAAGCTCCATAAGCTGAACAGCGAGATAGAGGTTGCGTTCAAGGTTTGAAGCGTCAACAACATCTATTATTATATCGGGGTTTGTTGTGGTGATAAAGTCTCTTGCCACTACCTCTTCAAGAGAGTAAGCGGTGAGAGAGTATGTTCCGGGAAGGTCAGTGAGGATAATCTCGCTTCCGTCGTAATGGACTTTTGCTTCCTTCTTCTCAACCGTAACTCCGGGATAGTTCGCCACTTTATAGTGCGTACCGGCGATAAGGTTGAAAAGGGTTGTTTTACCGCTGTTGGGGTTGCCCGCCAAAACTGCTTTCAATGCTGACATCTTATCACCCCTTTACTTCAACGTAGATATTGTCCGCTTCGCTGTTGCGGAGTGTAACCACAGTGTCGTTAACTTTCAGCGCAACCGGATCATACAGGGGCGCTCTGCCTGTAACAAAAACTTCCGCACCCACAGAAATGCCTATGTCCCGGATACGGCGGCAAACCTCGCCTTCACAGTTTATTCTGATTACTGTGCCCTTCTGATTAACCTTCATATTTCTTAGTAAGACTTCCAAATTAACCTCCTCCAATTTTACTTAGAGTACCTGCATATATTATGTATCCTAAAATTAATTAGCGGTATATAACTATGTTCCTAGTATGTCAATAGGGAAAATTCTGTTGAAATAAACTATCAATTTATTCTCTGAAATGATTCGGAACCCTAGTTCCTGACATATATCCTTTTTTTTCATCAGTTGAATTTTTTTCCAGATGGGTAAATAAGAAATAAACAAAAAACATGTTGCAGATTTTAAACTTATATACTAGACACTAATTTTATTAAAACCATCTAACAGATGAAAATAAAATCAGGTGAAGCATGCCGGAAACGAAAATTCTGAAATTGTCTGAAATGAAGACAAACGAAAAAGCACGCATAAAAAGCTACAGCGCCAAAGGACTTCTGAAGCAAAAGCTTTACAATATGGGGTTTATCCCGGGCTCGGAAATACTCATGGTACGCACAGCCCCCCTGATGGATCCAATTGAGGTTATGGTTCAGAATTACTTTGTAACCATAAGAAGAACTGAGGCAAAAATAATAGAAGTGGAACTGATATGATAAAAATTGCGCTGGCAGGGCAGCCCAACTGCGGTAAATCCACAATATTCACCATGCTCAGCGGAGTAAACCAGCACATAGCAAACTACCCCGGCGTGACAGTGGATAAAAAAACGGCGCACTTAAGTCATTCCGGGGAAAAAATTGAGATTGTTGACCTTCCCGGTACATACTCCTTCAGCTCATTTTCTCTTGAAGAACGGGTTGCGAAGGATTACCTGATAAATGAGAATCCTGACCTGATCATTAATGTAATCGACGCCTCAAATATAAAGCGCAGCCTGTATCTCACCTTCCAGCTTCTGGAACTCGGAAAACCGGTTGTCATAATCCTCAATATGATGGACGTGGCTAAGAGGCGCGGACTTGAAATTGATGTTCAGAAGTTTTCCGAACTTCTAAAGGTTCGTGTGGTTGAGGCTGTTGGTTCCAGAAACATCGGCAAAAAGGAAATTCTGTCCTCCATAACCGAAGCGCACAAACATAAGGCAACAGGCTTTGAAATCAACTATGAAGAACTTGAACCCTACATAGCCCGTTATACGGAAAAAATCAAAATATCTTCCGAAATTTCTCCAAGATGGTTCGCCATTAAAGCTCTCGAAGCGGATGAGGCAGTTCTGAGTAAAGCAGGCATAACCAAAGAGGACATGGATGAGGAATACAGAAGAATACATTCGGAACACCAGATAGATATAGATTCATTCCTTGCGTCGGTAAGATACCAGAGCGCAGACTATCTCTACCATAAATGCGTGAAGGAAACCTCAGAAAAGAGAGAGACCTTCACATCCAGAGCCGACAGGGTAATACTCAACAGATGGCTCGCGTTCCCATTTCTGGCGGGTGTCATTTATCTGGTTTACCAGCTTTCCATAGTCTTAGGCTACAAGCTCACTAATTACACATGGCCTTATCTTGCCATGCTGAAAAATTTTATCATATCTGTTCTGCCGGAACCTCAATTCACTGATGTTCCCATACTCACCGATTTCGGAATCTGGATGACGAACAGTGCTCTGGCGCTCCTGAACTATGTGCCTATCTTCCTCATCCTCTTTGCGCTGATCGCAATCATTGAGGACATAGGCTACATGCCCCGCATAGCCTTCATACTGGACAGGGTTTTTAAGCGGTACGGGCTCCACGGTCAGTCCACACTTCCCCTTGTTCTCGGCGGCGCTTTTGTGGGCGGCTGCGCTGTTCCCGGGGTAATGGCGACAAAGGGCATAGCGGATGAAAGGGCAAGGCTTGCCACTATCCTCACTGTTCCTTATATGAACTGCCTTGCGAAGGTTCCGTTCTACGCCCTTCTGCTGGGAGCATTCTTTGAAGGACAGATGACAGTCATGATGTTCTTCATCTCCACGGTGACAATCTTCATAGCCCTCAGCGTGGCGAGACTAATAACCCTTACCTTCCTCAAAAACAGAGAGACGGCGCCCTTCGTCATGGAGCTTCCTCCCTACCATCTGCCCACAATAAAGGGTGTTGTGCTGAGAGCATTTCAAAGGGTATGGGTGTACATCAAAAAAGTGGGCAGCATAGTTCTTGCCGTGGCTGTTGTGCTGTTTATGCTGCTTCAGTTTCCGGGTGTATCAGCCGACAAGCAGGCAGAGATTCGGAAGCGAACGGACGCTGCTGTCTTAAAATTTTACATAACGGCGGAAGCGACACAGTATCACGGAATACTTAAAGAAAATGAGACTGTTTATAAGCTCATAAATATCTATAACACGTACAGGGCGCAGAAAATGACAGCCTCATCCTCTGCGGCAGCGGAAAGAATAGACGCTGCATTACAGGCTGAATATCCGGAGCTGGCAGGATTTATTATCCCTGAAAATGATGAACAGAAATTAATCAACAGAGAAATCAGAACCATCTCCCGCACCGGACAGACACTGCTGAATGATATGAAATCCGAAAAAATCAGGAACTCATTCCTCGGGATGTTCGGTCGTTCTCTTGAACCGATAACTCAGTTTGCTGGATTCGATTGGAGGGTCAACGTGGCTTTCCTCAGTTCATTCGCGGCGAGAGAAAGCGCTGTAGCCACACTCGGCTCCATATACGAAACAGGCAAAACAGACCAGAGGGCAGAGGAAGCAATATCCGAAGACGGTCTCTACACTCCGCTCCACGCAGTCGCCATGCTGATCTTCATGATACTTACTCCGCCGTGTATTGCCACAATGATTGTGGTGCGCATACAGACAGGCTCTTACGGATGGATGATGTTCGCCATATTCTTCCCTATGATTCTCGGGGTAGTCATGGCTTCCGTATTTTTTAAAATAGGCACGGCTTTCAATTTAACCGGTCTCCAGACAATGCTGGTATTTTATGTTTCTATGGCGGTAACTGCTGTCGCCGCTGGGTTGTTCAAGGGCAGTTCTGTCAATTGGAAAGGCGGTTACCTGAAATAACGCTCATTAAGCCCGGAAACGGGCAAAAATAAAAAGAGGTGGATTCATGAAAAAGTTAATCATCGTGCTTGCGGTAGTTCTCACCGCGTCTATGGCATTCGCGCACACTGCGCTTATGGCTTGCTTCACTGAAGGCGAAGGAAAAGTAACATGCGAAGGCGGATTCAGCGACGGAAGCAGCGCCGCAGGTACAAAGTTCCGTGTTGAGCAAAACGGCAAAACGGTTTTTGAAGGCAAGTTTGATCAGAACAGCGAAGTAACCTTTGCAAAACCCGCAGGCGAATATCAGACTGTGCTTGACGCTGGTGACGGTCACAAAGTTATCGTGAAAAGCAAGGACATCAATTAGACAGTGCTTCTGCCTGCATCCTGCGGCATAAGCACACACGCTCGCGCCGTGATGAACACGGCTTCGCTTCGCACGGCGCGGCATACATCCCTGTATGCAGGATGAACAATTAGACAGTGCTTCTGCCTGCATCCTGCGGCATAAGCACACACGCTCGCGCCGTGATGAACACGGCTTCGCTTCGCACGGCGCGGCATACATCCCTGTATGCAGGATGAACAACCAGACAGTGCTTCTGCCTGCATCCTGCGGCATAAGCACACACGCTCGCGCCGTGATGAACACGGCTTCGCTTCGCACGGCGCGGCATACATCCCTGTATGCAGGATGAACAACCAGACAGTGCTTCTGCCTGCATCCTGCGGCATAAGCACACACGCTCGCGCCGTGATGAACACGGCTTCGCTTCGCACGGCGCGGCATACATCCCTGTATGCAGGATGAACAACCAGACAGTGCTTCTGCCTGCATCATGCGGCATAAGCACACACGTTTTCAGGTCATCCTGAACCCGCAGGGGTGAAGGATCTCAATCGGAAAAAGCGTATTAAACTGTTATTGGTTCTGAGATTCTTCACTCTGTTCAGAGTGATTCATGGCTGGAAGTAAATGAGTACAAAACAGGCGGGGGCATGCCCCGCCTTTTGCATTTCTGAAAGTTTGAAATATCTTAGAACTTAACTTCGGTACTGGATTCCCACAGACCGTGGATATTACAGTAGCTTACAGCTATAAGCGTACCGGGAGCGTTCAGTTTAACCTTTGCCGTACCGAAAGGATCAGTGTATGCGGGTCCCTGATTGGCGCCTTTTGTGGATTCGCCGTGAGCTAAAAATTCAAATTTGGCAAGCTGGGTAACAGGACCTTCACCTTCGCCTTTGAAGTAAAGGGCTATCCAGTTGATGAAGTGCTCGGTTGTGTTGGGGTGGGGAATTTCTTTGCCCACGGAAACCGTAACGAAGAAAGGCTCACCGGCTTTAATACCCGCCGGAAGTTCGATAACCGGAACGTGTTTTTCGCTTTTGAAGTCTGCGCTTTTAACAAATTGTCCTATTGCCATTTTGCTGCCTCCTTGTAATTTATACACTTTAGTAAGTATACCACTTAAACTTTATACAGCCATCCTATCCCGCAATGAATATTTTTGCAAGATATTAATACTAATTTAATCCTGTTTTCTATCTATTTTATAACAAAGTACTTCGCATGGCGGTTATGAACCACGATTGCGCTTGTGGTAAATTCCGGAACCATCTCTCCGTTCTCCGTAACGTGTATACCAAGCATGTCGGCATTCAGCATATCCGCCATTACGGCGTTTCCGTCCAGATCCGGGCAGGCGGGATAACCGAAGCTGTACCTGCGCCCCTGATACTTCATGGAGATTATGCCGTCCGGCGTTCTGGCGTCCGTTCCGTCTATGCCCATCTCTTTTCTCATTACCTTGTGCCAGTATTCCGCCAGCGCCTCGGTGAACTCGGTGAAAAGCCCGTGGTACATGAAATATTTCTTATAGTCTCCAGCAGCATACAGTTTAGCAGAGAACTCCTCGGGCTTTTTACCTATGGTGACAAGACTCAGACCCACAACATCAAATCCCTCTTCCTTCGGCAGAAAATAGTCCGCAAGGCAGAGCTTTGCGCCCTTAGACTGACGGGGGAAGAGAAAGCGTGTTTTCTCGGTCTTCCTGTCCGCCTCATATATCACCAGACAATCTCCGTCCGCATGGCACGGGAAATACCCGTAAGATACGGCAGGGTTCAGAAGCCCCTTCGCAAGAGCGTTTTTGTAAATTTCCCTGTATTCCGGCAGGGCGGTTTCCATTATGAGGCGATCGAACTCCTCTTCTGTCATCCCCTTCTTTTTATATGACCATCTGTTGGTGAAAAGGGTCGTTTTATTCAGGTATTTTTCCGGTTCGCCGGGGTCTATGTCGAAGATAATTTTGCTGCCGTAAAAAGGTACGGACGGGATTTCGCCGAAGGTTATGGGTTCCGCCTGCTCCTCAACAGAATCAGCGCCGGTTTTCGTTTTAACGGGCTTAACAGCTTTCTTCGCTTCTGTTCTGCCGTCCAGAACCTTGAGGGCGTCAAATGCGTCACGGCAGTAAAAAACATGACCGGGCATTATAGTGTCGCACTCGCCGATGACGAAGCCCTCAGTAAGTGCCGCTCCGCCGAGGAGCACCTTCTGTTCAAGCCCGTGCTTTTTCAACTCTTCTATGTTTTCCTTCATTATCACAGTGGATTTCACCAGAAGCCCGCTCATTCCTATCGCGTCGGCGCCCACCTCAACAGCCTTTCTTATCATCTCCTCCACAGGAACCTTGATGCCTAGGTTGTAGACAGTGAAGCCGTTGTTGGAAAGTATTATGTCCACAAGGTTTTTGCCAATGTCGTGAACATCGCCTTTAACCGTTGCGAGAACAATTTTCCCTTTGGATTCTGTTTCATTCTTCTCCATGAAGGGTTCGAGGATTTTCACGCCCTCCTTCATGACCTCTGCGGACTGGAGAACAAACGGCAGGAGCATTTTTCCGCTGCCGAAAAGTTCGCCCACCTCCTGCATAGCGGGAAGCATGAGACTGTTGATTATATCAATCGCCCTGCGCTCCTTCATGATGGCATCCAGCACTTCCTTCAGCCCCTTCTTCTCCCCGCGGAGAATCATCCGGGCTATTTTCTCTGACGGAGCAAGGCTTGCGTCCGCCTGTTCGTCCCGCACCGCTGTTCTGTCCTGAAAATGATTTATGAAGGATGTGAGGGCGCCTTCCCTGCCGCGGATAAGGTCTAAGCTCAGCTTCATGTCCTCATCGTTTATCATGGCGGGAGGAAGAATCTTGCCCGCATGTACGATAGCCATATCAAGCCCCGCCTTCACCGCCTCATGGAGGAAGACGGAGTTGAGGACGGGTCTGCTCAGAGCGGAGAGACCGAAGGAAACGTTGCTGAGCCCCAGAACGGTTTTAGCGCCCTTGAGCCTTTCCTTTATCATCCTGATGGCGTTCAGTGTTTCAACCGCCGCCATTTTCAGGGTTTCATCCCCGCTGCCGATGGAGAATGTCAGCGGGTCGATTATTATGTCCTCAGGCGGAAGACCGTATTCGCCGCTCCATATATTATACAGTCTCTCGGCGATTGCGAACTTCTCCGCCGCCGTCATTGCCATGCCTTTTTCGTCTATGGTAAGGGCTATGGACGCCGCGGGGAATCTCTTTATCATTCTGAGGATCGTGTGCAGCTTTTCGCCGCCGTCCTCGAAGTTTACGGAGTTGATGATAGGTTTTCCGCCGCAGAGCTTAAGCGCCTTTTCAATCACCGGAGGCTCTGTGGAGTCGATCACAAGAGGGACGGTGAGGGTCTTATTAAGCTCAAAGATAAACCTGCCCATGTCCTGAGCCTCGTTTCTTCCGGCGTAAGCCACGCATGCGTCAATGAAATGAGCGCCTTCGCCCTCCTGATTTCTCGCGACTGCCAGCATGCCGTCCGTATCTCCTGCGAGCAGCAGCTCACGGAAAGCCTTGCTGCCGTTGGAGTTAGCCCTTTCTCCTATAAGCGAAGGAGCGGGGTTCTGGCTCAGGGGCATAGTTGTATAAAGACTGGCGCAGACGCCGATGTAGGGTTTTCTGACCAATTCCCTGCGTTTTTTATTATTTATCACTGTACGGAGTGCTTTTATGTGGGCGGGAGTCGTTCCGCAGCATCCGCCGACTATGTTGACGGGGTATTTGTCCATCAGCTCACCGACAATTGCCGCGAGCTTTTCCGGAGTCATGCTGTAAACAGTTTTACCCCCTATGTTTTCCGGCAGACCTGCGTTTGGGATGCAGGATATGTCGCCGTTCCAGTTTTCTGTTATTGTTTTCACGGGACCGAACATCATGTCAGGACCTGTGGCGCAGTTAAGCCCTGCCGAGTGGACCGGATAGCCGCTGAGCACGGTGCACACGGCGGAAAGGTCTGTTCCCATGAGCATGCTGCCTGTGCTTTCAACAGTCACGGATACCATCACGGGAAGATCCGCCCCGGCTTCACTGAGTGCGTCAAAAGCGCCCAGCAGTGCCGCCTTAACCTGAAGCAGATCCTGACAGGTTTCAATAATCAGCAGGTCAACCCCGCCCTGTATGAGGCTTTTCGTCTGCCGCAGATACATCAGCTGCATATCGTCAAAGGAGATCTGCCCAAGACTTGGCAGCCGCGTTCCGGGACCGATGGAGCCCGCGGCGAATCTGCCGTACTCCCTTGCCGCCTTTACCGCAATCTGAGCGCCTTTGAGGTTCAGCTCGTCCACCATGTCCTCAAGCCCGTACTCACGCATTACCAGCTCGGTTCCGCCGAAGGTGTTCGTTTCCACAACGTCCGCCCCTGCTTCCAGATAGCTCCTGTGGATGGATTCTATGATATGCGGTGCCGCTATATTAAGCCACTCGCTGCATCCGCCCTTTCCCTGCCATATATCTTCGCCGATTTCAAAGTTCTGTATGGATGTGCCCATGGCACCGTCAAAAAGAACTATATTTTCCGAGGCGAATTTTCTGAACATAACTACTCCTTGGCATATCCGCGCGCTTTTAATTAAGGGGTGATTATAGTATCATTATAAAATAAAATACGGCAACTGTTTATAGGTGTCAGATGATACACGGCGAAAGGATTATCAGCCTTAACAGACCTTCAAAAGGCGGAAAATACATACTACTCTGGATTCAGCAGGCGCAGCGGACAAGGCTTAACCATGCCCTTGAGTTCGCCGTAAGGCAGGCGAATGAACTCCGGCTGCCTTTGTTTGCATGCTTTGTAATCACCGACGGCTTCCCGAACGCTAATCTGCGTCATTACACGTTTATGCTTGAGGGGCTGAATGTTCTTGAATCAAACCTGAAACAGAGAGGAATAAATCTGGTATTCCGCAGAGGCAGCCCGCCGGAAGAGGTGCTGAAACTGGCGCGTGACGCTGCAATGATCGTCACGGACAGAGGATACCTGCGCATACAGAAGGAATGGCGGCAGCAGCTGGGCATAAGCGCCCCCTGCACCGTTGTTCAGGTGGAGAGTGATGCTGTAGTCCCCGTGGAAACGGCAAGCTGCAAGGAGGAATTCGCCGCATACACCATCAGACCGAAGATAACGAAGCAGCTTGAAAAATTTCTTGTGCCGCTCGGACAGAGAGATTTAATAATAAAGGACTTTCAGCCGGACTTCAAAAATATTGAGCCGGATACAGCTTCGCTGAACATAGACAGAGCAGTCACCCCCGTTTCCTTATTCAAAGGCGGGGAGGACGAAGCGGCAAAACACCTGAAAGCTTTTATTAATGACAGACTGGACAGTTACGATGAACTCCGCAACGACCCCGCGGAGGATGCTCAGAGCGGTTTAAGTCCTTACATACACTTCGGCAGCATATCAACCCTTGAAATCGCCCTTGCGGCAAAGGAACACCCGAAATCCCCCGCCTTTCTTGAGGAACTGATAATCAGGCGGGAGCTGGCGCTGAATATGGTGAACTTCAACTCCGAGTATGACAGCCTCAAACCTCTGCATCCTTGGGCGGCGCAGACGCTTAATGAACACAGAAATGACGCAAGACCATATATTTACACATTTGACGAATTAGAAAACGCACAAACACACGACCCCGCTTGGAACACCGCGCAGAACGAGATGCTGAGCACCGGAAAGATGCACGGCTACATGCGCATGTACTGGGGCAAGAAGATAATGGAATGGACAAAATCACCCGAAGAGGCATACAGAACAGCCATAAGCCTGAATGACAAGTACAGTCTGGACGGGCGTGATCCGAACGGCTTCGCGGGGGTTCTATGGTGCTTCGGCAAGCACGACAGACCATGGCAGGAGAGAGCGGTCTTCGGCAAAGTCCGTTATATGAACTTTGCCGGACTTAAGCGTAAGTTTGACGTGGAAGCCTATATAAACAGGTTCGTCTAGTGGATTCTGTCACGGACTTTTTCAAGATTGTCCAGAATGCGCCTGACAACCGGATGATGGCTTCCTAGAGCAGATTCCGCAGCAGCATAAGCCTTTTCCAGAATATCCGACGCTTCATCCGTCTGCCCTTTTCTGAAAAGGATTTCACCCAGATTATTCAGAGTTGCGGCGGTGTCCTGCGCGTCCTCTTCCTCCCTCATGCTCAGAGCGTTTCTGCACAGAGCCTCAGCCTCTGAAAAGTCCCCTTTTCTGGAAACTACATAGGCGAGGTTCGTCATATCCGTGGCTGTTTCCGAAGATTTTTCACCGAAGGTACTCACACTCTGCTCAAGAACCTTACGGAACAGCGCCTCTGCCTCCTCTATTTCCCCTTTTCTGAACTTGAGAGCGGCAAGATTCGCAACGCCCGTAAGGGTGGACGGATGGGACGCACCGAAGTTTTTCTCTTTTATTTTCAGAGACTTTTCGTACATTGCCTCTGCTCTGTCATATTTTTCACGGCAGTAGTAAATATAACCGAGGTTATTGCAGTAAGAGGCTATCAGCGGGTGACTGTGCCCGAGCTGAGTTTCCTTTGCCTCAAGTGCCCTGTAAAAAAGCGGTTCCGCCGAATCGTACTCGCCCCTTCTGTAAAAGTAGAAGGCAAGCTGGCTCAAGCTTTTCGCCGTTTCGGGATGGCTTCCCCCGAGGGATTTTTCTCTGATTTCAAGCACTTCCTTAAACAGCTCGCACGCTCTCTCAAAGTCGCCTGCCATCTCACTTATAGCGGCAAGCTCACTCATAGCCTTCACTGTATCGGAGTTTTCCCTGCCGAGCCTCTGTATATGAAGCCTGAGGGAACGTTCTCCTATGTCGGCTGCTGTTTTGAAATCCTTGTTCTTCATGGCGAAAAGTGCAAGCTTCTGGAGGTATTTCAGGGTTTCAGGGTGGTCGGGACCTTCGGTGCGTGATTTGATCTCGGCATTTTTCCCCATGATCTCCATAGCGGAGGGGAAATCTCCTTTGGCTGAGTACATGGAGGCAAGCTTGTTGCGGCTGCGCACAGTGTCCAAACTTTCCGCTCCGCTGAGCTTTTCACGGATATTCACCATCCTCTTGAGGAGTGGTTCCGCCCTGCCGTAATCCTCAACATTGACATACATCTGCGCCAGTCTTTCCATGCAGATGGCAGTGTAGGGATTTATCAGCCCCATCAGCCCTTTGAGATATTCCACAACCTCGCCGTGGAGGTGTATCCAGAAGCCCATTTTATCATTTGAAAAATATTTAGCGTGGGAATCCATGAACCAGTCCACAAAGCCCTCACCGTCCAGAGCTGACTTGGCGTGGTGAAAGCATTCACGGAAATTGAGATAGAAGCCGTATGTTCTGAATGAGCCCCTTTCCCTGTCTATCTTCTTGAGATAGAAGTTAAAAAGAGAAAAATGCACATTGTCCTTCTGGTCGCTGTTCAGCGAAGCGTAAAGCTCCTCCCTGAAAGGCTTCTTGAGCGCTGCGCAGTCCAGACCGATGTTAGGGCTGACTGACGGCAGCATGCAGTAGTCGCTGAAGGTGAATTTTACCCCTTCGGGTATGAACTCATAAATGAGATATTCAAAAACTTCCCTGCTGAAACAGCGGCAGACTGAGAGCAGGCGTGCCATGTCCCCTTCCCGTCCTTCCGTGGAAGCGTTATAGAAAAGCATGATCTCCTTTGCGCCGTACTCAACCTGTTCGGGCGAAGGCTCCTTGCCTGTTTCCTTCTTAACGCCTGACAAACCGGCGGCAAGAAGCGTGGTGAGCAGCTTGTCTCCTCTTGCGGAGGCGAAAACGGCGTCGCACAGCTTCCTGTCCGTTAAACCGTAATGCTCAAGCAGGTAAGCTGTGTCGTTCCTGTCAAACAGTCCCGCTTCAAGAGAGAGAGTATTCTTCGGCGCCTCATTCTCCGCCCATTCGGGCAGCTCACGTCCGGAGAGAATAAAAGTGACTTCCGGCAGAAGCCCCATGAGCTCCTTGATCCATTTGTCCGCCCCGTGCTTTCTGCCTGAGCCGTCCTCTCCGTATATATTTTCAAAGGAATCTACGGTGATAATGCACTTTCTGCCCTGAAGAGCAAGCTTAAGGTCTTTTGCCCATTGGTTAATGAGGTTTTTGCGGACGGATTCGGGAGTTTCCTCCATAAGCCTGTTGAGCTCCGCGCCGCCCTCATTTCTCCACCATTCCGTGACTGCGGGTTTACCTCTCTCCACAGTGAAATAGAGCTTGTTTACAAACTCATTCCCTTTGGCTCCGGCAACGCCCAGAACCTCGTTTATTATTTTGCTGTTGGTGTATAAATCCAGATCACGGTCAAGCTTTTTGCCCGGGTTTGTGCGCACAAGGTAAAGGGCATATGCCACATCAAAGAAGCTGAAATTGATCTTGTAGTACCTTATCAGCTCATTGCGCAGAGCAAGAAGCCCCAGTTCGCTGTCAATATTTACTTCCAGAGAAAGATCAAGGGAGGCGGTAACGGTTGCCGGATCTGCCATCTCCGGCATAAGCCTGAACGCTGACAGAATCTCGCTTTTGCCTGAACCGCCGCCGCCCGAAACAAGCACGGCGCCGCCTTTATTTACTGTTAGAAACTCACGGAAGGCATCAGTATACTTTTCCATGCCCCTCAGTTCAAAATCCCGCATTAATCCTCTTTCTTCCCGCTTTCTTCCGGCAGTGTCCGTAAATCAATATAAGGGCGGGAAAATATATCCGCGGCGAGGGAGGTGATTTCCTCAGTCTTCATACCGCTCATCTTATTAAGAAAATTATGATAATACCCGGGAATGTCAAGGGTATAGGAGTATCCTATGTCTCTTGCCTCGCTGGAGGCGCGTTCCCTCTGGAAGGCTATCTGGCTTTTCAGCCTGTTTTCACATTTTTCAAGGCTTTTTTGATCCACAAATTTATCTATTGACGCAGCCACTTTAAGGATCGCATCCTTAACCTTCCCGCTGTTCCCCACGGGGCAGGTGTAGGTGAAAATGAATGAGCCGCCGTGCTTCATGCCAAGATAGCCGGCGTTTACAGAGCTTGCAAGCCTCAGCTCGTTTTTGATTATCGTGCTTAAGACGGAATATTCACCGCCGGAGAGTATCTCACCCAGAACTTCGTAAGCGAAGATGTCCTTCTCGTTAAGCGCAGCCGCGGGGAAGGCTATCACGCCTGTTTCCTGCACCACCTGACGGTAAAAATCCTTACGGTAGTTTTCAGTATATGTTTTCAGGGCGTTCCCTTCGTAGCGTTTACCCCGCCCGTCTTTCATTTTGCTGAAATACTTCCGCCCAAGACTTTCCGCAGTGCTCCTGTCTATATCACCGGCGACAACAAGGGTCATGTTCTGGGGATGGTAGTACCTTCCGTAGTAGTCAACGAGAGTGTCACGGCTGAAAGAGTTAACCGTCTCCTCACTGCCGATAACCTCCATCTCATAAGGTGAGCTCCTGAAGAGCGCCTCGTACAGATACGTCCACATATCATATGTCGGCTTATCGAACTTGCGCTTTATCTCCTGCACCACGATGGGTTTTTCCTTCTCTATCTCTTCCGGAATGAATTTGGCGTCAAAAAGCATCTCGCTGAGAACTTTGAAGGCAGTCTCTGCGTTATATACGGGGAGTGTGATGTGATAAAAGGTGTAGTCCTTGCTGGTGGCGGCGTTCATACTGCCACCTGCGCTCTCCACAACTTCGTCTATGGCTCCCGGTGCGTATGAGGCTGTCCCCTTGAAAACCATATGCTCAAGAAAGTGGGATATGCCGTTGTTCTCCGGATTCTCGTTCACGGAGCCTGTTTTCATCCATACATGCACGGAAACAATGCCCGTTGAGGGAATGCTTCTGTAAACCATTTTAACGCCGTTTTCAAAACTCAAAGTATCCACAGCGGCAAGCACCCGCACCCCCGAAATTACATAAATTATCAGCAACAATAGGACTTTTTTCATCCACCCGCTCCGTATTTTTCCGCAACATTGGCGAAAGATTCGATCATAACATTAAACGGAACAAGGGAATCTATCTCGTCCTTGGCGGCTGAATCCATAAATTTATCATAGTTTTCTATAAAGCGCTTTTCTGTGTCAAGAAGATTTTTAAACCACGCCCTGTCACCCCCGCTGTAGGCGAAGGCTAGGGTCATCTGAATTTTTTTCAGCTTCAGCAGCAGCCCGTCACGGTTTATGCGCTCCCACTCGTCTCTGATTTTTATGTGCTTCATTTTAAGCGTTAAAAAGTTTATTCCGAATCTTCCGCCTATCTCATAGTAGCGCTTGAGAACGTCTTTGCCCTCCGCTCCGGTCTCCGCCATTATACGGAAGACATCGAATGCGGGTTTGGAATAACGCACAACGCACACAGCAGTCGCAAGGGAGGCGGGCAGACCGCCGATCTTAAACTCCTCAATCATGGCGGAATACTTCTCTTTCATACCGCCTGTCATATATTTGGTGACAAGAGGAAAAATCTCCTTAAGCACATCGTTTTTCTTCTTGTAAAGGCTCATGTTGCGCGGATCAATCAGCCACTCCACCGCCACTTTCAGGGTTTTATCAAGCTCAATAAGCGCCCTGTACTGAGCATGAGCATCCGCTTTGCCGTCCAGAGCGCAGAGTTCCTCTCTGAGCATACGGCAGCCGATTATCTCTTCTGCCAGAAGGTAGCATTCCAGAATCTCGTTCAGGGGTCTGTTTGTGCCCTTCATCAGTTCGTAGAAGAACGCTATACCGGTCTGGTTCAGAGCTCTGTTCACCGTCACCGTGGCGGCTATCTGCCTGAACAGCTTGTGCCCGAACAGCCTGTCGCCGAACTTCTCCACTGTGTCCTTAGGGTAGTAGTCCATATATTCCTTTCTCACAAGCGGGTTGTCAAGGTTCAGAGTGTTCTCCACGCTGTTGTACATATATATTTTCATATACGCCAGAAGCACCGCCAGTTCGGGCGCTGTGGCATTTTTGTCCTTGCTGGGAAAGGCGAGTTTTTCTATGCGGAAATCAAGCAGACCTTCAGTTCTCAGATGCTTCGCCGCCTCACGGAAAGTCACCTGATTGGACGCGAAGCGTATCAGGTCGCAGCTTACGGCGAGTGACTGGCGGTAGTTTGTGGCAAGCACATGGTCAGTCACGGCGGGGGTGAGCTTCTTGATATAAGCGTTGCGTTCTTTGGTGTCCTTTATCACTTTTGTTTCCACAAGGTGATTGAATATGATCTTAAGATTTACCTCATGATCGGACATATCAACTCCGCCGGAGTTGTCCAGAGCGTCAGAGTATATGTGTCCGCCGCCTTCGGCGAATTCTATTCGGGCGGACTGGGTGAAGCCGAGGTTTCCGCCCTCTCCCGCCACTTTTACCCTGAGTTCGCTGGCGTTCACACGCACATCATCGTTCGTGGAATCACCCACGTCTCTGTCTGTTTCAAAGGAGGCTTTGACATAGGTTCCGATTCCGCCGTTCCACAGCAGTTCAGCCTCAGCCTTGAGGATAAGACGTATCAGCTCCGCTCCCGTGACAGTTGTCTCCGTGCAGCCGAGCATAATTCGGACTTCCGGCGAGAGCTCAATGCGCTTGGCTGTTCTGTCGAACACGCCGCCGCCTTTTGATATGAGCTCCATGTTGTAGTCTCTCCATGTGAGAGACGGATTTTTGAAAAGCCTCTGCCTTTCGGCGAAGCTTTTCTCCGCGTCCGGTGCGGGATCAAGGAATATATGCACATGATTGAACGCCGCAAGCAGGTTGATTTTCGGGGAGAGCAGCATTCCGTTCCCGAAAACGTCCCCCGCCATGTCGCCTATGCCGATTACGGTGAACTCCTCTTTCTGTATATCCTTGCCCAGTTCACGGAAATGCCGTTTCACGCTCTCCCATGCGCCTTTTGCGGTTATACCCACTTTTTTATGGTCATATCCGGCACTGCCGCCGGAGGCGAAAGCATCGCCGAGCCAGAAGCCGTAGCCGAGAGATATTCCGTTAGCTATGTCACTGAAAGTGGCCGTTCCTTTATCCGCCGCGACAACAAGATACGGATCGCTCTCGTCATACATCCTCACTCTGCCGGGATGAACTATTTTATTGCCTTTGTAGTTGTCGGTTATGTCAAGCAGACCCTTTATCAGTGTGCCGTACTGCTTTATGGTGTTCGCCCTGTCCTGCTCTCTGTCCTTGAAGCGTTTCTTCACTATGAAGCCGCCTTTGGAGCCGACGGGAACTATGACGGAGTTTTTCACCATCTGAGTTTTCACCAGACCGAGGATCTCCGTGCGGAAATCGTCATTGCGGTCACTGAAGCGTATTCCGCCTCTGGCAACCTTGCCGCCTCTGAGGTGTACTCCTTCCATTTCGGAGCTGTGGACATATACCTCAAACATAGGTCTGGGTTCGGCGATTATAGGCATCTCACGGCTTTTCACCTTGATGGAGATATAGTCTCTCATCGGCTGCATGAAGTAGTTGGTGCGCACCGTACCCTGAATGATGCGCATAAAGTAGCGGAGCGCCTTGTCCTCGCTCACGGAGATAACACCCTCTATGAGGCTGAGAATGTCCTGCTCTATATCAGCAGTGGATGTTTTTTTATTGTCGGGATCAAACTTAATTTCAAAGAAATTTACAAGCTTCTCCGCTATCTCGGCATTGTTGATCAGGGCGGACATAAGTGATTTTATGAGGAAGCTGCTTTCTATCTGCTTGGCGAAATACACAAACGCACGGAGTATGTCAGTCTGGCGCCATGTAAGCTTTCTGGTCACGCTTAAGGAGTTAAGCCTGTCGTTCTCCGCTCTTCCGGCTATGACAGCGGTTATGAGCTCCGGCAGGATCACGCTGTATGTCTCGGAGAAGCCCTTCGGGTCGTCAATATTGGTGAGATACACCACATTTATATAAAGCCCGTGTCCGTTTGAGGACGGTTCAAAAATGTCCTGCTCATAAACGTTCAGCCCTAAGTTGTCGATTATAGGCATAAGCTCGGTGAGCAGAAGGCGCTTTTTGGAATATATCCTCAGCACCGCCTTGCCGCCCGTGAAATGCAGAAGGGAGGAAATGTCCTCCTGCCTGCGTATCCTCACTATATCAAGGTACGCGTCCTCCGGAGTATTTTTGCTTTTGTACGCCTCACCGAAGTAGAACTCGAATCCGGCGAAAACCTCGTCGCATTCATGACCGAGACGATCCCGCAGAACCTCGTAAAGAGCGGAATCCCAGTCTTTAAGCATTGATGTTATGCTGTTTTTCAGTTCCTTTTCATCTATGGAATCAAGCACGTCCGTATCATTAAGCATCATATGAAAATGCAGAAAGCTGCGCTTATGCTGATCCTCACGAACGGAAATATCCATCATTCTGCCGCCGAAAAACTCCTCAAGAAAATCTTTTATGCTCATCACAAGCTCAGATGAATAGCGGGAAAGAGGCATTGCCATGAAGAAGATAAGGTTTTTCAGCGGACGAAAGTCATGATAGGAGATGCGTATCTGGTTTGCCCCCTGCATAGTGAGTATCAGCTCCAGAAGCTCGGTCAGCGCACGGCTTGAGAGATTGAATATCTCTATCTTCGGGTAATCGTCCAGTATGTCACGAACCCATTTATAGTCGTGGGAACCGGTGACAAAATTGAAATAGTCCAGCGTTGCCTTTATCTTGTCCCGCAGAATACTGATTTCGTGCGGCGGGCATTTGTGCGCCTTGCTGGAGAAGAGCCCTGTGATGTAAACGAGACGCATTTTCGTCCCCTGCCTGTCCACAAACAATACTCTGTCAAAGTTTGTGCGGCGCTTAACCTTGCTTATGCCCACTGCCTTGTCAACCACAACGGGATACCCGTCAATGGTGTTGAGCCTGCCGTCCTTTACGGAACGGGCGAGAAGGGCATAGTTGGGAACCTGTCCCATGAGAGAAAAAACGCCCGTGTCGGAGAATGTTTTAAACTCCTCCGACTCGTCAATCTCCACAATACGGGTTCCCTGAAAGATGAAGTTGTCATCCATAAGCCACTGGATGAACTTCGCCACATCCCCGTTGCGCTCACGGTATTCCATGAAGAGCGAGCTCATAACCTCTTTCATTTTCGGAAAATCATCCACCGCAGCGGCGACATTTTCATATATAGAGCTTATTTCCTTTTTAATATCTGATATTTCATTTTTATTCAGCCCTTCGAGAAATATCACCACGAATGACTCATTGCTCACCCCGAGGCGGGACTCGCTTATTTTAACAATCTCGCCGCCGCGACCTCTCTCTATGCCGAAAATGGGATGGATTACGAATATCTTATGCTCTCTTATATTCTGCAAATATTCCCACAGCGAATCGAAAATGAAGGGTCTGTCGTCCGTGGCGATGGAGAAAATGCAGAAATTGCCGATGAAAAACGGGAGCTCCTCTGTCAGATCGGCGTTAACGGAGATCTTCTTTTTTTTCCGTCCTTCGAGCTTTGCGTAGAGATGTCTGTACAGCCCTGTCATATCCTCATCGGAAAGGAAGCCGACAAAATTCTGCGGAAGATGGTTCATCAGTACTTTCGCAAACTCATAAAAGGGTGTGCCTTTGTATTCGGCGAACACTTTTTTATGCCTTTGGTCAAACTGGCTTCCTTTGTATTTGGCAAGATCGTTTCTGGTGAGGCAGGAAATAGTTGAAAAACTGTTCATAAAAACACCCCGTTACATCAAGTTAATAAGACACAGGCGGAAGAAGACGTGTCCGTGTTTGAGCACTAAAATTATGTTAACACAAGGAGATTACTTTGAAAACAGTATAAGATCAGAGCGGCTCCCATACCTCCGATCAGCTTTTTAGGTTCATAACACCTGAAAAAAATATGCAGAATTTCGCTGGGATGAGAAGTTTAAGGCAGAATCAAGGATAAAAATTAATAAGAAAGAAAAGTGAACCTAAAATTTCGCTTATAATGATAAAAAAAATATAAATTTTTATGAAAGAATTACTCCAGTACTGCGATATACTGTCCGTTGCCCACAGTGAGGAGGCATGTTGTGAAATCAGAATCCTTGTTTACCGCAGACATAAAAGCATCCATCTCGCCTTTATGAGATAAAGCGTTGTCTGCCACTAGAGAACCTCCTCTTCTGAGAATCCTTTTTATATCTGGAAGCCAAGAAGTGTACGCAGATCTTTGCGAGTCAAGAAAAATAAAATCATATGCGTCTGATTGGGCATTCTTCAGAAAATTTCCTGCATCATCAATAACCTGCTCAATTAATGCTGTTAAATCCGCCTTTTCAAAATTTGTTTTCGCCATTTCAGCCTTAACTTCGGAAAAGTCAACTGTAGTTATTCTGCCGCCAGTGTAACCTGCTCCTACGGCAAGCCATATGGTTGAGTATCCATTTGATGTGCCTATCTCAAGGATACTTCTTGATTTTGCAGCTTTGATGAACACTGTGAGGAACTCACCGGTATCTTTTGTGATATTAAGCATTTTATGTGATCTTTCGGTTTGGGACGAATCGTTTCTGCTCCCGAATTCCTCAAGCTCTGCAAGAAGTTTATCAAGCTCCATAATGAACCTCCGCTGTTTTGGTCATTATAGCATAAAACAAAAAGAGAATGCAAAATATCAAAGATTGAGGACTGAACAAAAATTAGATTTTATCAAAAAACAAGTGAGCGCTTCTTCGCTGACGCTCAGAATGACACTGAACCGATTACGCTTTATCTTTAAGCGCTACTTCGAGAACGAATATCTTATTATTAAGGTGAAACTTAACGCCTATGCAGATAAGGTTTGCGGGACGCTGAATTGTGTGCCCCTTGCCGATGATAACATTGGGAACTGATATGTTGAATCTTCTGCCCTTGTCGGAGAAGTGTTTTTTCGTGCTGCCTGCTATCATGTTGACGAGTTCTCCCACTGCGTCACCAGCGTCATTATTGAGCTCGGTGAGGGGTTCGCCAATAAACTTACTGGTCACTTCCAGCGCGAGGTCTTCGGGAAAACTGATGGAGACGAAGCCTATGAAATCACCCACAACGCCGATGGCTCCGGAGATGTCATAATACAGCCGTTCGTCCGACTTTATGTAAAGATCCCCTTTTTTTACCTCAAGTCCGACCATAGTGTCGAAAACGCTGATTGTCGAAGATATAAAGGGATTTACAAGTTCGGCCTTCATCGGTTCCCCCTCCGTAAGCTTTTCAGCTAAGTTAATTCAAAAAGAACTAAATGTCCAATGCTTTTATACATCTAAGAAAGTTATCTACAAACTTCGCCGTCAGCCCCCAGATTATATCATCGTCATATCTGTGAAAATATACTGTTCTGACTTCGCCCTGCCTGACCCAGCGTTCCGTCCACGATGTGCGGGTATCCGTAAAATAGGCTACAGGAACTTTGTACACCCTGTCCACCTCATCCGGCGAGACGGTCATATTAAACGGCCTGCTTATCAGCCCCACAAAGGGAGTGACACGAAAACCCGCCTTGGAAAGCTGATCATCCAGAGCGCCGATTATTGAAATCTGCTCTCTTTTGATGCCTACCTCTTCAAAGGTTTCACGCAGGGCGGTTTCTTCTAGGTTTGCGTCCTCAGGCTCGCAAACTCCGCCGGGGAAAGAAACTTCTCCGCCGTGGGCATTGAGCATAACCGGACGTTTTGTAAAAAGGATCTCCGCACCGCAGCCGCCGATTATAACAGGCACAAGCACTGCCGCCTTGACAGACGTTGCAGGCAGGGTGCGGCGTTTATACCCTGCCAGAGCCTCTTTTATATCCTCAGACAAGCATTCCTTCAACAATGCCTTTTACCGCAGAGAGAGCAGCATCGGTCATGCCGGGGTTCTTTCCCCCTGCCTGAGCCATATCCGGTCTGCCGCCGCCGCTTCCGCCCGCTATTGCGGCAACCTCTTTTATTATGCTGCCTGCTTTTATTTTATCCGTGAGGTCTTTGGTCACCCCGCAGAGGAACATCACCTTTTCGCTGTCCGCCGAAGCCGCTACAACGACACCTGAGCCCATTTTATCCCTTGCCGTGTCCGCAAAATTGCGCAGGGAGTCAACATCCGCTCCGTCCATGCGGGAAACAAGGAGCTTAACGCCCTTCACTTCCACAACCTCTTTCATCATATCGCCCGCTTTGGCGGAGTTCAGTTTGTCAGAGAGCTTGCGGATCTCTTTTTCCTGCTCTTTTATGGTGGCGTAAAGCTCGTTTATTTTATCCTCTATCCCTTCCACACCGGCTTTGAGGGTGAGGGAGACGTTTTTAAGCACTCTCTCGCTGCGGCTTACATGCTCAACCGCGCCCGCGCCCGTGAGCGCCTCAATCCTGCGCACACCGGAGGCTACGGAGGTTTCCGTGACTATTTTGAACAGACCTATGTCCCCTGTTCTGTCAACGTGGCAGCCGCCGCAAAGTTCCACAGAGAATCCGGGAACCTCTATAACACGGACAGTGTCGCCGTATTTCTCCCCGAAGAGAGCCATAGCACCCTTTTTCATAGCGGCTTCCTTAGTCTCCAGAGCTGCGCTGACATCTCTGTTTTCCATGATGCGTCTGTTGACAATCTCTTCTATTTTCTCAATTTCATCAGCGGTCACCTGAGTGTAATGACTGAAATCAAAACGGAGCCTATCGGGAGAAACCATTGAGCCCGCCTGACGGACATGATCCCCGAGCACCATCTGAAGCGCCTTGTGAAGAAGGTGCGTCGCTGTGTGGTTGCGCTCTGTCGCCTGTCTGGCTTCATCATCAACCGCCGCAAAAACCCTGTCGCCCGCTTTTACGGAACCGACTTCCATTACGCCCTGATGAACAATAAGTCCGTCGCCGAACTTTTTAGTGTCCGTAACACGAAAGAGGGATGTGGCTGTTCTGATAACGCCTTTATCGCCGGTCTGACCGCCGCCTTCGGGATAAAAGGGCGTCTGCTCAAGGACAATCTCCGCCTCTTCGCCCTCTTTTATAATGTCGCTTGTATCGCCGTTTTTGATGATAAAGCTCACCGTTTCTTCCGCCTCAAGGCTTTCGTAGCCCACAAATTCGGAGGAAATCTTTGATTTCAGCTTTCTGTATATGGTGGAGACGCTTTCTACCCCGCTGCCTGCCCATGATTTTTTCGCTCTTTCCTGCTGGGCTGCCATTTCAGCGTTAAAGCCTGTTACATCAAGCTCAAAGCCGGCATCCTCGGCTATATCGGTAAGCAGATCCGTGGGGAAGCCGTACGTATCGTAAAGCCTGAAAATTTCTGTTCCGGGAATGAGTTTCTGAGCCTGATACTTAACAAAAAGCTCATCAATAAGCTTCATTCCAATGGCAAGGGTTCTTCCGAACTGCTCTTCCTCTGTGGAAACAACCTTCTGAACATAGCTTTTCTTGTCGGCAAGCTCAATGTAATGCCCTTTCATAAAGTCAGCTACGAAGCCGCAGACCTTATTGAAGAACGTGCCCTCGAAGCCGAGCATTTTTCCGTGGCGCATCGCTCTCCTCATTATTCTGCGGAGAACATAGCCCCTTCCTTCGTTTGAGGGGAGGACACCGTCAGAAATGAGAAAAGTTGTGGAACGCGCGTGATCCGCAATGACCCTGAGGGAAACATCGCTGTCGGCTCCCGCGCCGTATTTAACTCCGGCGAGTTCCGCTGTGAACTGTATAATAGGCTGAAAAATATCAGTGTCGTAGTTGCTGGTAACGCCCTGAACAACAGAGGCGATGCGCTCAAGCCCCATGCCTGTGTCTATGCTGGGTTTGGGGAGCGGCGTCATAGTGCCGGAGGCATCACGGTTGAACTGCATGAAAACAAGGTTCCACAACTCAAGGTGACGGTCACAGTCGCAGTTGCGGTCGCACTCGGGGCGTCCGCAGCCTGTGCCCTCGCCCTGATCAATATGAATCTCGGAGCAGGGACCGCAGGGACCCGTGTCGCCCATAGACCAGAAGTTGTCCTTCTCGCCTCTGCGCTCTATATTCTCTTCCTTTACGCCGATAACGTCACGCCAGATTCTGAACGCTTCCTCATCGTCAAGGTATATTGATACAAACATTTTGTCAGCGGGCAGCCCCATTCTGTTGACAAGGAAGTCCCAGCCGAATTTTATGGCGTCCTCTTTGAAATAATCGCCGAAGGAAAAGTTGCCGAGCATCTCAAAAAAAGTATGGTGACGTGATGTTCTGCCCACATTTTCAAGGTCGTTGTGCTTTCCGCCCGCGCGGACAACCTTCTGACATGTCGCCGCTCTGGTGTAGCTGCGTTCGTCCAGCCCGAGGAAGGTATCCTTAAACTGGTTCATCCCTGCGTTGGCGAAAAGAAGCGTGGGGTCATTATGGGGAACGAGAGAGGACGAAGACACAACCTCATGCCCTTTCTCCTTAAAATATTCAAGAAACTTAGCTCTGATCTCGCTGCCTGTCATCTATGTTCTCCTTATCTTTGAATCCGTTAAGGTACTCCTCCCATTCTAACGGGAGCAGATACTTCTTCCTGTTGTTGCACTCCTTGCAGGCGGGGACAACGTTCCCTTTGGTGCTTGTTCCGCCTCTGGCTATGGGTACTATGTGATCCATAGTGATCTCTTCCGGCGGAAACTTGTTGCCGCAGTAGTGACATATGCCCTGATCGACTTTCTGCCGCCACCACTGCTTGCGCCGCAGCTCACGGGCTTTTTCCTTTTCACGGCGGATGTGCCCTTCATCAGCCGTATCAAAAAAGTGTATATCCATTGTATATCCGAAAACTCAGCAAAAGCACATAGGTACGCATGCGCCTGTTTATGTAATCGATGAGTATATAATAGAGGATTAACATTATCAACATCTTAATTACACCGTATATTGAGCTTCAAAACCTAAGAATGTCAGATATTTAACAAAAGGGTATAAAAAAATGCCAGAAAAATGCAAAATCATTACGATTTCCTATAGATCAGAAACAAGTAATCCGCTAGAATCCGTTTGCCTTTTTCAGACTACAAAATAACCTTGGAGGGGTTTATGAAGACCGAACATACCGGACTTGAGGAGTACGGTTTCAGGAACCTGGCTCGGATAAACTGGAATCTGCCCACGCCCGCCCTGTATGAGCAGATCATTATGAGAAAGGAAGCTATCCTCTCTCATCTCGGTCCAGTTGTAGCCAGAACCGGACACCATACCGGACGCTCGCCCAACGACAAGTTCGTGGTGGATGAGCCTACAACGACTGGTGACGTATACTGGTCAAAAGATAACAAAAAGTTCACAGAAGCGCAGTTTGACAAGCTCTTCAGCAAAATGGCGTCATACCTTCAGACAAAAGAGGTTTTCGTTCAGGAATGCTATGCCGGAGCAGACGCGAACACCCGACTGAAAGTCCGTGTCATCACCGAAACAGCATGGCACAGCCTTTTTGCGAGAAATATGTTCATCACTGAAAGGGATCAGGAAGTCCTTAAAGATTTTACGCCCGACTTCACAGTGGTAAACTGCCCCCGCTTCCACGCAATTCCCGAAGAGGACGGAACTAACTCCGAAACCTTCATCATAGTAAACTTTAAAAGAAAAATCGTCATCATCGGCGGTACAAGCTATGCGGGAGAGATCAAAAAATCGATCTTCACCGTTATGAACTACCTGCTCCCCAAACATGGTGTAATGAGCATGCACTGCTCCGCCAACATAGGCGAAGAAGGGGATACGGCTGTATTCTTCGGTCTTTCAGGAACGGGCAAAACCACCCTTTCCACTGATCCCGAAAGATACCTCATCGGCGACGATGAGCACGGCTGGAACAATGACGGCGTTTTCAACATAGAAGGCGGCTGCTACGCCAAGGTTATCAACCTTTCCAAAGAAGCAGAGCCCGATATTTACGAATGCACACGGAAATTCGGCACTATCCTTGAGAACGTCGCTGTTGACATGACATCAAGAGCAATTGACCTCGATGATAACAGCCTCACGGAAAATACAAGGGCGTCCTACCCGCTGAGCCAGCTTCCCAAAATAGTTGAATCAGGCAAGGGCAGCCATCCCGACAACGTTATTTTCCTCACTTACGATGCGTTCGGAGTGCTTCCCCCTGTTTCAAAACTCAGCATACCTCAGGCTATGTACCACTTCATCTCCGGCTACACAGCAAGAGTTGCGGGCACGGAAAAAGGAGTTACAGAGCCCAAAGCGGTTTTCTCCACGTGCTTCGGCGCGCCTTTCATGGTGTGGCACCCCTCCGTTTACGCAAAGCTCCTCGGCGACAAAGTCAAAGAGAAAAACGTTCAGTGCTGGCTTGTTAACACAGGTCTGACCGGCGGACCCTACGGAGTGGGCAAACGCTTCTCCATTAAGTACACAAGGGCGATAATTAAAGCTATCCTCACTGGAGAGCTTAACAAGACTGAGTTCAAGACCGACCCCGTTTTCGGCTTCGGTATTCCTCAGTTTATCCCCGGCGTGCCCGCTGAGGTTCTTGACCCCTCCTTCGGTTGGTCAAGCAGACAGGCTTATGATGATATGCTTAAAAACCTTGCGTCTAAGTTTGCCGAAAACTTCAAAAAGTTTGAGGAAGGAATGGATCCCGAAATCACAAAAGGCGGACCAAACCTTTAAGATAATAACAGAGCGAAAAAGGCGGTGGAAACACCGCCTCATAGCTTATTGAGAACGACACAAAAAAATTAGACTGTAGCAGAACCTACGGTCATCGCTAATTCTCCCCCGCAGGTTCTGCATGCGGGATTGCGTTTAAGCTCTACGTGTCTGGTTCTGAAGTCTGCCAAGTCCATATAAAACATTTTGTTGCCCAGCGGTTCCCCGAAACCGGTTATGATCTTCACCGCTTCCGCTGCTGCCAGACATCCTATTGTTCCCGATACTGCGCCGAGAACACCGAAACCGAACTCCTCCCAGTCGTTTACGTCTTTTTCAACCATGCAGTCGAGGCAGGCGGTTTTGAACGGATTGACTGTGAAAAGATAACCGGTCATCCCGTCCATAGCCGCTTCTATCATAGGTACTCTTTCCTGTACGCAGGCACGGTTAAGGTTCTTGCGTTCGTAGAATGTCGGTCTGGCGGATACTGCGACCTGACAGCCTTTTATCAGCGCAGGCGTATTTTCAGGAAGAAGCCGCACATTGTGCATTTCTATCTCCATGTCAGGATTAAGCTTTCTGAATGTATCCGCGGCAATATCCACTCTGGGCTCGCCTATTCGGGCACAGTCCATTAGAATCTGACGGTTCATATTGGTTTCAGTGAGATTGCCGGAGTGAGCGATAACAAGCTTTCCTATGCCCGCCATGGCGAGATACGCTGCGGCTGTTCCGCCCAAGCCGCCGATTCCGCCTATGAACGCAGCTGAATTCTTAAGCCTGAGTTGTGCTTCCTTTCCGAAATTTTCCATTATCATCTGTCTTTTATATCTTCTGAAATAACTTTCCATGATTCCTCCTGAACTGAAATTCTATTACAATAAAACCCCAAGGGCAACCCCGCCGAAGCAGCGTAAAAATGTCCGTATTTAAGTTCAGTATTTCCAATGTGGGTGTAAGGTTTGTTTCAATACCTAACTTATTGATAATAGTGATTAACTAAATAGAATGTAAAAAAATAAGCTGAAAAATGAAAAAAAAATTAAAATTCTGATTGAACTATTATAGAAGTGATCTATCTTTACTTTATAAACAGACATTTCCGCGGATAAAACCGCATATTTCCCCTGTAGGTTATATTATGGAATAGCAGGCCGCAAGGCCTGCTTTTTCATTATATTCTGTTTGTCAGTCTCTTATCTTCTTCGCTCTGAATTTTGTTCCGGCAGGAGTATCAAGAAGCTCAACTCCTTTTGCCGAGAGTGCTTTACGTATTTCATCCGCACGTTCAAAGTTCTTTTCTTTTCTTGCGTTCTGCCTTTCCTCTATAAGTTTTTCAAGCTCGTCCACAGGTATCTCAAGGTTTGCCTTGAACCATTCCTCAGGCGTTTTCGCTATCACCCCGAGTACTTCGTGAACAGCGCCGAATATTTTTTCCGCTGATTTCCGGAGAGCCTCAAGAGAGTCCTTATCGGGCTTGTCTGCGAGTATTTTATTTATTTTGCGTACAGACTCGAACAGAGCGGCGAGAGCGACCGGAGTATTGAAGTCGTCGTCCATGGCTCTCCCGAACTCCGCAATGAATTCAGAAGCAATGATTTCAGCCTCGCCGACAGCGTTCATGCCCTTTTTACCCGCAGAGAATCCGTTCAGCTCATCAAGCATCGTATATATTCTGTCCAGAGAGCTTTCAGCGTCCTTCAGCTTTTCATCGCTGAAATCCAGAGCGCTTCTGTAATGTGTGGTAAGCAGGAAGAAGCGGACTATTTCCGGATCAAACTTATCCGTCACATCTCTGATGGTGAAAAAGTTGCCGAGAGATTTTGACATCTTTTCCTCATTTATGTTCACGAACCCGTTGTGCATCCAGTAGCGGGCGAACTCACATCCGCACGCAGCCTCTGACTGGGCTATCTCATTTTCATGGTGAGGGAAAACAAGGTCTTTCCCGCCGCCGTGTATGTCAAAAGGAAGGCTGAGGATTTTTTCGCTCATCACGCTGCACTCTATGTGCCAGCCCGGTCTGCCCGGTCCCCACGGACTTTCCCACGAGGGCTCGTTCGGTTTGGAGCTTTTCCAGAGAACGAAGTCGTAGGGGTTTTCCTTGCGTTCGTTCACTTCAACTCTTGCGCCCGCCATCATCTCATCAAGGTGGCGGTGAGAGAGCTTGCCGTATTCCGAGAAGCTTTCCACTCTGTAGTAGACATCGCCGTCTGAAACGTAGGCATGTCCTTTTTCGATGAGGTTTTCGCACATGGTGATCATTTCATGAATATAATCCGTTGCTTTGGGTGCTTGATCGGGTCTTTTAACATTAAGAGAATCCATATCGGCGTCATGGGCTTCCATGTATTTTTTGGTGAGCTCGCGCCAGTCTGTGCCGGATTCGTTGCTTCTCCTGATTATTTTATCGTCAATATCGGTGAAGTTTTTCACAAAGGTGACGCTGTAGCCTCTGTAGCCGAGATAACGGCGGATAACATCGAATACCACGGCGCTTCTGGCGTGCCCTATATGGCAGAGATCATAGACTGTGACCCCGCAGACATACATGCCGACTTTTTTATCGCTGATGGGTCGAAAATCTTCCTTCTCTTTTTTTAATGTATTGAAAACCCTGAGCATTTTTTACCTCACATTAATCAGCGGTAGACGCAGGCTTCAAGAAGCTTTTTAGTATATTCTTCCTTCGGGCTGCGGATCACTTCGTCCGCTGTTCCTCTTTCCACAATTTTTCCCTTATTCATCACAATGACTTCATCACAAAGGAATGATACCACTGCAAGATCGTGGGAAATCAGGACAAGAGTTATATTATTTTCTTTTGACAGCTTTTTCAACAGATTCAGTATCTGCGCCTGAACAGAAACATCAAGGGAGCTCACAGGCTCATCCGCAACTATAATTTCCGGTTCGAGGCTCAGTGCGCGGGCTATGGAGACCCTTTGCCGCTGCCCGCCGGAAAACTCATGGGGAAACCTGTCCAGATGCTCCTTTTCAAGCCCCACCATCTCCATGAGAGTTTCGCATTTCGCCCTTATCTCCGCCTTTGACATGGCTGAATGTGCGGCTATTCCGTCATACATGGAGGAGAAAACCGTCAGTTTCGGGTTCAGGCTGGTGTAGGGATCCTGAAAGATCATCTGCACGTTTTTGCGGTAGCCTGCGTATTTTTTGCCCAAGGTTCGGATGTTTTCACCCTTGTAAAGCACTTCTCCCGCATCGGGGCGGATTATGTCGCAGATTATTTTTGCGGCAGTGGTTTTGCCGCTGCCTGATTCTCCCACGATTCCGAGAGCCTTCCCCTGCTCAAGGATAAGACTGATCCCGTCAGTTGCCCTGAAGCTTGTGCCCGAACCGGCGAAAAGTCCTTCAAATGCTGTATAAATTTTGGTTGCGTCTTTGAGTTCCAACAGTTTCATTAAAATATATTACACGAACAAACGCACGTGGAAAAGGCATTTTCCCCTTTGCTAAAAATGAGTATTCATTTATCATGCACCGGAGCGGAGGTAATGAACGGATGGAAAAAATAAATATAGTCGCAGGACTTGAAGACTTATGCAAAGCATCGGACACTGTGAGCAGAGGAAGCTCGTTCAGACCGTTCAAATATTATAAAAACGTGCAGGGCAGAAACATTCCCGTTTTCTTTGTCGGCGTTCCCGGGCTGACTGTCGCCGTTGTGATGTCGTTTCTCTTAATTATCACTGTTTATCTCATCACATTGCCATTCAATATATTCATATGGGTCGCCTATCTCTTTCTTTCCGCCGTCATAATCCGTTTTGCCATGAAGGTGGACAAGGCGAAGCAGATCCGCTATATGGTCTCCTGCCTTTGCAGCCAGTCGCTCAGGATGCTTGAAAAAGCCAACGAAGAGCATCACCAGCGAGAGAAACTCGCAGGACAGGCAAAGTACCTCCTTGAGCGTGCGCACAAATGGGTGGATGAACCCGCCATACATCAGCAGATAGAGGAGCTTAAGAGCTACAAAAGCGTGGTGTTTGAGTAAGATAAGATAGCGTCATTCCGCGCGCCGACGATGGATTTTAAGCAGGCATGAGACACTAAAAAAAGTCGATTGATGAGTGATCATCCTCATGCGCCATGACATCGATGATCGAAGCGGAAGCCCGTCCTGCCTCGAAATCCGGATCGGAATACATATGCTGAGGAATTTTGCGTTTAAAGGTCTCGAAGCTGTTCTGAAAAATCCTGTCAATCTCGGCAAAGGAGCGGTTTATCTTCATAAGCCCTCCGCTCAGATGCTCCATGAATTCATCTCCGGAGAATTTGCCTCTGAAATGGGCAAGCTCTCCGTCAAGTTCCCCTGATTTTTTTAGGAGGTTGTCTATATGACTGTCCGAGTGAAGCTCACGCAGACGGTTAATGTTTATATTCGCGTCTCTCAGGACGATGCTGAAACCGTTTTTGAGTTCCCCCCAGAGCTTCAGGCTGACGGACAGCTTATCCACCAGACTCATAAGAATCCGCTCCGTCTCGCTCATGGAGACCACAACGCTCTCAAGACTTGTGTCCCCTATTCTGGCGACCTCTACAGCGGTTATTACCACAAGGTTGCGGAAGGATTTGCCGAACTTCCTCAGAGTAAGGATTCCGTTCTCGGCGTTTTTAAGCTCCTTTTCGGTGAGCTTAATCATGCTTATCAGCCCGCCGACAATGGTTTCTATGGAATCACTGTATTCCTTTGCCTTTTCAAACTCCATCTTAACAAGGTTTGCACGACCTACTATGTTTTGTATATCGGTGTTGATGTGGTAGAGAAACTCTTTTATAACCTCTTTTATTTCTTCAAATATTTCAGTGGTTTTAGTCTGCACTTCGTCCATTTTGACTATGGCGAGCTCATGCACACCGTAGCTTTTGCCGAGACAGAAAGCGTCATCATCCGTGCATTCGATCAGGGCGCTGCTTATTGCGTCAATCTCCTGAATGATTATGTCGTGAAACTGGCTGCACTCTATAAGCCTTGAAATATCCGAGCTTACCTCAAGAGGCGCTTCTTTGTCTTCTGCTCCGCCTATCATAAGCTCAACCTTGGAGCTGTTTTCGCTGAAAGTGGCGTTTATTTCTTTGAAATCATCATAAATACTTGTAAATGTTTGTGATATATTTTCGAGAAGATTTTTCGCAACAGTGGCGTTTTTCTTAATCTCTTTGCTGATATGGGCTATGGTTGCGCCTTTCGCACCGAGAGAGATGGTGGTGCATATGGTGTTATATGAGAGGAGCTCAAGATCATCGGTTATCTTAAGAAAGGTTTCCGAAGCTTCGGTTATTTCATCCTTCATGCTTTTTATATCAATACTGACGATTTTTTTATTAAGATCTTCTGATATTTTTGCGATCAGGACTGCGGTATCGTCCGTAAAGCTTTTTGCTGATTTCTCAAGATACGAATTAATCTCAAGCATACTCTCAAAACTGCTTCCTCGCAGTTCCATAAGCTTGTTGATAATATCAACAATTTCTACAAAGTATTCTGTAAGCTCATTCTTAAGCTCATGAAGATGAATCATCTGGAATATTTTCCCGCAACTTCCTTCAGCATATTTTCAGTTACGGGTTTAAGAATAACACTGTCAAACCCGCTCGCCCTGAGCTGGGATGCTTCCGAGACATCCGCAGTAAAGGCGATGCACTTTGCCGATTTCCATTTGTATTTGTTTTTAACTCTTTCCAATACATCCAGACCGGTCTCAGATGGTCCCAGCCTGTAGTCTATGAACAATATATCAGGAATTATAGCATTTTGCAGAGTAAAATCGTCCAGTTTTTTCACTGAATCGAAGATATATACTTCATGCTCAAGCTTTGTAAGTATAAAATTGCACATTTTCAGGTGCAGACCATTGTCGTCAATAATAAAAATCCTCATCAGGCTCTCCGTTATCTATATGAGTTTGTTCGTGTTGAGAACCAAAACCGCCTGACCGTCTCCCAGAATAGTAATTCCGCCGACATAAGAAAGGTGTGCGAAGTATTCAGGAACAGGTTTAATGGCTATATCGATGCGGTTTATAAGTTCGTCCACCATAAGACCGACCTTACCCATGTCGGTATTGGTGATTACTATGCAGACCTCTTCGGGCAGCTCTCCGGGGTCTTCTTCCAGAAGCCCCTTCATGCTGTAAAGAGGAAGCACCATCCCCCTGTAATGAACGGCAAGACCGTAATGCAGATCCTTGACTTTGTCCTTGGGCAGCTTGATTGTCTCCGCCACATTCTCAATGGGTATGGCATAAATTACAGAACCGAGCTTAACAAGCAGAGCCGTTGAAACACCTATGGTAACAGGTATCTTCAGCACAAATCTGGAGCCTTCCCCCATTGTTGACTGTATATCTACAAAACCGCCGAGATTTACAACGCAGGTTTTCACCACATCCATTCCGACACCGCGTCCGGATATGTCAGTAACTTTTTCCGCAGTTGAAAAGCCGGGTTCAAGGATGAGCTGCATTATCTCTTTATCGCTGAGTTCCGAATCGGAACCGATCAGCCTGTTTGAGATCGCTTTTTCCCTGACTCTGGCGGTGTTTATTCCTTTTCCGTCGTCAATTACCTCTATATAGACAAAACTTCCTTCCTGATAGGCTTTAAGGATTATGGTTCCCAAGGGTGTTTTGCCCGCCTTCTGCCTCTCCTCAGGAGTTTCGATTCCGTGATCGCAGGAGTTGCGGAGGAGGTGAACCAGAGGATCGCTCAGGAGATCCGCAACTTTTTTGTCTATCTCAGTGTCCTCGCCGATTATGCGCAGGTCTATCTGTTTGTTCTGTTTTCTTGATATATCCCTTACCACTCTGGGGAATTTCTGAAAGACCTGCCGGATCGGGATCATCCTGAGGGAAAGTATATCCCTTTGCAGATCCTGAGAAATCCTCGCAATCAGGTTGGCGTTGTCCTTAAGATCCTTAATCAGAGAAGAAGGCAGGGCATATTCACGGGCTATCTTCTGAATCAGATATTCATTGGCGTTCTTTGCCACCACAAGCTCACCTATAGTATTGGTGAATTTGTCTATCTTTTCCTGATCCACCTTCATGGTCTGGCTTCCGACGTCCTGCTGAGGAAGACCGGCGGACTGCTGTTTGGCGGACGTGGGAGCACCTTCCCTCGCAGTGTCGGCAACCGCCTTCATCACTTCCTGCTTTTTCAGAGCTTTATCCAGCTCTTCCTTGCCGAGTTTACCCTCCTCAACGAGAATATCGCCGAGTTTTTTCTGTTTGCTCAGGGCTTCCTGAATATCATCCTCTGTGATTTTTCCGTCACGCACCAGAAGCTCGCCCAGCATCCTCGGGGGTGATTTGAGTTCATCAAGATATTTGAGAATCCTTTCCATATGGGTATCAAAAGGCTTGGATTCCTTTATACATTTTTCAAGGTCTCCGGCTATGCTGTGAAGTTCATCAAACCCCACGAACTTAGCTGCGTTTTTCAACCCGCCGACACCCCTGAGCACCTGCCGGACATCAAGCTCCCCGTCTTCGGAGGCTATGCTGATTATCTCTATAAACTGTTCAAGTTGTTTGATGAATATCTTCACTTCCTCATTTACAAGAGTCATTGAGCTTTTCATAGTCTCAAGGCTTGAGGTGAGGGCTTTAAGAGTGCGGTATGAGGAAGGCACAGGAGTGATCCCCTCCTTGGTGAGACCGGAGAGCATTTCCCTTATATCCGTGACAACAGCAAGAATAATGTCCGCAGCTTTCTTGTCGAACATGATCCTGCCGCTTCTTATGTCATCCAGCACACCTTCAACAAGGTGGGCGAACTCCTCCAGAAAACGGAAACCCACATAGCCGCAGTCCCCTTTTATTGTGTGGAAAACACGGAACAGGTCGTCAATACCGGGACCTGAGCCTTTTCCGTCCTTTTCCAGCTTCAGGGTGACGGACTCTATGGACTCAAAATAATCCTCTATGCTCGCGGCAAGCTCGCCTAAGAGTTCGGCGTCTATGCCTTCCATAGTTATATATTCCGCCGGAACGGACTGAGCTGCGGGAGCCTGCTTTTCCGCTTCATCCCGCACACGGACAGGTTCATCAAGGGAAGCCTCCGCCACGGTGACCACCCCGGGTTCAAAGCCGAAGTCCGCCAGATCCGCAGCGTCAAGCTCGCTTATTATATAAATTTCCGGCTGGAGGTATACATCAAAAGGATTGAGCCTGTCCAGCGGCGGAACGGAAGATGTGTCAGCCTTGCAGAAATATTCGGCGGAGCTCATCTTAAGGTTTGACATAACAGGAAGCGGATCGTAGCCGTTTTCCAGCATCTCCGATGTGAAATGGAAATCAGCCCTGTAAGCCCTGCCCCCTTTTCTGCCTGAGGAGCGGAGCTTTTCCCTTATATCCGCGCAGGATACATAAGCGGGAGGAGCCTCGGCTCCGGAGGAGGATGCGGTCTTGTTTTCCGGTGACGCTTCGCTTCCCCCGAACTGCATATAGCTTTCAAGTTCTCTTATTATTCCGTCCTCATCCACGGAGTATTCCCTGCCTTCCTTCGCAGCCGTGACCATTTCGTAAATGCCGTCAGCGGCTTTCAGAATGCTGTCCACCAGCTCGCCGGATACCTCAAGCTCTTTGTTGCGGAGCTTGTCCAGCAGGGTCTCAAGATGGTGTGTAAATGCTGTTATATGATCAAAGCCGAACCCCGCGGCGCTGCCTTTTATAGTATGAATAGAGCGGAAGACGGAGTTGATAAGCTCCGGATCGTCATCCGCCTCAATTTTCAAAACATCCTCATTCGCCTGCTCAAGAAGCTCCGCTGCCTCATCAAGGAACGACCTGCGGAACTTTTCCATATCAATTTCGACCATACCCCACCCCGTCAGGAAATACCGAGAAGCATTTTTATGTTTATTATCAGTTCCTCAGGTTTCACAGGCTTGGTTATGTACAGGTTCGCGCCGGACATATAGCCTTTTCTGCGGTTTTCCGCCTCTTCCTGAGTGGTAATTATAATGACAGGGGTTTCTTTCCCTGTTTTTCTGAGTTCCTTTATGAATGTTATTCCGTCCATTCTAGGCATGTTAAGATCGCAGAGGATCATGGAAAATGAGCTTTTCACCGCTTTTTCAAGGGCGTCCATGCCGTCTATCGCCTGTTCGGTGTCAAAACCGGCGGACTTGAGAATATTGGCGTGGAAGTGCCTCACCATGTCCGAATCATCAACTATCAGAACCTTAAACGCCATAGCCTCACCCCTTGTAATAAACGACATTTCTGCCGAACCGCTTGATGGAAAAAGCTGTTGTGATACGTCCCACAGACTCGCTATGACCAAGGAAGATATAACCGCCTCTGTTCAGGGCGATGTAATAGTGATCCACAACCTGCTTTCTGGAAATTTCATCAAAGTATATCAGCACGTTGCGGCAGAAAATGAAGTCAAATCCCCTCTGCCGCCTCATCTGCATTTTGTCATTCAGATTTATATGCTCGAAGCGCACCATGTCCCGCACCTCTTGCACCGGAACGTGGCAGCCGTCGACAAAGCTGAAGTATTTGGCATAGTATTCCTCAGGAACATCCTTCACGCTTCTGTCATCGTAGCGGGCGCTTTTTGCCTTTTCCAGCGCCATGAGGTCAATGTCGGAGGCGACTATTTCCACGTTCCATTTCTCGTGCCTGTCCAGAAGCTCACGCACTATAATAGCAAGCGTGTACGGCTCTTCCCCCGTGGAGCACCCGGCAGACCAGATACGGATAGTGTTGTCCTTCTCCCTCTCTTTTTTCTCGGCTATTTCCTGAAGGCAGAACTCCGCGAAAACTTCCAGAGTGGCGAATTCACGGAAGAAATAGGTCTCATTCACGGTGAGGAGGTTCATCAGTTCCTGAAACTCGTCCCCCTCCCTGTCCTTGAACTTGAGAAAGCGTATGTAGTCCCTCGCTGATTCTATACCGAGAGTGGAAAGCCGTTTTTCAAGCCTTTTATTGATGAAGTAGCGTTTCTTGTCCTCAAAGTTAATGCCGGACTTTTTATAAATAAACGCGGTAAGATCCTTGTAGTCCTCAAGGGTAACAACAAACATTTACTGCTCCGCTATCAGCGCCTTGAGGCTGAGAAGCTCTTCTTTGAGATCCCCTTCAGCAACCTTAAGCCTGCGTTCGATTATTTTAAGCGCTCTTTCTCTGTTGATTCCCGCAAGCTTGTCCAAAGCGGCGAGCATCACATTCATGTCATTCTCTCCGGCGAACTCCTCGAAGATCTCTTCCTTGCTCTTTATACACAGCCTGTAGGCTATGCCCATAAAAGTTATGCGGTTGTCGGAATCAAGGTTCTGATCCTTCACTCCGTTGATAACGTATTTTTCGTACTCATAAGGGAGAACATCTATATTATCCCTGATCATAATCTTCAGGATAGAGCCTGATATTTCGTTGAAAAACAGTGTATTTTTATTATTAAGAAACCTGAGCAGAAAAGGCAGATGATCCTTTGTGCCGCATTCCGCCACCATGCGGAAAACGGACGGCTTGTAGAAGCTGTCCATAGTTACTCCGCCCAGTATGTCAAGCACAGTATCCACTACCTCACGTCTTGCAAGGTGAGTGAATGTCTCAATACATGATATTCTAAGCATAGGCTCGTTTGACGCTTCAAAAATTTCCAGTATATCGCTTAAGGATTCCTCGTCATTTATTTTCCCCAGATACTCAACAGCGGTTATCTGCACATTCGGCGCCTTATCCCTGAGAGCGGCACGCAGAGCCGGAATACAGTATTTTGAGCCTGTTGCCACAAGGCTGTCCAGAATGAGCTTGCGGACCTCTTTATCTGAGTGATCCATCACGGAGGTGAGAAAAGGAACAGCGTCTTCTCCCTTGGAGCCGAAAATCTCAATGGCACAGTTTCTTATGAACGCGTCGGACGATTCAAAAAATTTTGCCACAGAAGAAAACTGCGGCGAGACATCCAGAAGCTTCAATCCCTCTACCATAAGCTCCTTCACCATGCGGCTCTCCTCTTTCTTAAGAGCTGCGATAAGATCGGGGATAAGCTCATCCGCATGCAGGGTTATAATATCCTCCACGGCATACAGCCTTTCGGTTTCATCATCGTTTAGGAGGGAGGCTCTGATACTTTGAATATCCATTACGCATTTCTCCGTGCGCCAGCACTTTGTCAGGGCACTATTTTTTTAACAACAGCAAGCAGATCCGCCGGTTTGAAAGGCTTCACTATCCATGCCTTGGCACCGGCCCTTCTCCCTTCTTCCTTTTTTTCCGCCTGAGACTCGGTAGTGAGCATTATGATCGGCGTAAACTTGTGCTTCGCCATGTTTTTAACTTCTTTAATGAGCGTTATGCCGTCCATGTTGGGCATATTAAGATCGGAGATGATCAGGTTAAACCTGTCATTCTCAAGCTTGGTAATCGCGTCCTTGCCGTCACGGGCGTCCACAACTTCATAGCCCGCTGATTTCAGCGTGGCGGCGACAAGCTGCCTCATGGTTATGGCATCATCGACTATCAGTATTCTCTTCACGCTGTTCCCCCTGTCAGATACCCAGTCCGTAAAGCCCCGTGACCCTTGAGGCTTCACTGCTCTTTCCTGTTATTTCATATTTTATTCCCTTCTCCTTTAATGTGTTCAGGAGAGAGATCAGTATATTCACAAAAGTCGTGTCCATGGTGCGCACAGCGGAAAGATCTATCTCCGCCGCGGTTTTTGAGGTCAGGTCAGTATTTTGAAGCGCTGCCAGTGCTTCTTCCGCCATAAAATTTTCGCACTCCCCGGGGAAAATGATTCTAAGCTTTGATTTAAGAGGTTTTATATCCATATCACCATCCCTTCTTAACGACTCTGTTCAGTTCCCAAGCTATCCTGCCGCTGGGCAGCACAACATCCGCCCCGCCCCTGTCTATTGCTTCCTTGGGCATGCCGAAAACTATGCAGCTTTCCTCGGATTCGGCTATGGTGTAGCCTCCGTCCTGCCGTATTTTCACCATGCTGTTCGCGCCGTCATCGCCCATTCCAGTCATCAGCACGCCGACAGTCTTCGCCCCGAAGCAGTTTCTCACCGAATCCATCATCACATCCACGCTGGGGATAAAATGATGCTCCGGCTTTTTAGTAAGCCTTATAATAATCTTTCCGCCGGGCTTTCTGTATAATGTCATGTGGAAGCCGCCCTTGCCGAGATAGCACACCCCGGGGCGGATCTCCTCTCCGGCTTCAGCCTCTTTAACATGTATTTTGCAGTATTCGTTAAGCCTTCTGGCGTATGTCGCCGTGAATGTGGGCGGCATATGCTGAACCATGAACAACGCAGCGGGGAAGTTTTTCTCAAGCTCGGGAAGAACATCAAAAATTGTCTTCGGTCCGCCGGTGGAAATGCCTATGCACACAGCCGGATAATCGTCCAGCTCAAGAGGCGGTTCCTCGTCCTGTTCAACAGTGAGCTTCACCTTCTGAGGCTTAAGGGCTCTCCGCCTGAGTTTTTTTACTTCCGTGCCCGATGCCGCCTTCACTTTTTGCAGCAGATCGTCTCTTACTTCGTCTATGTTGACGGAGACTGTTCCGCCGGGCTTTGCCACATAGTCAAACGCGCCGAGCTCCATTGCCTCAAAGGTTGTGACAGCTCCCTCCTGAGTAAGCGAACTCAGCATGATTACGGGGCAGATCCTTTCCTCAAGCACTATGCAGAGAGCAGTCATTCCGTCCATGACGGGCATGTTTATATCCATCGTAATGACATCCGGTTTAAGGGCGCGCGCCTTCGTAACGCCGTCCTGTCCGTCTCTGGCTGTTCCTACAACTTCAATATCCGGATCGGACTCCAGCATCTCCCTGACTTTTTTCCGCATCAGGGCAGAGTCATCCACAACAAGAACTTTTATCATCAGGCAACCCGCAGCAGTTTGTTAAAAATCTTTGAAAGAAGCCTTTATGAACCTATTTTCTCAAGCTTCTTCTTTTCCGCCTTACTGAACAGCTCATCGACATTAAGCAGAAGGATCATCCTCTGCTTGCCGGTAAGGTTTACGACACCGTCAAGGAACTGGCTGTCCACCCCTGCGCTGAGCACAGCGGGAACTGAATCTATGCAGTCTGAGGGAACACGCAGAACCTCGTCCACGAAATCCACCACAAACCCCACACGTATGCTCGCAAGGTTCACGATTATCACCCTTGTAAACTCATCCGCTGTCCTTGCGGTAAGCTCAAAGCGTTTTCTCAGATCTATGAGAGGTATTACCTCGCCTCTGAGATTTATTATCCCCTCCACGAAGGCGGGGGTTTTGGGTACTCTGGTCACGTTTGAATATCTGTTTATTTCCTGAACCTTCTCAATGAAGATTCCGTATTCCTCATCCTCAATTGTAAAAGTGACTATCTGCTTTTCTTCCGCCGCAGAGGCTGATGCGTCCGTCATAGAGAAATTTCCTCCTTCCTGCCCGGCAAGCTTTTTGAGAGCTTCGATTTCCTTTGCCTGAAGCAGGTTAGCGCTTTCCAGAATCATTACGAGTCTTTCACCCTGTTCCGCCTTGATAATAGCGGAAATCTCCGAGCCGTTTTCGGAAAAAACCTTAGGAGGCTCCTCAATGGAGGATTCGGGCACGCTGAGCACCTCGCTCACTTTATCCGCAATGAACCCGACAAGCGTGTTCTCGATCTCGATTATAACCACCCTTGAATCTTCCGTTTCAGGCTTGTCCTTTTTGCCGAACTTTCTGTGGAGCGACATAAGGGGAATGACCTTTTCCCTGAGGGAGAAAATCCCCATCACGTAGCTTTCCAGCCCGGGAACGGAAACACATTCAGGCAGGCGGATTATCTCGTTTATTTTATGAATCTCTATGGCGTATCCGCTTCCGTCTATCTCAAAGCTGATGAAGCGCCTGTAGTCGGACACTTCCTTATCGGCAACATCCGCTTTCACCGCAAATCCCCGCTGGGAGGATGACTCATCAAACTTCCGCTGGATTTCAGCTATATTCACAAGCTCTTTGGAATCCAGAACCTGAACAAGCCTTATGCCGTCCTTGGTGCGCATTTTAAGAACGCCTGAGATAAACTTCCTGTCCGCCCCGCTGCTCAGCATCTCCGGCAGCTCTTCGTATGAACCGGACTCGGTGGATTTCACCTCACTGACCGACTCAACCACGAAGCCTATCTCAAGTCCGCTTTTTTCGGTTACAATTACTCTGGTGTCCTCACCGTTAACGCAGGGGTTCTGATACCCCAGCCTGAGAGAAAGATCCAGAACAGGGAGCACACTTCCCCGCAGATTACTGATGCCCAGAACAAATACGGGCATTTTGGGCACACGGGTAACCTTGGGCAAACGTATAATCTGCCTTACTTCATCTATGGGGATTCCGAAATATTCCGAACCGACGGTAAACGAAACATACTTTTTATCAGAATGCTCCGCCCCGTTCATTGCCGCTGCGGGGCTCATTTCAGCCATTACGCGCTCCTATAAAAAATCAGTACGCCTGCATCTCGTCTGCGAGAGAAGCAACCTCTTCCGCTGCTGCGGCTATTTCGTTGAGTCCCTTAACCTGCTCGTCTGCCGCGAGTTTGGCTTCATCGGTAAGCTTTCTGAGTTTTTCAGCAACCCCGAGGCTTTCATCGCAGGCAGTGTTGACTCTTGCGACCATCTGACCGCCCTCTTCAAAAAACGCCTGAGAGACCCTGCGGGTTTCGGCTGCGGCGGCTCTGAGCCTCACAGTCTCCACAAGGTTCACCACAGCCACTTCGGACTTCTCTATCTGAACACGGATGAGCTGACTTATCTCCTGAAGCTCGCTCTGGAAGTTGTCTGTCTGCTCGTACATTTCCTCAAGAATGTCCTTCATTTTGTCCGCGTTGTCGGCGGATTCGCTGGCGAGTGAGCGGATGTCGGACGCCACAACTGAGAAGCCTCTTCCGAATTCGCCTGAGCGTGCCGCTTCTATACTGCCGTTAACGGCGAGCATATTTGTCTGTATGGCTACGTTGTTAATTGTATCTACAATTTTTCGTATATTACTGAATGATTTATAAAGCTGTTTAACCTCAGTGCTGATCTCTCTGATGCTCTCGACACTTTTCACAAAACCGAGGGCAACAAGCTCTATACCGTGGTAAAAGCCTCTGTATTCCTTTTTAAAGCCGTCAACCCCGGGAAGAACCTTGTGCTTGAAAACCTCTCTCGCTTCACCAAGCTTTCCTTCCTCCATAAGACGGACTATCTCTCCAGCGCCAAGGTGCACATGGTTGTGCGGTTCGCGTATGGAGTGGTAGCATTTTTCCTCATCGTGGTCATGGGGTTTATAGGTCATATACCATGCGCCGAATGCGCATTTTGTGGGGTCAAGCTGTCCTTCAAAGAGGGTATTGTTGTTGAGCGCTTCCTGAAGCTGGTTGATGAAGACAATATGGTCTAAGGCTTTAATTTCCTCAAGTTCCACAAGAATTTTCTCTCCCTCAACCATCATAACTGCCCAGCAGCCGTTTCCTTCATCAAGGAGCTTCTGCATGGTGTTGAATTCGTGCTTTATTCCGTCAAGCTCATCACCCATTTCCTGAGTGCCCGTATCTATCTGGTCTATGGCTTTGAGTATCTCGTCCGCTGAGGCGTTGAGTTCCTCAATTGTGGCTGAAAGTTCTTCCGCCGCAGCCGCCACCTCTTCGGAGGATTTTGACATATCGGTGGAGTTTTTCAGATCCTCAGACATTTCGGCTATCTCATTTGCCGCCGCGGTGAGCTCGGCGAAAGCCTTCGCCTGCTCCTCGGTAAACTTGCTTACCTCTTCGGAGGCTGTTGCGTTCTGCTCTGTGGCTGCCGCGAGACGGTTTACTATATCAAGGGATTTGCCGGATTCTATGCAGATGCTCTCGGAATCCTTCTTGATTTTGCCCACCTGCTCACGCATTATTTTTGCCGCGTCATTTATGGAAATGCACTTATTGCTTATGAAATCAGCCTTGAAAAGATTGGTTTTGGAACCCTTTGTGAAGGTTGTAACCTTCTCCACCACACGGCTGACCTGCTCAAGGGAAGAATCGATAACAAATTTTATGTCCTTCGCCGCGCCTTCGGAGACTTCGGCGAGGGTACGCACCTCATCCGCCACGACGGCGAATCCTTTTCCGTGCTCACCGGCTCTTGCCGCTTCGATTGCGGCGTTCAGCGCCAGAAGGTTGGTCTGGTCTGCGATTTTCTTAACAACCTGAACTATCTGCTCTATTGAGCCTGCCTTTTCCTTAAGCTGCTCCACAAGGGAGGTGGATTCCACAACCTTGTTGGTTGTGTTGTCCACGCTTTCCCGCAGCTCTTTAACAGCACCCACAGTATTTTCCACACGGTCGTTCATCCTGCTGATCGCCGTGTCGTACTTGATTGAGTTGTCAAAGACCTTGCGGCTCACCTGTTCAAGCTGGATTGTTTCGTTCTTGATATTGTCGGAGGTTCTGCTGACCTGAGCGGAAGCCACGGTGACCTGAACCATTGCGTCCCCGAGCTGTCCGGCTGCGCTGCTTGACTGCTCAATAGCGGACGCCATCTCTTCCGAAGCGGCGGCGAGCCTTTCCGCATTTGCCTGCTGCTTGGCAAGGGTTCTGGTGCGCGCTTTTTCGGCGGCGTTTCGTTTCGCTTCATCTCTCTTTTTCTGAAGCTCTTCTCCCTCTTTTTTCACAAGCCCGGTTCTGCCTTCAAGGCTTGACGGCTTAGCCAGTTTTTTCATAGCTTTCCTCCGAATAATCTCAGAATATTTCCAGTGTATTCAAAATCTCGTTTTCAATTTTAAGCCTGAGTGTGAAGTCAGTATCTTTGTCAGTGCGGATGTCCTTCGCTTTAACGCTGATGATTCCGCTTTCGTCTATCATGAATGAAATATCAATTAACGGCTCGCCGCCGTCCGCCCCGTCCAGTTCAACGGAAAACCTGCCCAGACTGACGAAATGCCAGGGGTTCTCTGCGACGGAATCCCCTGTGTTCAGAGAAGATTTTGCCATATCCTGCAAGACATGAACAGTAATTTTTTTCCTGTCCATTTCAGGAGTGGTGAACACCATGCTGAACTCCACAGGGTAAATCTCATTTTTCCTTAATATCACTTCAAAATTTCCGTTGTCGTCCTCCACACCCAAGTTGTGGGAGGTGACATCATAAAAAACCTTGTCGCTGATGAGCCCTGAGAGCATAGCGGCGTTAACGGCGGCTCCGCTGACCACAGCCTCTTCAGGGTTCATGTCTTTTCTGACCCTGTCTCCGAAAATGTCGGAGATAAGCCTGCGCACGCTGTGTATGCGGGACGCTCCGCCCACGGGAAGAACCTTCGCTATGTCTTCAATATTCAGCCCGCCTGACTCAAGCAGACTGTCGATTATGTTTTTTATTCCCTTCGTGAGGGGCGCTGTAATTTTGTCAAATGTTTCTCTGGTAATTGTTTCCTTGAAATGCAGAGCCCCTTTTTTGGTGACAGTGATATAAGGCACAACCAGATTAACCTCATTCAGCGAGGAAAGCTCCATCTTCGCCTTTTCCGCCTGAAACAGAAGCTGCTGATAGGCTATGGGGTCGCTTTTAAGGTCTATGCCGTGCTGACGGCGGAAGTTTTCTATGAAATATTCCGCCACCGCCACGTCAAAATCCACTCCGCCTATCTCGGTGGAGCCGCCTGTGAACAGCACTTTGCAGCAGTCCGCCTTCATCTCTATCAGGCTTATGTCCAGCGTGCCGCCGCCGAGGTCGAACACCATGCACACATCGCCGGTGTTTTTACCTATGTTATTGTAGAAGAGAGCCGCCGATGTGGGCTCGTTCAGGAGACGCAGAACCCTGAATCCCGCATTCTCCGCGGCAGACCGGACAGCCTCACGCTGGTAATGGTCAAAATAAGCGGGGACTGTGACTACCGCGTCCGCCTCTTTCTCACCGGAATAATCCTCAAAACTTTTTTTAAGCTTGCGGAAAATCAGCGAAGCAAGCTCCTCCGCCCTGTATTCCCTGCCGTACAGCGGAAACAGAATGTCTGTTCCCATATATCTCTTGATATTGGCAATCGTGTGTTCTGATTCCAGAAGCTGCATGCTCTTTGCGTTATCGCCTATCACAGCCTCATTTCCGTTCTTAAAGTATATCACGGACGGCAGGTATCTCTTGCCGCTTTCGGAGCTTATTATGTCTATGGTTCCGCCGTCTCTGTAAACGGCTATCATGGAATTGCTGGTTCCGAAATCTATTCCCACGCAGCGCTTCATTTCTTCACTCCCGCCTCTTCCTCAACTTTGCTGAGGATGTAATCGGTCAGAATGCTGAAATCCATAGCTCCTCTGCTGGTCGGGGCGTAAAGATTTATGGGAAGCCTAGCCTCCGGCGCCTCGGCTATTTTGACATCGCTTCTGATTCTCGGGGTCACCATGTCCTCTCCGAAGTTTTCATAAAGCTCCTTCATAACCTTCTTCGCGTGGTTGCTTCTTATGTCGTGCTGATTGGGGATGATGCCCGCAATCCGCAGGTCAGGATTGTGCGCCATGTTTATGCGGTAAATATTCTGGGCAAGCTGCGCCAGCCCCTCAATAGCGAGAAAGTTTAAAAGAACGGGGATAAGCACGAATCTGGAAGCCACAAGAGCGTTCAGCGTCAGCACTGCCACAGTGGGCGGAGTGTCTATGAGTATGTAGTCGTATTTGTCTCTGATATTGAAAAGGCATTTGGTCAGCTTCGCCTCAACATTCGATCCGTCAAGGAGTTTGCGCAAATCGTGGTGTGAGAAGCCGGTGGAGGCAGGGATAATGTCATACAGCCCGTGAGCGGGCTTAAACAGCGCCTCGGAAACGGGATAATCACCCAGCACCGCACCGTAGATATTCGGGTAGGTATCGTAGGTGTTCACGCCGGACCAGTAGGACAGATGCGCCTGAGGGTCAAGATCTATCAGGAGAATCCTCTTCCCCCTGCTTCCTGCCGCCGCGCCTATATTGAGAACGGCGGATGTTTTGCCGCTCCCGCCTTTTTTATTCGCGAAAGTGATTATTTCTCCCATAATGTCTGAATAATAGCATGCCGATGGTGTTGTACGCAAGATAAGTATACCCTAAGCCTCTGAAAAAGAAGACATAGTTTATGATGTGAGTTTAGCCTCACTTTATCACCATAAGCTATGGTTTCCTTAATAAAACTGCAAAAAAGCACCGATACATGATTATTTCTTGACAATGATTTTGCCATGTTATAAGAAGTTCCTTCACGCCCTCGTAGCTCAGGAGGATAGAGCGATTGATTCCTAATCAATAGGCCACATGTTCGAGTCATGTCGAGGGCATTTAAAAAGCGGACGGCTTATGCCGCCCGCTTTTTTCTTATCTTAATGTCACATCTCTTATAATTGCCGTAAAGCCAGCGTTTTTCCCGTCCTGTTCGATCAGCTGCATGCTGAACTCTATGATAAGCTTCGCTCCGTCCTTCCGTATGGCAGGCACCTTGAGCATCCTGCCGGAATAAGCCGTCCGTCCGGTTTCAAGCACCTTATTGAAACCTTCCCAGTGCCTGTTCCTGTGCTTTTCGGGAATTATCAGGTCAAGGTTGGCTCCCGCCGCCTCAGCCGCCGTGAAACCGAAAATCCTTTCGCAGCCATTGTTCCAGTAAGCTATTCTTCCGTCCGCCGTTACATACATTATTCCGTCATCCGTCTTTTCCGCCATCTGAAAAATGATGTCCTTCATCAGCCGCCTCTCTTCTCTGTTTTTTTAAGATACAGTATCAGCAGCACGGCAAGAGCAGCCATCAGCGCATAAACAATGAAACCCTGCCTGTAGCCAGCGTCTCCGTTTTTACCCACATACGAAGCCAGAACAGGGGGCAGCACAAATCCGCCGAACGCCCCCAGTCCCCCTACCCAGCCCGCCGCTCCGCCTATGGCTTCGGGGATGTATTTGGGAACAAGCTTGAATACAGCCGCGTTGTTCACTCCCATGCCCGCCGCCATGAGCATTATACCGAAAACGGTCAGCGCAAAATTCCCCGTGAACACGATAATAAGCGAACCTGCGCCAAGAACAGCCACAGAAATGAGCGATGCCGCCGCTCCCCCTATTTTATCCGCAAAGCTGCCGCCCGGCACACGGAAAAGCGAGGTGAGCACGGCATAAAACGCAGTGAGAAAACCCGCGGCGGTCACTGAAAAACCGTAAAGCGACTGCCAGAATGTGGGAAACCACGCAGTGAGGGCGATAAACCCGCCGAAGGTAACAAAATAAAGCAGAACGAGAATCCATGTATAAGGATTGGACGCCGACTTAACGAGAGTATAAACAACTCCGCCGGAAGGGAAAAGTTCCTGCTTCCGCGAGGCTTCCGAATAGAGGTCGGCGGCGGATTTCTTCGCCTCATCCTTGGAGGCTCCCTGAGAAAGCGCCTGAAAATACGGTGCGTTGAACGCCGTAAACCAGTAGACGCATACACCCGTGAGCAGAATAACGCTCCACACCACATAAGCCGCAGGCAGCGACATAACCGACAGAGCAAGGGGCAGAAGGAATGAAAACACGCCCGGGGCAAGGTTCCCCAGCCCGCCGAAGGTTCCCAGCGCCCAGCCCTGCTTTTTCTGAGGGAACCAGTACGCTACCTGACTTATGCCCACCGAAAAAGTTGCGATGCCGCAGCCGCTGAGAAAACCGAAGAAAAGGATAAGCGGATAAAGCTCCGCCGTCATATTATCAGGGTATCTGGTGAGAAAAAGCGCTGAAAGCCCCGTCATCCCCGCCAGTGCCAGCAGAAGGAGGATAAGAAAAGGCTTCCGCCCGCCGTCCTTGTCTACCCATGCGGAAAAGGGTATGCGAAGAAGCGAGCCTGAAAGCGCCGGTATCGCCACCAGCAGACCCACCTGCGCAGGGCTTATACCCATTATTACCTGAAGCTTTTTCGCAGTGGGACCGAAGAGGGCAACCGCCGCGAACCCGAAGAAAAAGCCCAGAGTGGCTCCGGTGAGCCCTTTGAGGGGCGAGCCTTTGGCAGTGAAATTCATAAATCCTCCTTGGTGTTCCATCTGAAAATAATGTGCGGGCGGAAAGGATATTTAAGCGGCACGGCAAAAACATGGATCAGCCTTGTGAACGGCAGAGCCGCAATAATCAGGAACATATTAAGAACATGAAGCCTCACGGCAATGGGGAGAGCGGTTATAACATCCCCCTGCGGACTGAGTTTCAGCACCGACAGCACATAGACCGAGGCATTCGAGGCGTACCAGTTGATGCCCCACTTATGAAAAGCAGAGATATAAAGCCCCGTAAGCACCTGAAAAACAAGGAGGATAAGCACCAGCCAGTCTCCTGTCCGTGTCTGTGAGAGGGCATATCTGTCCGAAAGCTTCCTCACAGCAAGCGCCCCAAGCCCGAACAGGCAGAGAAGCCCCCCCGAGAAAGCGAGGGTTTCAAGAGCGGCGAGCACCGTAAGATTACCTGTGAGCGACAACACAAAAGACGGCGCTACGACGCCGATCACATGCCCCGCGAGGACGGTTATTATTCCGTAATGCCACGGCACGGAGCCCCACAGCTTTCTGTTTTCCAGAAACCCGCCGGAGCGGGCGCTTATTCCGTAACGGCGGCTGCGGTAGACAGAAACCGTTCCGAAAACGGCAACAGCCAGCACAGCGTACGGAAATATATTAAAAAGAGTGTTCCAGTTCATCTGTTCCTCCTTTAAGGCATTCATCTGCAAAGATTTTTAATGAACTGTAAATCAGTCCGTAGCCGCTGTGTCCGAGTGACGGCGCAGCAGCGATCCGCCCTGCTGCCTGAGAAAGTGCTTCCGTCAGTCCGGCGCACTCCCCGGCACCTTTGATGCTTATGAAATCCAGAACGAAAGGGATATAGTCCGGCAGTTCACCCGCTTTACGGCTGAACCCCGACGCGGCATATTGTCCCGCCAGCTCCGCCATGAAGGAGGCTCTTGTCCGCTCATCCTTAAACATATGGAATGCGGCATACGGCGCTGTGTCCTTCCCGAAATCGAAAAGCCTTGTGTATTCCTCCTGAAACGCGCCCGTGTCGGACGGCAGGAGAGCAAAACAACCCTCCGCCAGCCCTGCGTATTCCAGCCTGCGGCAATGCTCTTTCACGGCGGACAGGTCGGACGGATAGTCCGTCAGCACTGCGAAGGACTTAAATATCTTTTCAGCGTTTATTTTTTCCATGATCCAAAAACCCCTCAGCGCCCTGCATTTCGTATGAACTGCCGTTCTCTCTGCGTGTTTTGGGTATAACGAACCTTCCAGTGAAGTTGGTAAGGGACGTGAGTCTGTAAGCCTTCTCAAGCTCACGCCCGTTCCAGCCGGAAAGAGATATGCCCTTTTCCATAAGCTCTTTGTCAGCAAGCTCCTTACCGCGCATATAGCTCCTTATACCCAGAAGCTTTTTCAGCGTATCCTCCACCGCTGCTTCGTTGCCTGCGGTGAACACCGAAGCCAGATACTTAACCGGAATACGGAAATTTTCCATTGTCATATCCGTTTCCGCCTTGCGCAGAACAGGGGAAAGCGAAGGAACGTAGAACACCATTGGGAATGTTCTGAACTCCGGATGGAGCGGCAGAGCAAGCCCGAACTCCTTCACGAAGGCATACACGGGCGAATTTTCAGCCGCCTGAATCCAGTCCGGCTCTATGCCCGCCTTCTTCGCATGCCTTTTCACTTCCGGATCGGAAGGATCGAGGATGCAGCTTTTCAAAGCCTCAACAAGGGTTTCCTCCGGCGCCTCCAGAACCTGAATGAGCCTGTCGTAATCGTAAAGCAGAACCCCGGTGTAGCGGATGCGCCCGACACAGGAATGAGCGCAGGCGGAGGGTTCGCCGTTTTCACTTTTCGGATAGCAGAAGATGCACTTCTCCGACTTGCCCCTGTCCCAGTTGTAATAGATTTTCTTGTAGGGGCACGCACTGACGCAGTAGCGCCACGCGCGGCATTTTTCCTGATCGTTCAGCACTATGCCGTCCTCTCCTCTTTTGTAGATGGAGCCTGATGGACATGCCGCCGCACACGCCGGATTGAGGCAGTGGTTGCACAGACGGGGAAGGTACATCATAAAGATCTTCTCAAACTCACCGAAGAGCACCCTGTCCTCCTCTGTGAGATTCGGATCCTTGGCGGCATATTCCCTTGAGCCGCCGAGGTCATCATCCCAGTTGGGACCTGCCTCAATATTCATGCTTTCGCCAGTTATGCGGGATTTGGCTCTGGCTATGGGCTGGTTTGCGCTTTCGGGAGCGTCCGTGAGGTTGGCATAGTCGTATGTGAAGGGTTCGTAGTAATCCTTCATCACCGGCTGATCGGGATTATGAAAAATACGTGAGAGTATCCCCCATTTCGAGCCGCTTTTCAGTGACAGAGAGCCGTTTTTTATCTCCCAGCCGCCCCTGAATTTTCCCTGATCCTCCCAGTTTTTCGGATACCCCGTGCCCGGACGGGTCTCCACATTGTTCCACCACATGTATTCCGTGCCTTTTCTGTTTGTCCACAGGTTCTTGCAGGTGACGGAACAGGTGTGGCAGCCTATACATTTATCAAGATGAAGAACCATCGAAAGTTGCGCCCTGACATCCATAATCAGTACCTCACTTCATTAAGCTTTCTGATTTTCACAAAGGTCTCCCTGTTTACGCCGATAGGACCCCAGTAGTTGAAATAGTAGGTGAACTGCCCGTAGCCGCCCGCCATGAGAGTGGGCTTAAGCCGCACACGGGAGAGGCTGTTGTGAACGCCGCCTCTTTTGCCCGTTGACGGACTCAAGGGAACGTCTATGGTGCGCTCCGGCGCATGATACATCAGGCACATCCCCTCGGGTATGCGCACGCTGACCACAGCCCTGCACACTACATTGCCGTTTTTGTTGCTCATTTCCAGCCAGTCGTTATCGGTTATACCCGCCTTTTCAGCGTCCTTCTCACTGAGCCATACGCACTGACCGCCCCTTGAGAGGGTAAGCATCCTTTCGTTATCAAAGTATGTGCTGTGTATGTTCCATTTCCCGTGAGGAGTGAGGAGGTTGAGCACAAGCCCGTCTCCGCCTTCCGTTTCGCCCAGCATTTCCATATCCAGCTCAGGTTTGTAAACCGGAAGGTTTTCTCCCGCCTGAATATACATTTCATGATCCAGATAAAACTGCTGCCTGCCCGTGAGGGTTCGCCACGGTACAAGGTCTTCCACATTCAGCGTGAAAGGGGCGTAGGCTCTGCCCTTGCCAACCTTGCCGCTCCAGCAGGGGGAGTTGATTATTCTGCGGGGCTGGCGGGTTATTTCATCAAACGATACGGAATACTCTTCATACCCTTCCACAAGATGCGCAAGCGGTCTGCCTGTTTTCGCTTCCAGATCCCTGAACGCCTTGAGGGACACCTGCCCGTTCCCCTCCGGCGCAAGACGCAGAATAGCCGAGGAGGCTTTCAGAGCCGTTGAGACATCAGCCATCTCCTCACCTTCCATGTATCTTGAACCGTTGATCTTTTTCAGGTCATCATATTCCTCTCCGCTGTTCCAGCTAACGCCGTGGGCGCCTATGCCGTTTTCCCTTATGCTTTTGCCGAGGGTTATGTATTTTTCGTGTATCTTCCCGTAGTCACGCTCCACAAAGGTCAGCTTCGGCATTGTTTTGCCGGGTACGGGGTCTTCGTGTCCGTATTTCCAGTCGGTTACATTTTCCTGAGCTATCTCGTCCGGCGAATCGTGGGCAAGGGGAGTCGCCACAAGGTCGTAAACGGGCTTCGGGAAATGCGCCGATGCCGTTTCGGAAAACTTTTCGGCTATGCGGCGGAAGATCTCCCAGTCCCCCGCGGATTCCCAGAGGGGTGGAACAGCCTCCGTCAGCGGGTGCACGAACGTGTGCATATCGCTGGTGTTGAGGTCATTCTTCTCATACCAAGTGGCGGCGGGGAGAATTATATCCGAATAAACGGCAGAGGTATCCATGCGGAAATTGAGATCCACTACGAGATCCACCTTGCCCTCGGCGCCTTTTGCGTCTTTTATATTTTCAAACCCGAAACCTGTTTCCTCCGCATGGACGGAGTGATCCGTGCCGAGAATATGTTTAAGGAAGTACTCATGCCCTTTTGCGCTGGAGGATATGGCGTTTCCCCGCCATATGTACCACACACGGGGGAAGTTTTTCGGGTTGTCCGGATCTTCCGCGGCGAACTTCATCTCCCCTTTTTTCAGCTTGGAGGCGGTTATCTTCATAGCCTTAGCCTTGTCTCCGTCAGCCTCTGTGAGCACCTCTTCCGCGGCGTCTATGGAGCTTCCGCAGAACTGCGGATAAAAAGGCAGCCAGCCCAGCCGGACAGCCTTGGCGTTGAAGTCCGCAGAATGCTGCTCTTTGAATTTCTCTTTATCGGGCACTGCGAAGTAGTCGAATACCGAGCCCTCATACCTGAACTGATCCGAATGAATATACCAAAAGGAGGGAGCGTTCTGGAGCCTCGGAGGCTTGCACCAGTCCCCCGCCATGGCGAGAGCAGACCATGAGGAGAGCATCGCCACCTTCTCCTGACCGACATAGTGAGCCAGCCCGCCGCCGTTTACACCGACAGAGCCTGTGAGCATGAGCGCCATTATCGCCGCCCTGTACGAAAGGTCTGAGTGATACCATTGGTTTACGCCCGCGCCTATAATGATCATGGAGCGTCCGCCCGTCTTCTCGGCATTTTCGGCGAACTCACGGGCGACTTTTATTACCGTCTCCGGCTCTATGCCCGTAAACTGCTGCTGCCATGCGGGTGTATAAGGTGAGTTTTCGTAATAGTCCGCCCCTGCGCCGAGGTTAGCCTTGAGTATGTCAAAAACAGTGGCTACATACACATCACCCTGAACGGTTTTTATCCTCTTCGCTCCGGCTTTCCTTTTGACCGGAGCGTATCCGCCGCCGGCGTCGTAACCGTCCGTGCTGAGGATCACTTCTTCATCACTCAAAGAGAGCATCGGTATCCGTTCCAAGCCCTCTATGCCGTCTGTGTCTTCAAGATTCCACTTCCCCTTCTCCTTTGCCCATCTGTAGCCTATGGTTCCTTTAGGGGAATAGAGCGAGCCTGTGGTCTCGTCCATGAGGAGCATCTTCCATGCGGCGTTTTCCTCTCCGGCGAGTGCGTCAATATCCGACGCGCGGAGATACCTGCCCGCCCTGAAGCCGTCCTTTGAAGCTTCAAGCTTCACAAGGAAGGGGAGATCCGTATATTTCTTTACGTATTCCCTGAAATACGGAGTATCTTTTTTATTGTAAAACTCGTTTATTATTACATTGTTGACCGCAAGCCAGAAGGCGGCGTCCTGCCCTTTTTTCAGAGGAACCCACAGATCCGCGTGCTTCACCGCCTGACTGTAGTCCGGCGAAAGCACCACAACCTTTGTTCCCTTGTATCTTGATTCCGCAAGGAAATGAGCATCGGGTGTTCTCGTCATGCTGACATTGGAACCCATGAGCACAGTGTACATGGAGTTGTACCAGTCGGCGCTTTCGCACACATCCGTCTGCTCGCCCCAGATCTGCGGAGAGGCGGCGGGAAGGTCGCAGTACCAGTCGTAAAAGCTCAGACATGAGCCGCCTATGAGCTGGAGAAACCTTGCTCCCGCAGCGTAGCTCACCTGAGACATGGCGGGTATGGGGGAGAAGCCTGTTATTCTGTCCGGTCCGTATTTCTTTACGGTGTAAACACTTGACGCGGCAATAATATCAAGCGCAGTGTCCCAGTCCGTACGCCTCAGTCCGCCCTTTCCTCTTGCCTGCTGGAAGGATTTTCTTGCCGACTCATCCGTCATTATGGATTCCCACGCAGCAACGGGGTCTGCGAAGCGCTTTTTCGCTTCAGTCCACAGGTCAAGGAGCCTGCCCCGCACATAGGGATACTTCACCCTCAGGGGGCTGTAGAGATACCAAGAAAAAGAAGCGCCTCTTGCACAGCCTCGGGGCTCATAGTTGGGTATGTCATGATCTATCTGCGGGTAGTCCACTGCCTGAAGCTCATTGGTGACAATGCCGTTTTTAACGTATATGTTCCAGCTGCAGCTTCCCGTGCAGTTCACGCCGTGGGTGCTTCGCACTACCTTGTCATAGGAGTTGCGCACACGGTAAAAATCCTCACCGACACGTTCGGCGGGTTTATGTATATCCTTCATATGGTCTGATTTTTTCACTGTCATTCCCTGCCTCCTCTCCGGCGGAACACAAGCCGCAAAAGCAGCGCAAGCAAAACAGCCAGAACTGCTCCCGCTGCAATATGATTAATCTGAAATGCCTTTCCGCTTCCGAAATCATCGATCAATCCTTCAATATCCGTATCTGTGAGAGGGTCTGCCGCATATGCCGCCGCCATCACCTCAATAGGGATATTTTTCAGGAAATCAGCCGCTCCTTCAGCTCCGAAATCATCAATGAATCCGCTTATGTCCGATGCGAGATAACCTCCCTCAAGTCCCATAACGGAGACAGAATGACAGGAGATACATGCAGGAGACCTGCCTGATGATTCCGTGAGAATTCCTGCCAGCGCAGGAGAAGGGGAAAACGCCGTAAAAACCGCAGCGAGTGCGGCAAAGAGAAAAATAATCGCGTTTTTCATACAATCACACCTTTAGAATTACGTTCTAAAGAAATAATATATGAGATCAGTAGGAATAAATTGATTAAGATCAATTTTCAGAAAGGGACGGATTTTTATCCTTTAAAATCAATATATTCATGGTGTGTAAAGCTTGTAAAGAAAATAAAACATTGTTATTAATAAAAATTGTCGTCTGTTTATATGAAGGCGGCTCCAATCAGCGACTTTGTGTAACCGCTCTCAGGGGATGACAGTACAGTCTCGGTGGTGCCTTCCTCCACCTTTTCGCCGTCCTTCATCACAATCACTTCGTGACAAAGCGAACGGACAAGATGCAGATCATGGCTGATGAAAATGTATGACATATTATAGGTTTTCTGCAAACCTGCGAGAAGCTCCGTAACCTGAAACTGAACACTCCGATCTAGGGATGATGTGGGTTCATCGAATATCACAAGCTTCGGGCGGAGGATGATGGCTCTTGCTATTGCTATCCTCTGGCGCTGACCACCGGAAAATTCGTGGGGGTAGCGGTTCATCACGTCAAAAGGAAGTCCCACATCCTCAAGGGCTTTTCGGGCGGCAAGCTCAATTTTGCCCTTGTCCTTCTCTCCGTGAGCAGCCAGCCCTTCGGCAACTATCATCTCCACGGTCATTCTAGGATTGAGACTGCCGAACGGATCCTGAAACACAGCCTGAATATGCCGTCTTCTGCTCCTCAGCTTTTCCGGCATGAGGGATGAAAACTCCTCATCCATGAACATCACACTGCCTTCAGAGGGTATGAGACGGAGGATCGCCTTCATCACCGAAGTCTTGCCGGAACCGGATTCACCGACTATTCCGAGACTGTGCCCTTCTCTCACCTCAAAGGAGACGGACTTAACCGCTTTAATATCATTTTTTTTGCCGAATTTCGCCCGTCCGTTGTAAGTTACAGACAGATCCGAAGCGCTCAGAACAACATCCCCGCCCTCAGGCGGTTCCTGAATCCTGACATGCCCTCTGCCCACCAGCTCCGCCGTGTACAAGTGCTCGGGACTGCTGAAAATCTTCTCAGTGTGCCCCTCTTCCATCACAAGCCCGTCCTTCACCACGACGACTCTGTCGGCGTATGCTCTCACCACACCAAGATCATGGGTAATCAGAAGAACAGACATATTGAGCTTAGCCTTAAGCTCAGCCAGAAGATCCAGAATCTGTTTCTGCACAGTGACATCAAGCGCCGTAGTGGGTTCGTCCGCTATCAGCAGCTTCGGGCTGGAGGCAAGGGCAGCGGCTATCATTATCCTCTGGCGTTCCCCGCCGGAGAAGCAGTGGGGGAAATCACCCAGACGCTTTTCCGGATTTTTGATACCTACCAGACGCAGAAGTTCCAGAGCACGGGCGGAGGCATTCGTTCCGCTCATTCTCTCCACTGCCGTGAGGCGTTCTGTTATCTGTTTTTCTATATTGTGCAGCGGGTTGAGGGAAGCCATCGGCTCCTGAAAAATATAGCCGATCTCCCCGCCCCTGATCCTGCGCAGGGTGTTTTCATCAGCAGAAGTCAGCTCAAGTCCGCAGAAGCTTATGCTTCCGCCCTCAACTACAGCTCCGGCATGCCTCATCAGTCCCGTTATGCTGTGAGCGCAGACCGATTTCCCTGAGCCTGATTCACCCACCACCGCCAGAGTCTCGCCCTGACGGACGTCAAAAGAGAAATCTCTCACTGCCTCAACTCTGCCTGCCTCCGTATCGAAGGTTATTTTAAGGTTCTTTATTTCAAGGAGCTTTTCCGTCATTTTCTGTTACCTGTATATCGGGGATCGAGTGCGTCTCTCATCCCTTCGCCTATAAAAACCAGCAGACTGAGCATAAGTGAAACCGTTACAAACGCCGAAACACCCAGCCACGGCGCATGAAGATTTGACTTGCCCGCCGCCAGAAGCTCGCCGATTGAGGGGGAACCGGGGGGCATGCCGAAACCGAGAAAGTCCAGCGAGGTAAGAACGCCTATCGAACCGCTGAGTATAAACGGCAGAAATGTCATAGCCGCAACCAGTGCGTTGGGCAGTATGTGGCGGAACATTATCACAGAATCACTCACACCGAGAACACGTGCCGCCTGAACATACTCAAGCCCCCGCCCCTTGAGAAACTCCGCCCGCACAACACCCACCAGCCCCATCCAGCCGAATACCGCCATAATAAGCAGAAGCCACCAGAAACCCGGACGGATCATGCTGCTTGCTATAATCAGCAGATACAGCATAGGGATACCCGACCATATCTCCATGAACCTCTGCCCCCATAAGTCAGCCCTGCCTCCGTAATAGCCCTGCAACGCGCCGACTGAAACGCCTATCACCGATGTGACAAGGGTGAGCATGAAGCCGAACAGCACAGAAAGCCTGAACCCGTAAAGCAGCCTCGCGAAAACATCCCTGCCCTGATCATCAAGTCCGAGCGGATTGGCAAGGGACGGCGGCGTGGGCGGCGGCGTGTCCGTTTCATAGTTTATGGTGTCGTAGCTGTAGCGTACCGGAGTCCAGACAGCCCAGCCCTTCTCCTCTATGGAGTCCAGCATGAACGGATCCTTGTAGTCCGCCTCGGTATCGAAAAATCCGCCGAACTCGCTCTCAGTATATGTGAACAGAACGGGGAAATACAGTCTGCCGTCATAGGACATGACAAGGGGCTTGTCATTGGCGATTATCTCAGCGCATAAGCTCAGCGCAAACAGCGCCGTGAATATAAGAAGGGAATACCAAGCCCGCCTGTTCTCACGGAAGCGTTTCAGCCTTCTTCGGGTCAGTGGTGAAATTTTCATCCCTACCCTCTTTCCGCAGCTTTGAAGGAGATGCGCGGGTCAACCAGAGTGTAAGTTATGTCGCTGATTATACCGAGAACAAGCCCCATGAGAGTGAATATGTAAAGCGTTGAAAACATCACCGGATAGTCCCTGCTCATCGCCGCCTCAAACCCCATCAGCCCTAGTCCGTCCAGTGAGAAGATAACCTCAATGAGCAGAGAGCCTGTAAAGAGCATTGATATGAAAGCTGCGGGAAAGCCGGATATGACTATAAGCATTGAGTTGCGGAACACATGCCCGTAAAGTATGCGCTTTTCCGTTATACCCTTTGCTCTGGCAGTTGTGACGTACTGCTTATTTATCTCATCCAGAAACGAGTTTTTTGTCAGCATGGTAAGGGATGCAAACCCGCCTATCAGCATGGAAACAACGGGAAGACACATATGCCACAGATAATCAAGAACCTTTTCCCACAGGCTCATGCCCGCGAACCCGTCGGACACAAGCCCTCTCAGCGGGAACCACGCAAAGTAGTTGCCCCCTGCAAAGAAGATGATCAGCAGCACCGCAAACAGAAAAACAGGGATCGCACTCCCCATTATAACGAAAAACGAGCTCCACACATCAAACCTGCTGCCGTGGCGGACAGCCTTTCCGATGCCCAAGGGTATGCTTATGAGATATACGAGGATCGTTGTCCAGACCCCCAAGGAGATGGAAACGGGGAGCTTTTCCTTAATCAGCTCAATGACGCTTTTGTCACGGAAGAAGCTGTCACCGAAATCTAGCATTGCGAAGTTTTTCAGCATCAGCAGATAGCGCTCATGTATGGGCTTGTCGAAGCCGTAGAGCTTTTTAAGCTCCTCAATGAGCTCCGGCGATATGCCGCCGCCCCTGAACATCTCCGCAGGGGAAGCATCCTCACTGAGTCCGCCTCCGCCGGAACCGCCGTCATCCTCCTGCCGCAGAGCGCGCTGCTCCGCAGTGACCTCTTCTCCGGTCATGCGGGCTATCATGGTCTCCATCGGTCCGCCCGGAGCCATCTGCACAAGGAAAAAATTTATGGTGACGATCCCCAGCAGAGTGGGGATCACGAGAACCAGTCTCTTCAGAATATACGGAAGCATCACTTACCTTTTGATCAGGCTGTCGATCTTTTTCTCTTTCCCGGGCTCTATCCACCATGAACCGAAACCGAAGCTGTATTCGGGCATTTTCGCCGGCTTGCCGAACTTATCCCAGTAGGCTATGCGGTATCTGTCCGAGTAGCCCGCCGGAATAAAATACCATCCGTTCAGGAGCACCCTGTCCAGCGCTTTGGAGTATGTCACAAGGCTTTTTCTGTCGGGAGCGTTTATTATCATGTTCACAAGCCTGTCCACAGCGGGATCCTTTATGCGGGCATAATTCCTGCTGCCTGCCTCGTCCGCCGCCTCGGAGTGCCACATATTCCTCTGTTCGTTCCCCGGCGATTCAGACTGCCTGACCGTGGTGTAGATCATCATATAGTCCTTGGAGCGCACCTTGTCCACAAACTGGGTGGAGTCCAGATACCTTATGTAAAAGTCTATCCCGATGCGTTCAAGGGCTTTTTTAAAGGTCATAAGCTCTTTCTCAATGGTTTTGGAAGATGTGGATATTTCAAGATAAAGCGACCTGCCGTCTTTACCGGTCATCTTTCCGTTTACTATGCGGTAGCCCGCCTGCTCAAAGAGCTGCACTGCGGTTTTCAGGTTTTCTCTGTTGTTTCCGCTGCCGTCCGTGGAGGGGAGCTTAAACGGCGTTTTCATAAGCCCGTCTCCGGCATCCGGCTTAACCTGTTTTATTAAAGCGGCAACCGCAGCCGGAGGCACAGATCCGCAGGCAAGCTCGGAGTTTGAGAAGTAGCTGTCGTGTCTTTTGTCCTGATCAAAGTATATGTTTTTATTTATCCAGTCGTAATCGTAAGCATAATTCAGCGCCTTGCGCACAAGAACACTGTCGAGAGGCTTAACAGCTGTGTTAAACACTATCCCTTTCATCCCTTGGGGATTTTTGTGAGGAATCTCTTCCTTTCTGATCAGCCCCATATCAAAGTATTTCCCTGTGTAGCCCCTGTACCAACGCCTGCCGGAGCTTTCGGCTGTGAAGTCGAAGTGCCCTGCCTTGAAGGCCTCAAATGCAACAGTCTGATCCCTGAAATACTCAAAAACTATTGCGTCAAAGTTGTTCTGTCCTGCATTGACAGGAAGTTTTTCGCCCCAGTAGTCCTTTATCCGCTCAAAGGTAACCCGTTTGCCGATCTCGTATGAGGCTATCCTGTAAGCTCCGCTGACAGGTGGAATATCAAGGGATGATTTGGAAAGGTCTCTCGTCTGCCAGAAATGCTTGGGGATTATGGAAAGCTGACCGGCTATGAGCGGCAGCTCACGGCTTGTCTCACCCTTTTTGAAATGGAACTTCACACTGTGCCTGCCTACGGCTTCAGCCTTTGTAATCAGGTTGTAGTAGTTGCTGTAAAATGGGCTGGCTTCCGTTATCTTCTCAAAGCTGAAAACCACATCCTCGGCAGTGAGCGGCGTTCCGTCACTCCATCTCGCCTCGGGGCGGAGATTGAACACCACCCACGAGTAATCATCAGGATACTCCATAGTCTCGGCTATGAGCCCGTAATAGCTCACCGCCTCATCAGAAGATGAGGTCAGCAGGCTGTCATAGAGATAGCCTGTCGCCTTAATGGCAAGCCCCTTCGGAGCAAAGGGGTTAAAGCTGTCGAAGGTGCCGTACATCGCCCTGCGCAGGGTGCCCCCCTTCGGTGCGTTCGGGTTCACATAGTCAAAATGCCTGAAATCAGCGCCGTATTTCAGCTCACCCGTGAGGGAAAAACCGTGATTCTTCGTAATCCCCGCCTCCGCCTGTGAAAAAAACAGGCAGAGGGCGCATATCAGAAGCAGAAGTTTATTCAACTTTCGCCTCCGGATTGTACGAAGCGACAAAGATTCTCATATCATTCATGTATTCGACTGCAAAGCTATTGATGTCCTTAAGGTTCAGCCCGTTTATAATCTCTTTGGTTTCCGCAACGGAGAGAACCGGCTCGCCCCTGATGAAATCGAATACTATATTGTTCACCCAGAAGCGGTTCTCTTCACCTGCGGAGTCATACTGAACGCTCTGCTGGCTTTTTGCCGTTTCCAGCTCCTTCTCTGTTATGCCGTTTTCTGCTATATCTTTAATAGTTTTGATAACTTCCTTGATTATATCGTCTCTGCGGGCAGGGTCGCACGTGAACGATACTCTGCCGGAGAAGACAGTCTCGGGATAATCCGAATAGCTTATCGAGGCGCTGACGGAGTATACTCCGCCCATGTCCTCACGGATGTTCTCACGCATTCTCTGGTTCAGCACACGTCTTATTACCGATACATAGTGCTTTCCGTTTGCGGTGTATTCCACATCCTTGTCAAAGCGGATCATCACCGTGGATCTGTTCTCCACATCGCCGAAGCCTTCCGCCGATGCGAAGCTTTCCTTCAGCCTCAGTCCTCTGTCCACAGCCTCAGCCTTTTCCTTCACGGCGGGCAGTCCGCCAAGGTATTTACGCCCTAACTCAGCCGTTTTCTCCCTGTCCACATCGCCGGAGATAACGAATATGAAGTTGTTTATTCCGCTGAAGTAATCGTTATAAAGCTTCATAAGCTTATCAGGGGTGATATTCGGCAGATCCGCTTCCAGCAGATAGCCGCGTCGGTATTTGTCGTTGAACATCTTTTCCGCCACATCACGGAAGAAGACCGTTTTCTTATCCTTCTCGGCGCTCTCCAGAGCATTGGTGGTGGATTTCATCAGCGCCTCAAAGGTGTTTTTATCAATGTCGGGAGCGGTTATGTATTTGTATATAAGCTGGAACATGGTCTCCATGTCCTCGCTGTCGCCGCCGCCGCCGAAGTCAAACGAATTGCCTGTAACCCCGGGTGATGCCATAACCCTTTTCCCCGCAAGAAAAGTCTGGAGCTCACGCCTGCTGATCCCCTGAAAGCCGCTTGATATGAGTGCTCTCTGCATGAAATCGGCGTAAAGAATTTCCTCGTCACCCATCACGGAGAACCCGCCGGGCTTCTTCGCTGTGAGCATGAAGCGGTTTTTGTCCACCGGATTGTATTTAATGAAAAGACGCACGCCGTTGCCGTAGGTAATCAGCTCCCCGTCAACGTTCGCATAGCTTTCCTTGGATTTTACAACCCCGCCTTCCGGCTCCTTATCGATTATTCTATCCAGTATGCCGCCCGCAGCCTGAGCGCTCACTTCCGAGCCTTCCGCCTCGGACTGAATTTTCAGGAACTTTTCATCGGTGAGGGATATTTTATCAGCGTCTCTTTCGGGCATGGTTATGATCACCATGCGGCTGCCGCTCTCAAGAAGCCTGTTGAAAGCCCTGTTGTAGCTTGTGATATTTGTTTCATCGAATATGCGGTTCAGCAGAACCTTGTCCTGTGTAAATTCTGTGAGATGCCCGCCGAATGTGTCATACTCCGCTATCATTCCGGCGTATTTGTCGGACGGAAACTTATAGTCGGGGCTGGCGGCACGCTCAACATATGTTTTCTGCGATGTGATAAACTCTTTCAGCTCATCCATATTAAAGCCGTAGCGCTTAACACGCTCAATCTCGGTGAGCATTTCCTTTATGTCCGCCTCAATGCTTTCAGGTCTTGTGGTGATGGAAAACCTTGTGAGGGCAAGACTGTCCGTCATAGTCGACTTGCCGCCGCGGAATGCGAGCAGGTCACTTTTCTTTTCAAGTATCTTAGAAGCTACACGCTTGTTCAGCATGCTCATGGCGCCGCTTTCAAGCACGTTCTGCTTAAGGTGCTCATAGGTTTCCACCCTGCCTTCTTCGCTGAAAAGATTATATGAGAGTGAAACTGAGGTTGCCTCGGGATCGGTGATAGTCCGCATTCTCAGCCCGTCCTGAAACGGAACGGATGTGTCCGCCTTTTGCGGTGTTTTTCTGCCTTCAATTGATGAAAAGTTTATTTTTATGAGTTCTTCCGCCTTCACGGGGTCTATATTGCCCACAACAATAACGGACATGTTCTCAGGGGTGTACCATTTATCGTAATAGCCTTTGAGAAGAGCCTTATCAGCGGATGCCACAACCTCCATGAGCCCTATGGGGTCACGCAGAGGGTAAAGCGAGCCTTCCAGAAGATATTCCCTCGCCATGTTGCGTATGCGGCTGCGCACATCGTTGCGCATGCGCCACTCTTCGGTGATTACACCCTTTTCACTCTCTATCTCCTTTTCATCAAAGGTAATGCCGTCTGCCCAGTCCCGCATTATGAGAAAAGAGTCCTTGATAAGCTCTTCCTTATCCGCGGGAACGCTGAGCTGATAGTGGGTGTTTTCGGATGAAGTGTAGGCGTTTGAGTGCTGACCGAAGGTGAGTCCCAGCTCCTCCATGAATTTTATCAGGTCGTTCCCCTGATAGTTCCTTGTGCCGTTGAACGCCATATGCTCCACAAAGTGGGCTATGCCCCGCTCAGCCTCGGTTTCGTTGAGAGAACCCGTTCTCACGTTCAGACGCAGTTCCACTTTGTCCTGCGGAAGATCGTTTTGCCTTATATAATACTGAAGACCGTTTTCAAGCTTTCCGTAAATAATCCTGTCGCTGAACGGAAGCTTTTCAGGCGAATTAGCCTCAGCCGCCGTGTTCAGCGAACAGCCGCCCGCTATCGCAATAATTAAAGCCGTTATAAGTAAGCGGGCATTTTTAACTGTTTTTATCATCATTTTCCTCCAGATATTCAAGAAGCTTCATGGCACGCCTGCCGTATTCGCTGTTTTTTCCTGTCATTTTCAGAAAACGGCGGGCATTTGCCTTGTCCCCCGCTTTATAGTAAGAGAGACCTGCCATATAAGAGCCGTAAGACCTGTTTCCCTCTTTCTCGGTTGATTTGACAAAGGTCTCGGCAGCTCTTCCGTAATCCTTTTTCATGAAGTAAGTCACAGCTTTTGAACTGAGCGCTTTATCAGTGCAGCCTGCGGCAACAGCCTTGTCGAAGATGCTTATGGAGTTTTCAAATTTACCGGCTTTCCTCGCCACATTTCCGGCAAAGACCATATCACGGCAGTCAAGACGCACCTCGTTCATAGCGGCTGTGAAAAACTCCGCCGCTTCATCATAGACCTTAGCCCGGGCAAGAAGTTTTGCGGCGGTGATTTTATCAGCCCCGCCGATATTGCCGGTTCTGGCATATGTTCTCATGGCGGAGACGCCTTCCTTGATTTTTCCGTCCTCAAGGGCGAACGCGGCGTAGTATTTCCACCAGTCGGGATTCTGCGAAACGTCGATCCTGCCTTTGAGCATGGAGTAGAAGGAGTCCTTTCTGTCTGCGCGGAATGTCGCCGCGAGAACCGCCTTGGCATCCGAATCATCCAAACTTTTGAACTCAGCGGGAGTAATGACGGAAGCTGCCCTGCCCCACTGCTGTTCATCGAAATAAACTGAGAAAAGTATCTTTTTCTCCTGCATATTCAGCCCGCCAAGGGAGGAAAGCTTGTTCAGAAGCTGCTCCGCCTTTCGGTAATCTTTGTTTTCATAGGCGAGCAGAGCTGCGTTTTCCCACATCTGCCTGTTGTCTCCGTAAAATACGGCGCTGTCCTCAAACTCTCTCATAGCGCACTTTTTATCCTGCTTTTTCAGGCATATGTTGCCCATGAGCATGCTGTGCAGACCGTGGGACGCTTCGGGAAACTGTTTCCTGTATTCCCTGATAGCATCCTCTGCCTTGACTGTCTCACCCTTTTCATAAAATGAGTGAGCCTTGGTATAAGCCGTGCGGGCCTCTGTCGTGAGTCCCTTTTCGGCATCCGCGGCAAAAGCGCTGACGGACGCCGCAGTCATGAGGAGTATAAAAAGCTTTTTCATCAGTATTTTTCCAGCGTAAATTTTACAATTACTATCATGCGCACATTAACCGTTTCGCCCCCTTTGACAGCGGGGGTAAACTTCCATTTCCTTACGGCGGCAAGCGCCGAACTCTCAAAGACATTAGGCGGATCAGACTTAACAGCCTGCGGATTGACCACATTTCCGTTTCTGTCCAGAGTGAAGCTGACTGTTACGCTGCCTTCTATGCGGTTGTTAACAGCGTATCTGGGGTAATCGGGTTTGACGTTGACTGTCTGCCTCGGTCTGTTGTCCAGATCACTGAGACTATAAACCGCATCCGACGGAGCCGACACAGGCTGCGCCGGAGCGCTTATGCTCGGCAGAGCCGCAGGCTGAACCTTCACCTCGGACACCTGTATGCTTATGCCTGTGTCCCCCGCATCAACATCAGCCTCTATGGGCATATCCTGCATAAGCGGCTGTTGAGTGGGAACACGCTCGGTTTCCGGTTCCTTCGGCAGCTCATGCTTCTCCTGCTGTATATTTTCTGCGGCTTTCTCACTCATCATCACACGGAACGCATCGCCTCTGTCTGATGTGTCGAAGCTGTGCTCACGGTTCATTGTGATGAACACCGAAAATACCAGCAGCGTCATCACAAACGCCAGAGCCCACTTAAGAGCGTTTATTCCGAAGGAGGAAAGCCTGCTCACTGTCCGCCCTTCGCCGCCAGACTCACGTGATTCACACCCGCAAGGCGGCATTGATCCATGATTTCCACAACCGTTTCAACCCGGGCGTTCTTATCGGCTATCACAACCGCAGCCGCCTTCGGGTTGTCTGAAAGCATAACGGACACCCTGCCCCTTACGCTTCTTATATCGACTTCCTGATTATCCATGAAAATGCGCCCGTCACCGGTTACGGCTATGAGCACGGAGGAATCCTCCTTCTTCTGCGCCGTGGCTGCGACCGGTTTTTCCACCTCTATACCTGTTTCCTTCACAAAGCTTGTGGTAACAATGAAGAAGATCAGAAGCAGAAAGATCAGGTCGATCATAGGCGTCATATCAATTGAAGATGAATTGCCTGAGGAACGTCTGGCTATACGCTGCATGACTGCCCTCCGATGTATGTTATTTTTTCTGCATTGATTTTGTTGATCAGCCTTATCTTCATCCGCTGGAGAAAAGGCATGGCAACAAGCCCGGGTATAGCCGCCACAAGCCCCCACATAGTGGTTGAGAGTGCGCTTGATATGCCGTTTGCTATCATGCCGGGTTCGCCTGTCCCGCTCTCAGCCATTACGCTGAAAGCTATGAGCATACCCCACACAGTTCCCAGAAGCCCAAGCATCGGCGCAGCCGCAGTGCCTATCCTGATTCCCGACAGCCTGTGCTCCAGAAGCCTGATGTACTTGCCAAGATAAGGGGCAAGCTGTTTTTCATTCTCATAAACAATGTGCAGCGCACTGAGCTCAGAGCGCACCTTCTCCGTGATGCGGGAAACGCTGCTACCCTTAGCGGGCAGCAGCAGCCAGCCGTAAAAGAACAGCCTGTCGATAATGCAGAACCATATGTATATGTTCAAAAAGAAGATTATCATCTGAACAGTATTATCGGTAACTACCTTATATATTTCGCCTATCATTTTTCGGTTCCCGCTGAGTTGAACACCTTCATCCCTGCCTCCTGAAGCCTGTCCAGAAGAATCTCCGCACGTCTTGCGAAAAAGGTGTGAACAAGCATGACGGGAATAGTCACAATAAGACCGAACATAGTCGTTATCAGCGCTTCGGATATACCGCCCGCCATCAGCCTCGGGTCGCCGGAGCCGTAAAGGGTGATCACGTGGAATGTGCTTATCATCCCCGTAACTGTACCGAGAAGACCAAGCATCGGCGCAACAGCAGCGCATGTGGAAAGATGTGAGAGGTTTCTCTCAATAACCGGCACTTCCTTAAGAAGAGCCTCGTTGAGTATGTTTTCCCTCGCCTGCAAAGTGCATGAGCGGTAAGGTATTATCGCCATGCAAACCCTGCCCATCGGGGAGGTCTTTATGCTTTCGGCGTTTTTGAGAGCCTCATCCGTCTTGCCGGCTTCAAGCTTTGAGGCTATCCCGTCAACAGCGTCCAAACCGCCCAAACCTTTGAAATAGAGGCTGTACGCTCTCTCCAGAGCAAGGAGGAACGCAAACACCGCAACAAGAATAATGGGGATTATCAGAAGCCCGCCTTTTTTAAGCTGGGAAAGGAGCGTGATTTTGTTCTCCCACTGCTTGAAAACGGCGCCGCCCGAGAAGTCCAGAGACATATCGTCAGATTCCCCTTTGAAATATTTTTCCACCAGCCCGCGCTCCTTTGAGGGTACGCCGGCAACTTTCTGCAAGCCGCCTTCAAGGCTTCTGGCAAGGTAGCCGTGCTCGTTTCCGTCTTTATAAACATCAGCGAAGGTGCCGATAGAGAGCACCTGAACATTTTTCTGAGTTCCGTCAGTATCTGTCACAGACATATCACGCAGACTCACCCTTGAGGCATAACCGATGAAGTCCAGATAGCTCCCAGCGAGAAAGCTGAGCTTGGCGAGAGGCTCCTCTCCTTTTTTAAAGAAGTCGCCGCCGCCGGGAATAGCATAAGACGGGTATTCCTGAGCCATCACAAAGAAATCCTGCATGGCGGCTTCCACCGCCGCCTCAATCTGTGTGAAGCTGCTGTTTTCCCTGCTGAGGGCTTCCCTGTTCTCATTTATAGCCTTTATGTAGCCTTCGCTCTCCCTGCGGAGCGAATCAGCCTCGGCATCAAGTGCGGCGAGCTGTCTTTCCAGCGCCGTCACTTCACTTTTCATTTTACTGCGGTCGTTCCTTAAAGCCTGAAGTTCCTTCTCTATTGTTTTTGAAACAGTTTCGGATTCCTGCACAAGGTCTTTGTAAATCACTCTCAAATCTTTTGCGAATACGGCTGCGGGGATAATCAGCACAGCCGCCATTATAACTGCGAGTCTTTTCATTGTACTTCTATCCTCCCCACGGGAAGAGTCACCAGAGCGGGCATCCTTTTTCTGTTAACCAGCTCACCGGCTATGATAACCTCTTCCGAATACTTTGAATCTAGCTTTTCAAACTGCTTTGAGGACGGATTGAAGAATGCGGCAGTGGTTCCGTCCGGCGTGGTGAAGAAGCCGGCGAGCCCTCCTGCCCTCAGCACATAGCCGTTAAGCTGCTCACCGTTTACAGTCACGCTCATGCTGCGTATTTCAGCGTATCTTGACATGTCAGCCTCAACCTTGTAAGCCTCCATGACCCTGCGCACCTTCTCCGCGGGGAGAACATCAGGTGCGGCGACAAAAGCGACAAGGCTTTCTATGCGTTCGCTCCTTTCCTGAACCGCCGCCTCATCACCGGAAGATATTTCGGAGCCGAGCTTTTCAAGCAGGTATGAAAGGGCTGTTTCCAGACCTGTTTTCAGCTTCTGCCCTTCGGCTATTCTGCTTCTGCTCCTGTCCGCCTCGGTTTTAAGCTCCGCAGCGGATGATTTGAGACTTTTCAGATAAGCCTCCTTCTCCGCCACGGCTCTTTTCAGATGTATATACTGCTGCTCCAGATTAATTTTTTCTTCCTGCCATTTCTCGTTTTCCGAGTAAAAGCCGCTTTTCTTGTCATGGATATTCTTCTGCAAATCCAGAATCTTATCCGCTTCCGCAGCATAAGCGCTTCCGGCAAGCATCACACACAATGCGACAAGAATTTTGTTCATATTTTATTCCTCCCGAATCCGTCCAAGAGTACCAGAGCGAAAACAGCGTATATTCCGCCGGCGAGCACAAGCGCCGTGTCATAGGGCAGTGTGCGGTTTCTTCTTCCGCTGAAAATCATCAGAGCAGCGTAAAAAACAGCGAGCACAGCCGAAAAAATGAACGCCGCAGGCAGTTTTTCGCTGAACTCGATATTAAGGCTGCTGCCGTACCTGTCAGGATTTTTTGTATTTATCTCAAAGGGGAAAACTGAGTCATAAACCGCTCTGAACACTCCCCTGAGCCTTCTTTCATACGGATAAAACGCCTTCTTTTCCAAATTGTAGTTTTTATCCGCTACATAGACATTTTCCCCGAACTCGTCAGAGATTTTAACCATCATATTGAGCGGGTCTTTTATATATCTGAAGGTCTGCTCAAGGGGTCTGTAGTTTTCCACGGGAAGCTTTTTCAGTTCGTAGCCTTCCTTCATGATGTGGTATACGCCGCCCCCAGTGGTTAACAGAAAACCGTAGTAAGGCAGAACCATATCTTCTTTGACTGCGATATACAGGATTCCGTCTTCGGGCTTTATTCCCGTTTTTTTCACGGAAGGCTGCCCTTTTACCTGCATCAGGTGGAACATTTCGCCTGCTCCGTCCTGAACGAAGTAGCCGAAATCGTAAGGCTTTTTCGTAGTCGGATTTCCGGCTATCATCTTAGGCGGAAAAACAAATCCCTCTTTTCTTAAAGCTTCTGTGAAGAGAACGCTTTTTTCCTCGTCCACGGCGTTTTTCACCCCGTTTATGAATTCCATGCGGGAATTTATGCGGAAAAGCTCCGAAGGCATCTCGACCTTTGTGAAATCGCTGTCGGATTCAAACAGCGGATAAAGTTTTATCCTTACCTTCTCGCCATCTATCCAATAGGAGTGAATATTCACGAAATCCCTGTTGCTTGCAGCCTGCTCGACTGAAACATACTCGCCGCCCACTATGTCGGGATACATGCCCCATTTCTGAAGATCCCTGTACTGTATGAAGGGAATAAGCCTTGTGTATTCCTTCGCGCTGTACTCGTTGCCTGCGCCGTCATAATATTTTCTGGAGCCGGATCTGTCCTCAAGGCTGTAGACAATATCCTCAATGACTTTGCTGTAGAAGATCGCCGGTCTTTCCGCCCTTTTGCCGAAAACAGTGGAATACAGATAAGGGATCAGGCTGCTGAAGGAAATAACCGCCGCTATGAGCAGCAGGTATCTGGAAATATATTTCATATCACGCCCCTTTCCTGAATCTGAGCGCCGGATAAAACAGCACGGGAATAAACATCACCGCAAGCATGCAGGAGAGCATAAGGATTGTTCTGTCGGAGTTGTAGACTGAGACGGCGAAAAAACCGCTGAACGCGCCGAGCATTATGCCGAGCTTGAACTTCTGTTTCCAGACTGGTTCCAATGTGAAAGAAGACACAAAAATATAAATGACAACCGCTGTGAGATACCAGTAGAACATAACCACAGGAGCTTCCGAATAGATTTCATAAGGGAAATATACTCTGGCTGATAGGTAAACCACAGCCGCGTCAAAGATCCAAAGCAGTGTAATAACACTTATGCCGAAGAACACCATGCTTCCTGTCATGGCATATTCGTTCACCGGAAGGTGGCAGGATATGCGGAAACGCTTCTTCTCTGTTTCGGGATAAAACTGCATCACACCAAGCGCGATTGCTGAAACCTGAAGCAAGATCTCGAATCTGCCGAAGAAAAATGAATGCTTATCAATTATATCCGTCCATATCATAACAGGATTCATCATGGAGAAGCCGCTTCTGAGCTTGAGCCAGAAGTAAACCGCATATCCGGCGCTCGCCAGAAATACGGCAAAAATAACTTTATTCAATTTAATGAACTCTTTGATCCAGATCTGCCTAATCATTAAATCTACCTAATATTTTCCGGTAAGCGCGATAAACGCGTCTTCCAGTGTTATGTCATAATTTTCAGGTGTTACTTCAACTCCGGTCTTTGAAAAGAAATAGACCGCAGCGTCCTGAGGCGGAATCTCCGCTATGATTTCGTATCCGCCGCTGGTGTGGGAAACATCGCGGATTTCCGCTTCCGCTTCCAGCGGGGTAAGATCCTGAGCGCTTTTTATCCTGTAACCGTAGAGACCGTTTTTCAGTTCCGCCAACGGAGCGGAACGGAGAACCTTTCCCTTGTCGATTATCAGAGCATCGTCCACAAATCTTTCCAGATCCTGAACAATGTGGGATGTTATGAGGACAGTCTTCTTCCGCTCCTTCACGTAAAAGTTCAAGTGATCCAGAAACAGCCTGCGGTAGCCCGCGTCAAGCCCCATGGAGAAATCATCCAGAATCAGCACATCGGCGTTCTGCGCCATCAAAATGGCAAGCGCCACCTGAGAGCGCTGACCGCAGGACATATGCTTAATTTTATGCTTTCGGTTGAGCCCGAGCTTTTTCATCAGATAGTCGAATATTTCCATATCCCATTGAGGATAAAAGCTTTTATAAAACTTCTCAGTTTGGTCTATGCTCATGAACTCATAGCACAGATGCCCCTCGTGCAGAAGACCGATCCGCTTTTTCCCATCAGGGGAAAGACTGTGCGCCGCCTCACCCAGAACAAGGCACTTACCCTTGTCCGGTGCGAGAAAACCCATCATTATGTTGATGGTGGTTGTCTTCCCTGCTCCGTTTTTACCGAGAAGACCGAAGGTTTTCCCCTTTTCCACCGTAAAGTTTATTCCGTGGAGCACTTTGTTGTTCCCGTAGGAGTGCTCAAGGTTTTCGATGCAGATAACCTTATCAGAATTCATAAGCCACCCCCGCCCAAAACTGGCGCCCGATTTCGTATTCGTTTTTGTATTCCGTTGTGTCGGTACGGTCGTCACTCTTGCCTATTTCATTCTTGCTGTTAAAGACATTGTAAACTTCTACTGTAAAAGTAAGCTTCTGTTTCCTTTTAAGAGGCTGAACCCATGAAACAGCGCAGTCCAACGTGTAGGAGACATCAAATTTTTCTTCTTCGTATTTTTCAACGTATTTGTAAACAGGATCTCCTGTAATAGGATCGTCCTCACCAGTCGTACCGGCAGGATAAGCATCATCCGTGAGAACAACCTGCCTGTATGCTCCCCTGAAATTAAAAACAGGAGAAATAACAAGTCTGTCAAAAAACTTTCCGGTGTAAGCTATATTGGCGACAATGGGACGATTGTAATTATCTTTAGGCTTGTCATATCTTTTGATGAGTTTACCCTTGTACAGTATCTCATCATCCATATCTTCAAGATCATCAGAATCATAGGTTTTGTTGGATGTTTCTGATTCATGCCACATCGCATTTGCCATGAAGCTGTGATTTTTCCAGAATTTATTCCATTTAACCTGAACGGATCTGTATTTGCTGCGTCCGTTGTTTGTCAGAAAGTAGTGTTTGTAGCCGTCAGCCTGAGTCTCTGTTTTCATTCTGGCAAAAGCATCTTTGGTCTCCCTCTGGATATACTGGAGGCTGAGAACACCGCCGAAAAGGCTCTGATCAACTGCCGTCGCATATTCATCAGTATAAGGGGTTTCCAAATTGGCAAAGTTATGCTTAATATCACCCCCGTCAGTTGTCTCTCCCCATTCAAGAAGCTGGTTTTGGTAAGTGCTCCTCCTCTCTTCATATGAAGGAGCTATGCCTTCCCGCAGCTTGTTGTACAGAAGGTTTCCGCTGTAGTACCTGTTGTAGCCCACTGAAAATACAGTATTGTCGTTATTGAAGAGATCGTACTGAAGCCTTGTTCTGGGTGCGATATTCGCATTTTCCATATAGTCGTCATATGAAAGCCTCAGCCCGATTCTCAGGTTGAACTTACCTGCTGTCCAGTCATCCTGCACATAAAAACTGTATTCATTTATATCAGCGTCAACATCTGTTGCCGGAGTGATGCTTCTCTTATAAAAATACTGTTCGCCGTCGACACATGTGCCGGTGTCACCATTGCATACAACATCAGCGCTGAGTCTTGCTCCGGAATAGCTGTACGCATCTTCCGGCCTGTAGTAACGACCTGAAATGAAAGAATACACCGCTCCATAAGACAGAAGATGCTCTCCGCCGAACCTGTAGCTGCCAATGGCATGATCAAGTTTCAGGTTCAGTGCCTTTTCTTCCTGTTCTACAGTGCCATACCCGCCTTCTCTGCTGACGCCTGATGTTATGTTGTCCGGATTACCGTCATTTCCTATTTCAGTTTCAACCAAATACCCCCAAGGCTTGCTGCCGCTCGCAATCCATGCTTTCAATTCGTTAGGAGCAGTTTTTGAGGATTCAGTTGACGCAGCGTCCACACTCACTGACAGCTTATTTTCCCCTTCCTCACGCACGTATTTGGCAACTCCGGCAAACCCGCCGGACTCAATAGTGAACTCACTGTTCAGAGTATTAGGCGTGAAATAAATCCCCTCATAGGGCATATAAGATAAGGAAAATTCCAGATAACGCCCCCCGTCTATGTTATGTACTCCTTTAAAAAAAACATTTTCAGATACTCTGGACTGTTCTTTCCAGCCGTCAAAAAATTTCAGCGGAATAGTGGATTCGTTCCTGCTGTAAAAAATAAGGAAGCCGGTATTTTCGGTAACTGGAACATCAACGTAAAAATTTACAAAGTGTTTTTCAAATCTGGGCTGTTTGAAAGAGTTTTCCGAGTTTTCAAACTTATATTTGTCCTCAAGAGTTCCATCCACTATAATTTCCGCCCATTCAGAACGGGTTGTACGGTATGAAACACCACCGCTGAACTCTTTCTCCGGCATTCTGGTTTTTATATCGACAACACCGCCCATAAATCCGCTGAAAGACGCAGGGACATTGCTGTCATACACTGTCATCTTTTCAACAATGGATGAATCCAGAAAGATCTTTTGCGAATACCCGCCTATGGAGTCAGTGTCATACGGACTAAAGTCAGCAGGATTCAGAATGCTGGTGTTGTTCATTCCATCCACAAGAAAGAGGTTTTCATAGGGCTTTCCTCCTGATATGGAAAGCTCTTCCGGTGCTATTTCGCCGCCCGTCAGGGAACTTCTGTAGGATTCGTTAAACTGCACGGAAGGAGCCATCCTGAGGAGATCAGTTATATTAGCGTTGCCCTTTGGAAGATTCTCTATATATTCACGGGGAATCTCTGTTCTTCCGGACTTATTAAGCTCTTTGTATGATTCAACGACATCAACTTCATCAAGCACTAAAATATCGGCTTCGCTTATATTGTCCGAAATGTCCGCAGCGTATGCAGCATAACAGACGAATTGAAAGGCGAGAGCCGCATAAGCGGCTCTCTTTATAGTATTTATAATTTTACTCATCGCTGCTTAATCCGCGTAAAATGGCGTGGTGTCTGTGGTATCCGGCTTACCGTCACCGTCAGAATCATCGTCAAGCTCAAGACCGGAAGCGGCTATCTCTGCCGATGTAGCGGAGGGCAGGAAGAAATCCGGCTTACCGTCTTTATCCGTATCCACAAACGCAATGGATACACCGGAGAAATCAGAGGATGAAGTGACTGTCCCTGCAATATCCAGTATTGAATCATAGCGGTCCGCAGTGGTTGAAAGAAGTTCACCAGTTTTCTCATAAGCAAGATCCACAAGACCAAGAGCGGCATATACAAGGATAATGCTTTTTCTTTCAGAAGTCTTTTTTGAAGCACTTGCAATATCTGCAGAAACAGTTTCAGCCGCAAGCAGCATATTTCTGGCTTTTTCCATATCAGGCACAGTATAATACCTGCTGGACAAATACCTGAAATACCCTGATTCCGCTATGGCATTGGTGTCATCCGTTGTACCTGCGGTGTGAACATCTCCCGCATAGTCCGCCGCAGTGTCAAGACTAAACTCCATGTTTGTTTTATCTCCGAGCAGATTATAATCATCCGCCGTGTTCAGATAGAAGGCATAAAAAACCGCTGGAGTAAAATTATCAGTAGCTATCGTTCTCGCTTTGGCAAGCAGGGATTCAACCTTGGAGACATTGTTCAGCCCATCATAGGAAACCCCAATTCTTGAATACGCATAAGCTTTATACAGGGAATCCGTGCTGGCGTCAGTGTAGTCCTCCGCCTTCTGGAGCAGTTCAGCCGCCTTAACATCATCACTCATAGACATATAAACTTCCGCCAGCTTTACATAACCGGCTTCAGCCTCTCTGCTGCCTGCAACAACCAACGTAAGCCATGTGTTGTAGCTTATGCTGTTGTTGTCGATGTATGCTTTCAGCGAATCCAGCTTATTTTCCATGTATGTAAGCGCTTGAAGAGCAAGGGTTTCGTTGTCCATTTCCACTGCTGCCAGCGCTACCCCGGTGCTGGACTTGTTTACTCCCAGATAAACCCACGAATCCATGTAATCGCCTATTGCGGAGAAAGTATCGCCCATAGGTATTTTTCTTTCAAAAAACTCTACAGCCGTATCAAAGCCTTCTTCAAAAACCATTGTTATAGTAATTGCCTTGGTAGTGTTTTTGATGGCAGACGCTGTTGTAAGAGTGTCAAGAACGGCAACCGCCTCTTCTGTTTCGCCGCTCCAGTAAAGGTCGCTGAGAATGCTGTCGTAGTAGAGCTGCCACTGAACACCCTCTTCCGCCTGATCCAGAAGCCTGAGAGGGTCTATATTGTCCGTAAAAAGATTTTTCACCTTTTCCTTAAGACCGAGAGATCTATACATCTCTGAAGCGTAAGCGTAATAAACAAGGTGGATGGAGTATCTTTTGCCGGGGGTGGTATTAGGATATTGCCCTTCGATCAGCTCGACAAAATAATCAACTGCATCTTCAGCTCTGGAATCATTTGAATAAACGAGTGTTTCCGCGGCGTGCCACTGTGCGGTAAGCAGACGACCGTGAGCTGTTTTTCTTGTAGTTTCATTTGCGATATTGGCAATCTCTTCAGCAAGCCACTCCTTAAGCCTCAGAGACTCATCCTGTCTGTCTATGTACGCATACTCTGTTGATAAAAGAATCAGTTCGCTTGCTTCATCAGAGGTGATCACTCCATCGCCTCTGGCAGAATAAATAGATACTATAATATCCTCTGCGGATTTGAGCAGATTGTATGTCTCATCTGCACTGCCGTATACTCTTGTAAACTTTCCGATATATCTGTACGCAGTCGCCTTGCTGAAAGACATAACAAGAAAAGCGTCCGAAATTCTTTTTGCCTTCTCAAGCATTCCGTAAGATGCGTAGGAGTAAATAACTTCCAGATAGATGGCATCATTTATTTCATCATCATATACCTTGCTGATGAGTTTTCTTGCCAGATAATTTCTGTCAATATTTGAGTTGAAATAATAATCGGCTCTTGCCGTGTTGTTGTCTCCGGGCAGGTTCGCCGCAGCAAGGGGAATATTGACAAACTGTACACTGGCTTCATTCATGATTGTGCCCAGTGCTGTCGCGAAGCCGTCAGCCGCAAGCATTGACGCAAGAGCCGTATCAAAATCGGCTGAAAGATAGCTATTGTAATCCCCGAAAAAATCATCACTGAAGAGAGCAAACCTCACAGCCTGATAGATCGGGAAGCTTTCAAGAGCAAACTCTGCATCTGCTGTTTCCTCAAGTCCCTCAAGGAGTTTGTCAACATTCTCAATGTATGTGTCTGAAACAGTAGCGGGAAGATTCTCAACAAGGCTTGAAACCGCTCTTCTGAAAAGCGCGCTTTTCTCAGCAGCTACAAGCTCTTCAACGATATTGCCCTCTCCGCTGAGATTTGCGAGAAGAGTCAGTGTTTCCTCAAGCTCCTGCTTCACATCCGCATATGACGCGGCAGAAGTAAATTCCGCAAAAACCTGATCAAGCGCTCCCGCCGCGAACTCTCCGCTTTCAGTGACAAACTCCCCGTTTTCAACCGCTCTCACTATTGCGGCAAACGGATCTTCCTCACCTCCGCCGTATGTACTGTTAAGATCGCGGTACTGTGAGGCGATCCTGACAAGCAGATATGAAGCATGGAGAAGCTCAGGCTCAAGGGAAGGATTGGAAAGAATATCCGTATCCGCAGAAAAGCCGAAGGCATTTCTTATTGCACTGACAGCAGCCTCGATTTCGCTCTGGCTCATGCGTGAGGTTACAGAAGCCAAGTCGGAGACGATAAGAGAAGTAAGAGGCGACACCACTATGCCGTCTGTATCTCCGCTGAAAGCGTTAAGGGGGGCAGTCAGGCTTATTGATTCAAAACTGATTCCTGTTTCAGTGTCAACCCCGCCGTGCGTCTGCATGTAGTAGAGTGAAAAGTCGAAAGAAGAGGGAACAATAAATGAAAATCCACCTTCGTCATTGCTGAATGTGCGGCAGAGAAGGTTGCCCGCAACGCCGCAGGTATTCACGAGAGTATCGTCAGAGATATTTCTTATCTCAACCTGTGCCCCTGTTATCGCAGGGTCGGTTACGATGCCGGATATGGTCTGAGTTGTGCTTCCGCCGTCATCGGGGTCGCTGCTTCCGCCGCCGGAACTTCCGCCGCAGCCCGCTGCGAGAAGCAGAGTGAGGGCAGATAAAAGTATGAATAATTTTCTCATTCAGAAAACCTCCAAAAAATAATGAGAAGCCTAAGCTATGCGGGATTCGGAGATCCTCGGAACAATTTTAGAATTACCTAACTAAATAATAGACTTCTAGTATAATAAGTAGCATCTGTTGTCAAGTCATTTCTGAGTTAAAATGCCTTTGAAATCCTTATTTGACCGTGAGTTTACCAAATGAAAAGTTGTTTCCGGAGCTTAATAAAAAAAGGCGGACACAGGGAATGTCCGCCACAGGGGTTTGAATAATACTATCAATACAAGTGCGGGGCAGAAGCCGCACCTTATAACGCTACACTGCTATTCTGCCGCATTTTTTCGCGGCGGTTTTTCGGGAAAGATAACGCTTGCACTGGAGTATTCTGTCGTAGCCGAGCATAACTCCGAGAATGAAGTCCTGCTCATCCGTCAGCTTATCAAGCGAAACCCCGAACTGTCTGACGACATTCACGCAGATTTCATCTCCGAAAAAGATGTTGAGCCTCGTGTCGTCAATATCCTGTATGAAATAGGAAATTTCGTTTCTCGCCAGCTTCTTTTCAAAAAGAGGCTTAAGCTCTGCCTTTGCCGTGTGAAGTATCAGGCTGCGCAGACCCTTTTTATATTCATACAGATGATGGCTGAAAACCTGCATATCAGCCTGCGAATGATTCGCAGATAGACGCAACCCATGCCTTTATACGCTCATCGGTCATATCCGCCTGATTGTCTTCGTCAATGGGAAGCCCCACAAACTCACCGTCCCTTTCCGCAAGAGATGCGTCATAGCTGTAACCGTCTGTGGATACGGAGCCCACGACATTCGCCCCGGCGGAGGCGACTGCATCGTAAAGAATGCCTATGCCGTCAACAAAAGTGTCCGGATAGCCGTCCTGATCTCCCGAACCGAAGAGAGCGACTGTTTTTCCATTGAGGTCTGAATTAGCCAGAGGCTTTTTGAGCCCTTCCCAGTCGTCCTGAAGGTCGCCCATTCCCCATGTGGAGGTGCCGAGAATAATTCCGCTGTACGAAGTTATAGCGGAAATATCCGTATCGCCCGCACTGTGAATCTCTGCTTCTATATTGTTTTTTTTAAGTTCTTTAGCGATTAATTCCGCCGCGCTTTTGGTAACGCCTGTGCTGCTTCCGTAAAAAATGCCTACTTTGCTCATCGGCTCCTCCATAATTTCAGGTGACCTATATTTTTAGATCTAAATATATTTGTTCAATTTATCTAACTTTTGAATCATGGAAAGTCAAGGAGTTTTTTACGGATAAGTCAGGATTAATCCTTCAGCATGTCGTCGGCTTCAGGCATGCGGGCTGCTGCAAACACAGCGATAAGCGACATTGCTCCGATCACGGCGATTATTCCTGCCGCGCCTGTTTTCTCCGCCAGAAGTCCCAGAAGCCCCGCAAAAAGGGAAAGAATACCCACAGCGCTGTTGCTGAACGCCGTGAAGGTTGATTTGTTTTCTGCTGGCGTGGCGTCAACAAGGTATGTTTTACGCCCGAGCCTCACTCCGGCTTCGGCAAGTCCGATGAGCACAAACGCTGTCAGAAGCCCCGCATATACCGCGAGATGATCCGTGAGAAAATAACAGACGACAGCCAGAACAGCCGCCGCCACGGAAATTAGCGCGCTCTGGATCATCACCTTGCGGCTGGTTTCATCCGCCGCCCTGCCCCAGAACGGACTGCTGATCACCTGAGAGACTCCTATGGCGGTCATGAAAAGTCCGAGTCCTGCCTTGGATGTGCCTAAAAGCTCAGAAGCGTAAAACGCATAGAAAGGAACAGCTATCTCAATGATGTTAAGTGCTATTCTGCCGTACAGATACTGTCGGAAGCCTTTGTATTGTCTGAAAAGGGCAAATCCCGCCGCTGTTTCCCTGAATGCGTTCCTGCCGCCTTTTACAGCGCCCGGATACTCTTTTATGCTCTGGAAAAAAAGAGAAGAGATAATCCACAGTACAGCACCGAAAACAACAAGCATGTAAAGTGTTATCAGCGAGCCGCCTTTCAGCCTGCCGATGACGAGCCCCGCGGCGATGGTGAGTATGCCGCCCGCAAAGGCTCTGGAGGAGAGGAGCCTGCCTCTCTGCCCCTTGTCTATGGTTTTACCGAGCACATCCTGAAAAGCCACGGACGCCGTGCCGCTTGCCGTGCTGAAAACAATGAGCAGCAGAAGAACGGAAATGCCTGCCTGTACAGGTGTAAGGTAAATAGCAGAGGGGATCATCAGGAGAAGACAGAGTGCCTGAATGAAGCCTGAAACAGTCCATACTGTTTTGCGTATGCCAAGTGTCCTGATATATCCGGCGGTTACCATCTGAGGCAGGAGTGAGAAGGTCTGCTTGAGCGGCATGACGAACCCCAGAATCCACACAGGGGTTCCGATTGCCTGAAGCAGCCACGGAATAACAAGGTTAGGTCCCGCTGCCTGCTCAGCCAGTTTGGATGCCGCTCCGTTCATGAGATTTGCCCTGTAGTTGCGGGCGGAGTGCCTGCATGCCTCTTCCGGTATGCTTTTGCATGCCCTGTCCAGCGAATCGTCATCCGCAAGAACTGATTTAAAAACAGCGGTTTTTCTCATGGCGTCCTCCACTTGAAAAACCTAGCACAAAACATGATTTCTTTAAAGTTAAGAGATGTTTCTAAGAAAGTCAGCGGACGCTTACAGCGCCGTACGGACAGGAGATGGTACAAAGATTGCAGCCTGTGCAGCCGACTGATTTAACATTGATGAACTGCGTAACCTCACGCCCTTTAATGATTTCCGTAACAGGCTCAAAAATCTGAAACGGGCACATCCGTGCGCATATCCCGCACTTGGCGCATTTTTCAGGGTTGATCTCCGCGCGTTTAAGAAGTCCTTCCTTCTGCATATTGCGGATGAGAATGTCACCGCCGAGTATTTCCACAGAGTTCAGGAACTCCCTGTGCGGAGCGGTGGTTTCTTTCACTTCCAGTATTGTTTTCCGGCGGTTGGAATCGTTTTCACCCAGATACTGTAGTGTTTTGCCCACAGATTTTTCCGCCCCGGTTTTGAGAAAACCGAAAAACTCCCTGCGGCTGAGTCTCACATCCTGTTTTCCGCCGAGGCGTTCGGACAGCCTGCTTTTCTTTTTCGGCAGCGAGACTTCGTCCGGCTTCCTTATGAGAAACGCCGATTCTTTTCCGCATAGCTCAAGTATTCTGGACGACGCCTCAATCTCCCTGCCCAGCATATCCAGACAGCCGCCGGACGGGCACACAGAGCAGTCGCCATGGATAAACTCCTGCCTCTTTGCCCCTGCGGACGCGGCTTTGATTATCTGCTTTCTGGTAATATAGGCAAGAGCGGAGACCTTCGCAGTAGTCTCCGCGGATTTTGAGCGGGCGCAGGAATATTTCACGCTGCCGTCAGCCTTGATCTGCTCTGCGGCGGAGGTGTTTATACGCGCATCGTCCGCTCTGCGGAGCGTAAATACGCTATTAACGCATACGCTTACGCATTTTCCGCAGTCAGTGCAGACTGACCAGTCCACAAGCACCTTTCCGCCGGCACGGGTTATTTTCACAGCCTCAGCCGGACAGACATCAGTGCAGTCCGTGCAGGCGGCGTTTTTGTGGCGCACCCGCACGCACAGCGCACTGTTTATAACGAAATATTCGGAAAGTTTTTCAAATACGCCTTCCACCACGCCCATAGAATCTATCCTCCGAGCAGGTCTTCCAGAAACAGCATATCTTCTGTAAGAAAACCTTTCAGCAGATAAGCGTAGGCAACGTAAAACTGAGTATGAAGCCTTTCGCTTTTGCTGATCACTTTATCGCAGAAATCGGGAACCCATTTGATTATGTGGTTGTTATAAAAGTCTTTCTGAGCTTTAAGCTTAATTTCAGCTCCGTCAAAATCCTCGTTTTGCAGTAGTTCTGCCGCCTTTTTGCTCAGCAGACCCATAAACTGGAGCTCAAGGGATACATGGTCTTCTATTGTTTTATTGCTGTCCGCTTTTTTGAAGCCGTTGAGAGCATAGGCGGCTTTAACCTCCGACCACGGCTCCTGCTTTATGAGTCTTTCAGGGGAGCGGTAGACAGATTCGTAAGAGGACACAGAGCCCTGACCGAGAACAAAAAGAAAGGTGAAGTCCTTCGCCCTGTCCAGTCTGTTTTCGGCAAACCAGCTCTCCAGATTTGATTTATCAGCGGGCAGAAGCGTGTTGAGAATCTGCGCGCCTTTTTTAAGATCGCCGTTTTCGGACGCTTCCGCAACCGACACAAGGTAAGCGCAGGTATCGGCAGCGAGTTTGTCGGAAAAATCATCCGGCACATCGTTGAACACTCTCGAAAAAATGTTGAATGTTACGTCTCTTCCTTTGTGTGTTTCACATACTTCATTAACGTTCATAACGTCACCTCATATATCTTCATCGTAATCGAATAAAGACGGATTAACCAAGTCTATCTTAAGCTCACGCATATGGGAGGATTTGCCCTCACTCTCTACAATATTGTACGTAAGCGCAACCTCGTCCACCCCTCTCAGCTCCGAGATATATTTAGGGTGAAACTCAAGAGCGTCCGAGCCTGCTATGCGCTGAAAAGGCACTCCCTTTTTACTGAGGAATTTCTGCACTTTTCCGGCGTTACTGCCGTAAACACGGGCAATTTTTATGAAGAAGTCCTTTTCAGACATAACTTCAAAGGGCATGAGCTTTGTGGTGTAATTCTGGAAGTAAACCTGTGATGTCAGCTTATTTTCCAGCGAACAGTAATGCACGCCGAGCTTCAGCTCCTTTTCAAGAACAAACTCAAGAAGCCTGAGGCATTCTTCCTCGCTTCCTGCCACGGGAAGCCCGCCGGAGTAGCTGTATGAATACAGCACCTGATACGGGCGCTGCTTTATTTTGAATCCGAGCTTTTTATACTCCTCGGAATCTGTCCAAGGGTAAAGAAATTCAAGCAGGTTGATCCCGTCGCACCCTATTTCCTCCATTTTAAGGAGAAGATCCTTCATGTGCTCAAAAGTTCCGGGGATTACAGGCATCTCCACCATAACGGCAGGTATAAACTTTCTGGCGATTCTCAGCTTATCCAGTGTCTCAGACGGGTAGCCGTCCTTGTCCATTTTAACGCTTATGCGTATCTCATTAAGTCCCGCTGCGGCAAGCTGCTCAGCCAGCTCATCGGTAAGCAGGTCTCCGTTGGTGTAAAGACGCCTGTGCGCCTCGGGATATTTTTCGGAAACGTGTCTGTAAAACCCAAGAGCACGCTCGGGAAGAAGAAGGGGTTCGCCCCCTGTGAGAGCAACGGATGAAACCTTTCTGCCTGCCATGGAGGAATCAAGCTCCTCCTCGGCGTTGTTGATGTTTTTAGTATAGAACTCGTACTCTTCCTGATTCATGTTCGCGCAGAAATAACAGTCGCGGTTGCATGTCAGTGTATGAAAAACTGTTTTTGAGTTTTCTCCGGTTCGGCAATCAATGCAGGCGGGGGAGAGATAACCGTATGAAAGACTTTTCGCGTTATAGCCCTTAATCCGACTGTTTTTTAAGAGCCTCTCAGCGGCTATGCTGTTAGAGGAGACCCCCTCGACTGCACCGATTCCCGAATCTTCAGCGAATTTCATAAAATCGGCGTACTGCGCCACATACCTTTCAGCGTCCTCCCTGAAAGCTTTGCTTTTAATCAAGTCTAAGGTCTTCGCATTTATGTCTGTTATCATGGAATTTCCTTTTAAGTTTTTACTCAGCAGACAAAATATAACTTACTGCCATGTTTCACAAGGCTTTAAAAAAAGAAATACCGCCCCCATGTGAGGGCGGTATTTTTTGGTTGTTACGGCTCCTAGTTCTTCGGTTTAAAGAAAATGGAGGGTACTGTATCTCCGGAGGTAAGGGTATTACCGTTGGAGTCCTTTGTTGAATCGGGCATACCTACAGCGGTTCTCTGTGCTGTGGGGTATTTCGCGCTGATCTCTTCAACTGTGCCGAAGTCAAGCGCTCTCTGCGGGCAGGCTGCCACGCACGAAGGAGCAAGACCGTCGTCAAGCCTGTCCCAGCAGAAGGTACATTTCTGCACGGGGTGGGCGACTGCCCAGCTTGCTTTCTTAACAGGTTCGGACTTGTCGTCTCCGAACTGAGGAGCGCCGTAAGGGCACGCAACAGCGCAGGAACGGATGTTCTGGCACTTGTCACGGTCTACTATGACTATGCCGTCCTCTTTTCTTTTATAGATCGCTCCCACGGGGCAGGCCGCAGTACATGCGGGGTTTGCGCAATGGTTGCAGGAAAGCACAAGGTTGAAAACCTTTACATCAGGGAAAGCGCCGCTTTCCGTAACACTGAGCTTTCTCCAGCTTGCCTTGCCGGGTTTAACGTCGTTCCAGTCTTTGCAGGCAACAACGCAGGCGTGGCAGCCCATACATCTATTCTGGTCAAAGTAAAATGCCATCTGTTTAGCCATGATTCAATCCTCCCTACGCCTTCTCGATTTTGACTCTTGAATCCGTGGCAGAAGTCATGCCTTTGCAGATCCTAGAAGGTCTTGCGGTAACAACAGTGTTGGCGCAGCCGCCCACATCAACGCCCTGAGCGTTTTTCTGGAACCAGCCGCCCTGCCCGATGCAGACAGTGTATTTAGGAACAGTCTGCGAGAAGCGGGCAGAAGCGTACATTTTGCCTCTGTCATTGCTTATGAGCACTCTGTCGCCAGCCTGAAGACCAAGTTCGGCAGCGTGCGCGGGGTTGATAACAACTGTTTCATACACGTTGTCGTCCCATACGCCCTCTGTCCAGTCTCTTTCAGGATCAAGGAAGGCAGCGTTGCCGTCAGCGTCCTGTTTGTACTGCTCATTGAGGTAAGCAATGTTGTTCAGGGTAGAATGTGATCTGTACATAAGGTGCCAAGTGTGCAGGGTAAAAGGGTACTGATCCCTGATTCCCAGCGGGTTGTCATGCACAGGGTTGTCGTATGTAATAGTATTGGGCATCGCAGTTGTCGCGTCGATAGCGTGTCTTCCCTCTATTGTGGGTATGTACATACCTATGGGGTAAACGAATCTTCTGGCAGTGGAAAGTCCGTGCTGCCTGCTGTAGATCGCTCCGCCGTTGGGAAGAACTTCGGGTCCTGCGCCTGCATCGCCTGTCACAAGGTCAGCGTTGTCGTGGAAGCGTGCTTCATAATCTTCCATAAGGTTCATGCTGTAAGCTTCGATTTTGCCCGTGGGGGTAAGAAGCGCGTTGGCAAGAACAGGGTTTTCTATGAACGCCTTGTGTTTGATGAAGTAGTCATTCTCAGTGTATGTAGGGTGAAGAGAGGCAACGCCTTTTTCACACCATTCGTCATATGTCATGCCGTATGTTGTTTCAAGTGCGCTTGTCCATCCTTCTCTGATACGGGCTTCCATGCCTTCCTGACCTGAGGGGTATCCGTCAAGGTATTCAGCCTGAAGTCCGAGAGCTTTCGAGATGCCTTCAAAGATTTCGTATTCGCTGAGAACCTCACCGGGAGCATCAGTAACTTTATTGATCTTGATGGCAACTTCGCCGGTACCCCAAGCGTTTGCAGTGCCGGGTTTTTCACCGACCATCGCAGAGGGAAGTATATAGTCTGCGATTGCTGCTGTAGCTGTGAGGAAATGGTCGCAGTTAACTATGAGCTCTGCTTTGTCTTTGTTTTTCCAGATCTCCATGTTGTAGTTAACGTCGCCTGACTGGTTAACCATGATGTTGCCGCCCGCAGTGAAGACAGCCTTGAACGGAGTGGTAAGAGCATTTACCTGACCGTCGTTCCATTTTGACTTCAGACCTGCATAACCGCCGTTTTCAACCGCATCGGGAATCACGAAAACAGGAAGGTTTGTTCTCTGAACAGCGTGAACATAAGTCAGAGGAGAAGTAACTCTTGACGAATCATAAAGGTAAGTCTGGCTTACAGCGTTGGTAGCGTTTCTGGACATCTGTACGTTAGGCAGAGAAGCGGATTTGTTGTTGGCGTTTCTTCCTGAGCTGCGTCCTCTCGCGCCGATGTTTTTAGTCATTACTGAAAGCACACGGTTAAGCCATATAGCCTGCTCGCCTTCAGTATGTCTCTGATAACCGCCGCCGATCCATGTTGTAACCTTGTTGTCAAGGTACATGTCGGCGAGGTCACGGATAGTCTGAGCGGGAACGCCGCATATTTTTTCAGCCCATTCGGGAGTTTTTGCTTTCTGTCCCCAAATGTGGACAGTTTTGCCGTAAAGATCGTCTTCAGGGTTAACTTCATAACCGATTGTATCGGGGTAGATTGAAGGTGCGCTGTTAAGGGTCGCAGTAACAAGGCTTGTTTCATCACCGAGTATGAACGCTGAAAGCGAACCGCCGGCAGGAATTGCATATCTGGCTACATCAACATCCGAGCGGAGCAGAGACTGACCTGTGTCGAAAAGACCGTACAGACGGGCGTTGATCCAAGCAACATCGAGATCAGCAAGGCGCGCGGTGAGCAGGTGGTAGATCATACCGGAAAGGAGCGCTGCATCCGTTCCGGGCAGAAGGTTTATGTATTTGTCCGCGGAAGTAGCCGTGGCTTTTGAGTATCTTGAGTCAACAGAAAGAACCTCTACACCGAGTTCCTTAATCTGCTGAAGATACCAGCCTGTGTTTGTTCCGAAAACTGTTTCGTTGGGGTTGAAGCTCCAGAGAACGAGTTTGTCGGCAAATTTCGCATCCTGACGTCCGTTGCTGAGAGGAGTGCCTTCGTTGGCTCCTTCCATGAACTTAGCCATGTGCTCAAGTGAGGGGAAGCTGTAGTTGGTGTAGTACGCCGTATAGCCGCCGTGAAGCATGAGCATTCTGTTAAGTGAGTTTCTCGCCCAGCCTGTAGCATCACCCGATGAATAAATTGAGTGGAAAGCATGGTTGCCGTGCTGAGCCTTGATCTGCTGCATTTTAGCCGCAATTTCGGTGAACGCCTGATCCCATGAGATTCTCACGAAGCCGTTGACATCGCCTCTTTCACCTGTTTGTTTAAGAGGGTAAAGGATACGGTCGTTGCGGTAGAACCACTGTTTTCTTGAACGGCAGCGTACGCATGAGCGGTATTCGGGGTCGTCACCGTTGCTGATGCCTTTGTCGCCTCTTTCGTCAGTGGTAATTCTTTTTACCACGCCGTCTTTAACGTAGTATTTGCTCACGCAGCGTCCGCCGCAGTTGTGGGGGGTTGCACCCATTATAACCGTTTCCGTGATCGAAGGGGGCGTGAGACGGTTTTCCTCGTCCTCTTCCATGTATGTTTTGCCGCCGTCGCCGGAACCGCCGCAGCCGTATACAGCAGCGGTGGCGCCCACTGCGCTCACTCCCTTAAGGAAGTCTCGGCGGGTTACCTGATTAAGTTTATCTTTAAGACTCATAATATCCTCCTAATTACCGACTCAAAAACTGCTTCCATGCGTTTTTGAGTAACGTTACGCCCGGGATAAACCCGTGCTATACTCCACTTCACTTCCGTTATACTGGTCTGCGTAACATTAGCTCCGTGAGGCACATCCATGTGCCTTTCAGTACGCATTAGGCGCGTGCGCCGTTTTGTGGCATACAAAGCATGAATTGTCCTGCACAGGGTAATGGCAGTTGTTGCAGTGTCTGTTCAGGCTCGCTCCGGAGCCGCCCCAGCCCGGTCTGTGGCTGGAAGGGGGAGTTACGCTGTGACACTCTATGCAGCTGTCTTCCTTATGGCAGGTCGTACAGGAGCTTCTGTCCCATCTCGCCTCAAGTCCGTGACCCCTCTTCGTCCACGAAGGGGTATGGCTTCTCGGTGATACTTCCTGATGGCACTGGATACAGCTCACCTGATCGGTATGGCACTCAAGGCATTCCTGCTTGTTCACCCTGCTTGCCGAACCGTGTCTGTCCATCCATGAAATATCGTGACTGGAGGGTTTATTCGATTCCACGGCAAAGGCATACACAGCAACAAGCAGCATAGCCATTACCATAGAGAGTACAGTTATCTTCGCTTTCATAAATCTCCTCCCTAAAAAATGATGTTAGCCCACAGCTCTGCCGTGTAGTTCTTGTCAAGGCTCGTATCAACATCATCATAGAACTCCGTATCCTCCATGCTCAGATCCGCCATGAGGCTGAGGATCTTCGTCGGCTGATACTGACCGCCTATGTAGTAGCTTCTTACAGAGTCCTTCCTTCTGTCGTTTATGTAGTCATACTCATAACGGCTGAAGGACGTGCCTGCCCATACGTCCATAGTGCGTCCGACCTTCTGGCTGACCTGAACTCCGTACTGAAGACGCTCGTTGTCGTCTGAGTCGGGAGTGTTCTTTACATCCCAGTAGTCTACGCTGAACGATACATATGTGTTCTCGGAGGGGAGTCCGTAAATGTCGAATTTACCCTTGATTCTGGAATAATCACGGTTGTCGAAGTTCTCCGTGCCGCTCACTGCCTTGGTCTCATAGGTGAGTCCAGCGGCGAAGTTCTTAAGGAATGCCTGATATACGCCCGCTTCGTACTTGCTGTACTTGCTCTCCGCGAGAAGGGTATTCGTCAGGGGGTTCACCACGTATGAGTTCTCGTAGTCGACCTCATCAGTAAGACCTTCATATTTCAGCGTGAGGATAGTTCCCGTGGAGACTATCTCATAGGTGCCTTCGGCGTTAACTGTGGCCGCGTCATTCAGAAGAGTGTAGGCGAGAACAAGGTTACCGTTAGGGATAGCCTGATCGAGCCTGAACTTGGTGTAGTCGTCATCTATGTCCGTTACATCGAGACGGACATACTCTGCTCCTACCTTGGTCTGCTCCATCACCTTAACATTGATTCCGCCGCCGAACAGCGTGTCGTCATCAACATCATAGTAGTAGCTCACGGGTTTGCCCCCGAAAGCGTATACCTCTACCATCTCGCCGAGCTTCACTGAAGCGTCCGCTCCGTCAAGCTGGAAGGTGTTCTGATGGGAAAGATAGAAGCGTCCCACATTCAGGACTGTGTTCTTGATTACGCCGTCAAACTGAGCGTAGCCGTTGTACAGTCTCGGAGCCCAGTCATCGTAACCGAGCTGGGTGTCAAGAGCGTCACGGTGATAATAGTAGTAGTTATCTCCCCAGCTCTTCTTGTGGTCTCCGTCAATATCATCCGCGAATCTGGCGAACGCGGCGAATCTCACCGTTCCGTCACCGAGCTTCACTGCGTCCGTGTGGACACGGAGATACTGGTAAAAATCCTGATCGTCTGCGTAGTCGTTCGTACGCAGTCTGTAGCGGGACGTCAGCGTAAGGTAGATCTTGGTGTCCTCTGTAAGACCTATACCCTCGTAGCTCTCCTTGAACTGTCCGGGAGAGACCTGCTGCGTCCGGCTGTCCGGCGTGTTTGAAGCGCCGTTCTCAAATGCCTGTGCCGATCCGCTGAAAAGCAAAAGACACACAAGCATGCTCATGGCCGACAGGTAGCGCATACTTCCTCCTTGTAGAAATAAACTAAACACCCGCAAGTGAATGTTAGAACTAATTTAGAGGTTAACGGCATTAATAGGCACTATGAAAAACCGGGTAAAAGATCGGGTAGGGATCGGGTAGGCTCTACCCGATAGGGGATAAAAAATGGATAAAATACCCCGAGTGTAAAATCAGGGTAAAAAAAAGACCGTTTCTCAAAGAAACGGTCTTAAAGCTGCATAAAAATTATCAGGGTTTCGGTTTAAAAAATATAGAGGGAACGGTTTCGCCGGAAGCCAGCACATTACCGTTTGCATCCCTTGAGGAATCAGGCATGCCCACCGCAGTTCTCACAGCAGAGGGGTATTTAGCGGAAATCTCCTCAACAGTGCCGAAATCCAGCGCACGGCAAGGACAAGCCGCCACGCACGAAGGAGCAAGACCGTCATCGAGCCTGTCCCAGCAGAAGGTACACTTCTGCACGGGGTGGGCGACAGCCCAGCTTGCTTTCTTCACAGGTTCGGATGCGTCATCTCCGAACTGAGGAGCGCCGTAAGGGCACGCAACAGCGCAGGAACGGATGTTCTGGCACTTGTCACGGTCTACTATGACTATGCCGTCCTCTTTTCTTTTATAGATCGCTCCCACGGGGCAGGCCGCAGTGCATGCGGGGTTTGCGCAGTGGTTGCAGGAAAGCACAAGGTTGAAAACCTTAGTGTTCGGGAATGAACCGGATTCAACCGTGCTGAGTTTTCTCCAGCGTGCCTGACCGGGTTTAATATCGTTCCAGTCTTTGCAGGCAACTGTGCAGGCATTGCAGCCCATACATCTCGTCTGGTCAAAGTAAAATGCCATCTGTTTAGCCATGATTCAATCCTCCCTACGCCTTCTCAATTTTGACACGGCAGTCGTTAGCCAGCGTCATACCCTGACAAATCCTTGAAGGTCTGGTGTGCATAAGCGTGTTGGCAGAGCCGCCCACGTCTATATTGCCGACTTTGTGATGCCAGCTTCCCTGACCTATGTAGATTATTTTGTCAGGCACTCTCTCGGAAACTATTACGGATGCGTATATGGAGCCTCTTAAGCTCGTAAGTTTCACCCTGTTGCCGGTCTGAAGACCTTTACGCTGTGCAAGCATAGGGTTAAGCCATACACTTTCGTAAACTCCGTCTTCCCATGTTCCGACTGCGCCTGTTCCGTCAGATGCTCTTGATTCGGAAAGGAAAGCAGGATTCCCGTTTCTGTCGAACTTATAGAGTTCATTCAGATAAGCCACGGAGTTAAGCGTGGAGTGCGATCTGTACATGATGTGCCATGTGTGAAGCGAGCAGTCATAGCCTTTGCCTTCGAGACCGAGAAGGTCAGGATGGCTTCCGTCAGCGTGTCTGCCTTCGGTTGTGGGAATGTACAGAGGGATAGGGTAAACGAATCTCATGCTGGTTGAACCGGCAGGATTTTTCGCATCGGGGATTACCCCTGCGTTTTCAAGCGTGCCGAAGGAGTCATAGTTGCTGTAATGACGCGCCTGATAATCTTCCATCATTCTCAGGCAGTATGCTTCAAATCTGCCTGAAGGAGTCGCAATGGGATTTGCCGCAGGGTTGGTGCGGAATGTATCGTACTGTATAACCATACGAACCGGTCCTTTGAGAACGCCTTTTTCTTTGAACTCATCCCATGTGATCGGGTAGGTCCCGTTGGCGTATCTGTCATCCCAGCCTTTTTTAACTCTGTCTTCCTCAGTTCCTTCAAAACCGCCGAGGTATTCCGCTTCTCTTCCGAGGGCGGCTGCTATACCTGTGCATATTTCAAATTCACTCTTTACTTCGCCCGGTTTTTCGAGAATCTGATTGATAAGAACCACTTCCTCACTGAACCAGCCTGTGGATGTTCCGGGTTTTTCCATCTGCATTGTTGCGGGCAGAACATAGTCGCTCATTACCGCGGATGTGGTCATGAAGTGATCCGCCGTAACCAGCAGTTCGCATTTGTCTCTGTCAGCAAGAATCTGTTTTGTGAGTTCAAGATCGCCAGACTGGTTGCAGAGAATGTTTCCGGCGAAGTTGAAGATGCACTTAATTCCTGTTCTGAGGTTCTTGATCTGTCCGTCATTCCAGCGGGATTCACCTGTTCCGCCGTATTCTATGGCGTCAAGCCACATAAACACGGGGATGGAGCTTTTTGATGTGGTCGAACCCACAGAGGGAAGAGTTATCTCTGTGTTGTCAAAAAGTGCGCTGGCAAGTGTTGTGGAACGAGTGGGACCTGTCGCGGTAACACCTGTGCCCATGTAGTTGCCGGGACCTGAAATCTGTGAGCTCCAAGGCTGCATACCGTAGCTGCATCCCTGCGCTCCGAAGTTTTCGGTAACTGCTGCGAGAATCCTCAGTATCCATACGATCTGCTCGGATTCAGTGTTCCTCTGGAAGCCTGAGCCGTTCCAGATGGTACAGTTTTTATCGAGCAGAGTATCGGCAAGCTCCTTGATTTTCGCGACAGGAACGCCTGAAATAGCCGAAGCCCATTCGGGAGTTTTAGGAACCTGACCGTAAATGGGGGCTCTTTTGCCGTAAAGAGGGTCTGTGGCATTTACGTTGTAGCCGATTGTGGCGGGGTATATTGATATATCGAGGTTGTCATGTGTTGTATCAACAAGATACCTGTCTGTACCCAGCACATAAGCTGAAAGCGAAGCGCCTGCGGGTACTGCGTAGGCTCCTGCGGGAACAGCGGCATGATATGACACGGCAGCGGGATCATCAAAGAAGCCGTGAACGTGAGCCTTGATGAAGGGTATGTCAAGATCGTCATATCTTTCTGTAAGCAGGTAGTAAAGCATACCGAGAACAAGAGCCGTATCTGTGCAGGGAGCGACGGTAACCATATCATCGGCAAGGGTTCCGGCTGTCATGGACACACGGGTGTCTATGGCAGTCATGGGGATGCCCCTCTCTTTTGCCTGTATCAGATACCAGCCTGACTGCGTTCCCCAGATTGCCTCCATACCGTTGTAGCTCCAAAGGAATACGTGCTCAGCGTTTACAACGTCGCCTCTTGCGTTTCCGAGAGGAATATAACCCTGTGCCTCAACAAAAGTTGCAACGTGGTCAAGAGCAGGCCAGCTATAGTCATTTCTGTAGCCCAGCGAACTTCCGTACATGGAGAAAAGTCTGCTTACTGATCCGCCTGACCAGCCTGTGGAATCTGCTGAAGCGTATATTCTGTGAAGAGACTCAGGACCCTTGGCGGGATCCATTGCTATAGCGTGGAGCTTTTCGCCTATTTCCTGATAAGCCTGTTCCCATGAGATTCTCACGAAACCGTTGACATCGCCTCTGGCGCCTGTCTGTTTCATGGGGTAAAGGAGGCGATCCTTACGGTAGAACCACTGTTTTCTCGAACGGCAGCGTACGCATGAGCGTCTCTGAGGATCGTTGTCTGTTGTGCCGAGAGCATTTGTTTCTTCGCCTTCGTCAGTGGTGATCCTCTTTATTACACCGTCTTTAACGTAGTATTTGCTCACGCAGCGTCCGCCGCAGTTGTGAGGGGTTGAACTCATAACCGTCTCTTCCGTGATCGAAGGGGGCGTGAGACGGTTTTCCTCGTCCTCTTCCATGTATGTTTTGCCGCCGTCGCCGGAACCGCCGCAGCCGTATACAGCAGCGGTGGCGCCCACTGCGCTCACTCCCTTAAGGAAGTCTCGGCGGGTTACCTGATTAAGTTTATCTTTAAGACTCATAATATCCTCCTAACATCTAGTACGCATTAGGCGCGTGCGCCGTTTTGTGGCATACAAAGCATGAATTGTCCTGCACAGGGTAGTGGCAGTTGTTGCAGTGTCTGTTCAGGCTGGCTCCGGAGCCGCCCCAGCCCGGTCTGTGGCTGGAAGGGGGAGTCACGCTGTGACACTCTATGCAGCTGTCTTCCTTATGGCAGGTCGTACAGGAGCTTCTGTCCCATCTCGCCTCAAGTCCGTGACCCCTCTTCGTCCATGAAGGGGTATGGCTTCTCGGCGATACTTCCTGATGGCACTGGATACAGCTCACCTGATCGGTATGGCATTCAAGGCATTCCTGCTTGTTCACCTTACTTGCCGAGCCGTGTCTGTCCATCCAGGAAATATCGTGGCTGGAGGGTTTATTCGATTCCACGGCAAAGGCATACACAGCAACAAGCAGCATAGCCATTACCATAGAGAGTACAGTTATCTTCGCTTTCATAAATCTCCTCCCTAAAAAATGATGTTAGCCCACAGCTCTGCCGTGTAGTTCTTGTCAAGGCTCGTATCAACATCATCATAGAACTCCGTATCCTCCATGCTCAGATCCGCCATGAGGCTGAGGATCTTCGTCGGCTGATACTGACCGCCTATGTAGTAGCTTCTTACAGAGTCCTTCCTTCTGTCGTTTATGTAGTCATACTCATAACGGCTGAAGGACGTGCCTGCCCATACGTCCATAGTGCGTCCGACCTTCTGGCTGACCTGAACTCCGTACTGAAGACGCTCGTTGTCGTCTGAGTCGGGAGTGTTCTTTACATCCCAGTAGTCTACGCTGAACGATACATATGTGTTCTCGGAGGGGAGTCCGTAAATGTCGAATTTACCCTTGATTCTGGAATAATCACGGTTGTCGAAGTTCTCCGTGCCGCTCACTGCCTTGGTCTCATAGGTGAGTCCAGCGGCGAAGTTCTTAAGGAATGCCTGATATACGCCCGCTTCGTACTTGCTGTACTTGCTCTCCGCGAGAAGGGTATTCGTCAGGGGGTTCACCACGTATGAGTTCTCGTAGTCGACCTCATCAGTAAGACCTTCATATTTCAGCGTGAGGATAGTTCCCGTGGAGACTATCTCATAGGTGCCTTCGGCGTTAACTGTGGCCGCGTCATTCAGAAGAGTGTAGGCGAGAACAAGGTTACCGTTAGGGATAGCCTGATCGAGCCTGAACTTGGTGTAGTCGTCATCTATGTCCGTTACATCGAGACGGACATACTCTGCCCCTACCTTGGTCTGCTCCATCACCTTAACATTGATTCCGCCGCCGAACAGCGTGTCGTCATCAACATCATAGTAGTAGCTCACGGGTTTGCCCCCGAAAGCGTATACCTCTACCATCTCGCCGAGCTTCACTGAAGCGTCCGCTCCGTCAAGCTGGAAGGTGTTCTGATGGGAAAGATAGAAGCGTCCCACATTCAGGACTGTGTTCTTGATTACGCCGTCAAACTGAGCGTAGCCGTTGTACAGTCTCGGAGCCCAGTCATCATAACCGAGCTGGGTGTCAAGAGCGTCACGGTGATAATAGTAGTAGTTATCTCCCCAGCTCTTCTTGTGGTCTCCGTCAATATCATCCGCGAATCTGGCGAAGGCGGCGAATCTCACCGTTCCGTCACCGAGCTTCACTGCGTCCGTGTGGACACGGAGATACTGGTAAAAATCCTGATCGTCTGCGTAGTCGTTCGTACGCAGTCTGTAGCGGGACGTCAGCGTAAGGTAGATCTTGGTGTCGTCTGTAAGACCTATACCCTCGTAGCTCTCCTTGAACTGTCCGGGAGAGACCTGCTGCGTCCGGCTGTCCGGCGTGTTTGAAGCGCCGTTCTCAAATGCTTCCGCCTTCATTGCCACGTTAGACAATAAAAAACAGAAGAGCATACACGTAACCGACAGATAGCGCATACTGCCTCCTATTTTCTTAATAAACTCAACATTTAGGAGCCACCCGTAATGTTCAGGATTACTTTACAGGCTAATATGATTTAAGGGTGCTGTTAAAAAACAGGTAAAAACCGGGTAGGGATCGGGTAGCGCATACCCGATCTAGTTAATAATAATGACTATTGTTCCGATGTTGAAGAAATGTTTTTCAGGTAAGTGTAGAGGTTAACATCTTTATTATTTATATCGAGTTTCTTTCTTATATTTTTCCTATGTGTCTGTACTGTATCGTGAGTGACAAAAAGCTCATCCGCTATCTGCTTTGTGGTATAGCCGGTAACAATCATTCTGCATATACGTTCTTCCGTGCGGGAAAGCCTCGCAAAAGCCTCACCGCTGTGGTTTTTGGTGCTGTCCTTATCCAGCAGCCCTGAAATACTTTCGCATATGTCGGAATACAGAAGGCTTTTCTCATTTTCATCCTTTTCTCTGCGCAGACGCTCCATAAGCGGCAGTATGTGGCTTTCCATTTTAAACAGCATCTCGGAACGGAGATCATCGTCCTGCCCTCTTATACTCTGAATAATATTCCTGAGAGCTATGTTCTTTTCCTCCACATGCTTCTTCTCATCCACAAGCTCCCGCTCCATATCCTTGAGAAACGATATATCGCGGACTATCAGAGAGTAGTAGACTTTTTCATCCACATCAAACCTGTTGAGCGTCACAAGCGCTGAAAATCTGCCGCTCATTCCGGTCATCTCCATTTCTCCGTCCCAAGTTTCGGATTCCTTAAGCTGGCGGGTTATACTGAAGAGTATTTTCTGATTTCCAGTAAGGAAAAGATCAGTAACGTTGTTTATACATGACTGGCTGTCCTTGACTCCGAACATAAAACAGGCTTTTTTGTTGACCTTAACCAGCCTGTTTTCAAAATCAAATATGATTATTCCGTCACCGGCGGAGGAGAAAACCGATTCAAAGAATTTTTTTGAGCCTTCCAGCTCTTCCATTCTCCGTATAACTTCTTCCTCAAGGTATTTTCTTTCATCCACCATGCCCGTTATATTATGGAAGATGAACATGTATTCGATGACACCCGTATTTGCGTTGCCCAAAGGTACAAGTCTCACGGAGAAATACTGCCCGTCCATGAGGATTTCGTGTCTGGCTTCGCCGTATTTTCTTATGAATGACTGAAGATCTCTTTCGTTTATACCCAAAAACTCCATAACATTGTATCCGGAGGGATCTTCACCGAAGGCGTATTTCGCCCTGAAATTTGAATCTGTGATTATGCCGTTTTCACCGAAAAAAATGATTATACTGCCGTCTGCTTCCATGATTTTTTCATATCTGCTCTGAGCTATGGTGAGTCTTCTGTTGGCATCCATGAGCGCTGTGTTCATAGTCCTGCTTCCGGCGTTGGTCCACTCTGCAACTACAGCCTGCTCAAGCAGATCTGCCTTTTTTCTGAAATGCCGCAGAAACTCGGCAGACGCACATTCAAGACCTGCAACCGATTCAAAGCATCCGAAGGTGATTTTAAGCATTCCGAGAAAAGCGTTAAGCGCAACACCTTCAGCGCGGAGAGATGAAGCAGTTTTCAGTATGTCCGAATAAACAGGGTTGGTGTATGAACCGCCCGCAGCGAGAGTGTTTTCAGATGCTGCGGGAGAATCGAAATAGTCAAGCAGTTCGTTTATGTATCTCAGACGTTCGGAAATCTTCTTTGAAGCATGTTCCGGATAGCCGGCTGCAAAAAACGCTTTTTCAAGCTCCGCCATAATTTTTTCCGATTCGCTGAGGATGAAGTCTTTTAAGTTGAATTCCATATTAACCGGTACGCTCCGCATATATAATAAAAACGGTTCAAAGCCCTTTAATGTCAACTGTCAATCTGTGGTCAGACATTTTTACGAAAAAAATTGAAAAAATATCCGAACTAAAATATTATAAAAATATCAACATAGAAAGGACAAGCTTTAGCAACTTGTTCTCTCTCCCCTTACATACAAAACAGCCGGGCACTTAATCGGGGTACCCGGCTGTTTTTATGTCCTCTTTTAAACAGTAATCTATGAAGGCTTTCATGGAAGCCGTAAGGTATTTATCTTTTCTGATGATGATGTTCAGGCTTCTTGAAAAGTCAGCGTTTCTGAAATGAACACGCCGGAAAACTCCGCGGCTTATCTCGCCGCTTACCGCGAGCTCCGACAGACAGCCTATCCCGAGCCCTGCTTCTACAGCCTTTTTGATGGCTTCGGTGTGCCCCAGTTCCATTTTAATTTTAAATCCTATGCCGGCCTTTGACATTGCTGCCTCAAAAACCTCTCTGGTTCCCGAGCCCTTTTCACGCATGATCCATGCGGACTTATCAGATTTATAGCTTTCTTCAATAAAACTCTTCGGAGAAAAAACCGTAAGCCTGTCTTTACGCCAAAAAAACTCCGTTAATTCTTCTTCATTTACAGGCCCTTCGGTAAAGCCAAGGTCAAGATCATGCTCCAGAACGCCTCTGGCTATGACGGCAGTATTCGCCACCTCCATCACAGCCTCCGTATCCGGAAACTTCTCCGCGAAGCCGCCTATGACAAACGGCATAAGATAATTGCCTATTGTTGTGCTGGCGCCTATTCTGAGCCTGCCCTTCACTTTTCCGTCACTCCTGAAGTTCTCAACCTCACTTGCCGCCTCAAATGCCTTTCTGGCATAAGGAAGAAGCTTTTTACCCGCGTCATTCAGAAAAATCTTTCTGGAAGACCTGTCGAAAAGCCTTTCATTCACAGCGTCCTCAAACTGGCTCAGAGCCATGCTCACCGCAGACTGAGAGATTCTCAGAAACTCCGCGGCCCTGCCGACGTGGGAGAACTGAGCAACGCTGAGAAACACTTCAATCTGCCGCAATGTGATATTCATTCAATTTTCCTTATCAAAATAATCAAATCATTATATTTTACTTATATGTATTTCCGGCTATATTTCAAGCATAATCTTCTGCACGGAGCATACAATGAAAACAATCACAAGTGAAGGATTCATAAAAGGTGTCGGCTTCACAGCCTTGTTAAGCACGGCAGCATATATCGCTGCGGAAATTCCGCCGGTAAAAAACGCGGGGCTCTCACCGGTGGTGATAGCCATAATTTTGGGAATGCTCGCGGGCAATACCGCAGGCAGATTCATTCCTGCATCGTGGAACGGCGGATTTGCCTTCTGCCAGAAAAAAATATTAAGGCTGGCGGTGATTCTGTTCGGATTCCGCATAACATTCACTCAGATAGCGGAGATAGGCGCAGCAGGCATAGCGGCGGATGTGATAATGCTCACCTCAACCTTCGCCGTGGGGATAATGATCGCAAAAGTCCTCAAAATGGACAGAGACACAGCGATTCTCTGCGCGGCGGGAAGCTCAATATGCGGCGCTGCCGCGGTGATGGCGGCAGAAGCGGTTATTAAGCCTGAGGCTCACAAAACTGCCGCGGCAGTAGGTACAGTGGTTCTCTTCGGCACCCTTGCCATGTTCCTTTACCCGTTGTTTTTCGGCTTTTCGGGCATGAACTCAGGTGAATTCGGCATATACATAGGCTCGACTATACATGAGGTAGCGCAGGCGGTGGCAGCCGGAGAAGCCGTTCAGTCCCCTGAAACCGCAGTGATTACAAAGCTCGGGAGGGTGATGCTTCTGGCGCCATTTCTCCTGCTTCTCAGCGCAATGATAAACAGAGAAAAAAGCGGTTCAAAAATACAGATTCCGTGGTTTGCGTTCATGTTTGCGGCGGCGGCGGCTTTTCATACATTTGTCAGCCTTCCGCAGGGGCTTATCAATGCCGTCAATACGGCAGACACTTTCATGCTTGCCGCTTCAATGGCAGCACTGGGCATAGAGACAAGGACAGATAAAATAAAAAGTGTCGGTGCCGCTCCGCTGATATGTGCAGCCGTTATGTTCATATGGCTGTCGCTGGGCGGGTATTTTATAAATCTGTATCTGTTTAAAACAATCGGATAAAAATGCACCCAATGTGACGGAATACATCTTCTGCCGACTCTTAATATATTGATAATCAGGCTTTTTATGATGCCTGCGAAACTGTTTGTTTACATGCCGTGCCGATTTCGCCTTGAAAATTCCATGTATTTCAGTAGAATATGGATGTTGCTGCTAAAAAAAACACAATACGGATTTAGAAGCAGTCTAGCGGTCATTTACCGTTTTCAGGCGGTGTGCAGTGGTCAATGAATACAAACTCGCCGTGTTCACGGATGCGGCAGGGAAAAATGATTTTATCTCTCTGATAAGAGAGGCAGGCTTTGAGCCTGACAACATCTTTTCGTCGGTCGGTGAAATTGAGCGGATTTTCAGGAAAACTCTGCCTTATATTATTATCTACCATTACACATCATGCAGTTCAAAGGAAAGCCTCGCCGAAGTTCTCAATTTCTGCGAACACCGCTCTTTGCCTGTAGTTGTTGCCGACAGCTGCGGAAAATACCCCATCCCGGGGGAGCTGGAAATTAACCCGAACTACTATATACGCCTGCCCATGACGGCGGATGTGCTAAAGGTTCATCTCGGGCTTGCCTTCTCCGCCATAAACAGGGAAAAGCTCCACGAAAGTCACAAAAACAAGCTCCAGCTTGCCATACAGATTCTTGAGCTTCTCAACCAGCAGGAATCGTTCAAAAATATCACAAGCGACATTCTCTTTATTGTAAAGGAATATACAGGCTATGACGAAGTCGCCATCAGGGTTCTGGATAATGAGGGCTTCTCCTTTTTTGAATCAGTAAACCCCGAGGACACTCTCAGCAGCAGATGTGAGGTTGCCAGCGAAAATGAGCAGGGAACCCCGCCGGACAGCCGCTGCTCATCCTGTATCTGTGAAATAGTGCTGAACAAAAGGCAGGAGCTGAAAGGCTACCCGTTCATGACATACGGCGGCAGCTTCTGGAGCAACGATCTGCCGGAAACTGTAAAGGAATACAATGACATTTTTGCGAGTCTCGGTCTTCTGCACATAGATCTCAACAGCAAATACCGCTCCCTCGCGCTCATTCCGCTCTCCGCTCAGGACAAGGTGATCGGCGCTATGCAGATCTGCTCCAGAGACAAAGGAACCTTCACCGAAGAGATCATCCGCTTCTTCGAGCGCATAAGCGTGAGTATCGGCATCACCCTGTCAAATAAGAAAATGCAGATGAAGCTGGAGGAGAGCGAAAGGCTCCTCACCAAGTCACAGAACATCGCCAAAGTGGGAAGCTGGATTCATAAAATCGGCACGGACACCTACCACATGTCTGCGGAAGCGATGAACATAACCGAATTTACAACAAATTTCGTTGCTCTGGAAAACCTCCTCAAGATTGTACACGAAGAGGACAGATCCAAGCTTCTGGAAAGAAGGGATAAGAGCAGACAGGATTTTCAGCCCTATTCGATAGATGTGCGCTTCGTGCTCAGGGATTCTGTCAAATACGTAAATATCTCCGCCGAGCCGGTTTTCATCAACGGCAAGTTCACCGAGATCAACGGCATTATTCAGGACATAACAGAGCGCACTCTCGCCGTGCTGGAGCTTGATGAGAACAGACTCTTCCTTGACTCCATACTCACAGGAATTCAGGCGGCTATAGTCCTTGTTGATCCTGACACTCAGACGATAGTCTATTCCAACTCCACCGCAGACAAGCTCCTTAAGAAGGGCGTAGGTCCTCTCATGGGGAAAAACTGCGAACAGTTTATATGCAGCACAAGAGACACACCCGACACTCACACAGACTATATAATAACTCTGGACGACAATACCTTCATACCTGTCAGCAAATCCGTTCTTAAGGTTCGGTGGAAGGGCAAACTCCATCACGCTATCATCTTTTTTGACCTCACGGAAAAGAAAATGCTGGAACGCCAACTCGCCATAGCGCAAAAAATGGAGTCCATAGGTCAGCTCGCGGCGGGTGTGGCTCACGAGATAAACACGCCGATCCAGTACATAGGCGATAACACTCACTTCATCAAAGACGTGATGGAAAGCTTCCTGAAGTTTTACAGCGCATTTGAGGCAACGCTGGAAGAAACCGATCCGGTGACAAAGCAGAAGTTTGACATACTAAAACCCATGCTTGAGATAGACTTCATCAAAGAGGAGGTTCCCCTAGCCCTTGAACAGACTCTGGAAGGGATCGAAAGGGTTTCGTCCATAGTGCGCGCCATGAAAATGTTCTCCCACCCGGGAGCGGAGGAACAGTCCATAATAGATATAAACATATCTGTCCAGAATACAGTCACAGTTGCCAGAAACGAATGGAAATATGACGCAGAGGTTGTGCAGGAGCTTTCTCCCATAAACCCCAAAATACTGGGCAACCCTGTGGACTTTAATCAGGTACTTTTGAATCTTTTGGTAAACGCCGCCCATGCAATCAAGGAAACCAACAGGGAAACGGGAAGCAAAGGAACAATAACCATATCCACCGGCATAGAGAACGGACTTGCGGTTATCAAAGTCAAAGACACCGGCTGCGGTATACCGCCCTCCATTGCGGATAAGGTGTTCGATCCGTTTTTCACCACCAAGGAGGTCGGCAAGGGCACAGGGCAGGGACTGTCAATATGTCATACCATAATCACGGAAAAGCACGGCGGACAGATCTACTTTGAATCCGTCGCGGGTGAAGGAACAACCTTCTATATCAAAATAAAAGCTACAGAGGCATAAGCTTATGGAAAAATACAGGCTGCTTTTTGTGGATGATGAGCCTAATGTCCTTCAGGGGCTGAAACGAATGCTCTTTAAAATGAAAGATCAATGGGACATGCAGTTCGCCTCCGGCGGTAAGGAGGCTCTTGAGATACTTGAGAAAAGCAGGATTCAGGTTATAATAACCGATATGCTGATGCCCGGTATGAACGGACTTGAACTGCTGAAAGAAGTATGCAGCAGTTATCCCAAGGTTTTCAGGGTCGTTCTTTCCGGGCACTCAGAGCACGGAATGCTTGTCGAAGCAGCCAAACTGGCGCACCAGTTTCTCACAAAACCCTGCAACGCAGACACGGTTGTTGAAACCATAGAGCAGGCGCTGAAGTTCCGTCAGATCCTCCACAATGAAGAGGCAAAAAGGATCGTGTCACGCATATCCATGCTCCCCACTATGCCCGTAACCTTCCAGAGAATAAGCGATGAGATGGCAAACCCTGACTACTCCGTTGCGGCAATTGCCCGTATAGTGGCAGAGGACAGCTCCATGAGCGCGAACATTCTCAAGCTGGTGAACTCCTCCTTCTTCGGGCTCATAAACAGAATAACCAGCCCCGAAAAAGCCATAGCGCTTCTCGGCGCTGATACCATCAAAAGCTTCATAGTAAATGAGCACATATTCACAGAAATCAAGACAGGGCAGATAAAATACTTCAACCTTGACCTGCTGCGCAATCACACCCTACTTGCGGCGAGACTTTCAAAGACAATCTCGAAACTGATAGGTCAGAGCAAGCAGTACACGGATATGTCCTCTATCGCAGGACTTCTGCACGACATAGGCAAGGTGGTTCTCATCACCAACTTCAACAAAACCTACAAAGTGGTTGTGGAAGAAGCAAGAGCGCAGAACAAGTCGATCTGGGAAATGGAAAAGGAGATAATAGGCACCTCCCATGCGGAGGTAGGGGCTTATCTCCTCAGCCTCTGGGGTTTTGATGAGGAAGTAATTCAGGCGGTGCACCTGCACCACTGTCCGAACCTCTCCGTTGACGAAGGAACCAGCGTACTCACCTCCGTCTATCTCGGCAATGTTCTGGAACACCGGCTTGTGAAGCTTAACGAAAACTACGCGGTGCGTCCGCTGGATGATATATACGTCGGCAGAATGAACCTCACGGGCAAGATGGCTGAAATAGAAAATACATGCAGAAAAATCTGCATGGAGGTTTACGGTGAATAATAAAATCCTCTTTGTAGATGACGACCTGAATATTCTCTCATCCTATAAACGCTCTTTCCGTCTTAAGTATGACGTTCACACCGCTTCACTACCGAGCGAGGCGCTTCAGATGATAAAGGAAAATGCGTCAAAACCTTTTGCCGCAATAATTTCCGATTTTAAAATGCCTGAGATGAACGGCGTTCAGTTTCTCACCAAGGCCTATGAAATGAGCAAAAACACTGTACGCATGCTGATTACTGGCTATGCGGATGTGGAAACGGCAATATCCGCCGTGAACGACGGAAATGTGTTCCGCTTCCTCACAAAACCCTGCCCGCCGGATGTGCTTTCCAAAAATATTGACGCCTGCCTTGAGCATTACCAGCTTATTGTCGCTGAGAAGGAGCTTCTGAGAGGCACGCTTCAGGGAAGCATAAAGGTTCTCACCGATGTGCTCTCCATAACAAACCCTGTGGCTTTCGGTCAGAGCGAGCGGATCAAAAGAATAGTCCATATGGTGCTGAGAAACCTGAATGTGGAGAATAAGTGGCAGATCGAAGTAGGCGCGATGCTCTCAAAACTCGGCTGCGCCGCCGTCCCTGCGGAAACCCTTGAAAAAGTCTATTCAGGCAAGCCTCTCACGCCGAATGAGGAAGCAGCGTACGCCGAAGTGCCTAAGGTCGGCGCACAGCTCATAAAAAATATTCCCAGAATGGAAGTGGTAGCGGAGCTCATTGAGAAACAGGCATACACTGAGGCGGAAAGAAGCAAGATGCCCATCGGTGCGAGAATCATCCGTATCATAAATGATTTCGACATTCTATCCAAGGGCGGTACTGATATTTACGAGGCAATACGCCTCCTCAAGGAGAAGCCCGCTCTCTATGACATCAAGCTTATTGAGATACTCGAAAAAGTGGTCTCGCCGAAAGATAATTTCGTACAGAGATCGCTCTTTATAAGAGACCTGCGTGAGGGCATGGTGGTGATGGACGACATAGAAACCACAGACCGGATCCTGCTGATCAAGAAAGGGCAGGTTCTCAGCGAAGCAAGCATATACCGCCTGAACAACTACGGAAAATCCGTGGGGGTGAAGGAGCCTGTCAGCGTTCTGATAGAAATTAAACAGTAGGAGAATGCTGCACTAAACTTCGCTTTGTCAACAACCTAAGCCGCGCTGAAGGCGGTTTTTTTCTATCCGAGGTTCAGCTTCTCCACCGCAAGCTCACGGAGCTTGTATTTCTGTATCTTTCCGCTGGCAGTCATAGGGTAGTCGGCTACCATCTCAACATATCTGGGAATTTTGTAGTCCGCTATACGCCCCTTGCAGAATGCGTGTATCTCTTCTTTGGTGAGACGTTTGTCCGGAGTCTTAGGACGGATGAATGCCATTGTCTCCTCACCGTATTTTTTATCCGGCACTCCCACAACCTGCACATCCTCAATATCCGGATGCAGGTAGAGGAACTCTTCTATCTCTCTGGGATATATGTTCTCCCCGCCTCTGATAATCATATCCTTTATTCTTCCGGTTATCTTGTAGTAGCCGTCTTCGGTTTTCACCCCGAGGTCTCCGGTCTTAAGCCATCCGTCAGGGCTGTAGGCGTTTCTCGTGGCTTCGTCCATTTTGTAGTAGCCCTTCATAACGTTGTAGCCCCTGCCCCATATCTCGCCTTGAACATTTGCCGGGCATTCCAGCCCTGTTTCGGGGTCGACAACCATAACTTCCGCCCCGGGGAGCTCCCTGCCTACGGTTTCGCAGCGTTTGTCCACATTGTCCGAATACATTGTCTGAGTCATGCCCGGTGAGGCTTCTGTCTGCCCGTAAACTATGGTTATGTCAGTCATGTTCATTCTGTCTATGACCTGACGCATGACCTCCACAGGGCACGGAGAACCGGCCATTATCCCGGTGCGCAGCGTGCTCACATCGAACTTCTGATCCTCAAGGAGCTGGAGCATGGATATGAACATGGTAGGAACGCCGTGAACGGCGGTGCATCTTTCTTTTTCGACGGACTCAAGAACATTGACGGGATTGAACGCCTCTACGGGGATCATAGCCGCGCCGTGGCTTATACAGACCATAATTCCAAGAACCACGCCGAAGCAGTGGAAGAACGGAACGGGAATGCAGAGCCTGTCAGCGTTGGTAAAGTTCATCCCCTGCCCTATGGCGTAAGCGTTGTTGAGTATGTTGAAGTGGGAGAGCATCACTCCCTTCGGGAAGCCGGTGGTTCCGGAGGTGTACTGCATGTTGATTACATCGTGTATGTTCAGAGTTTTCTTAACCGCCTCAAGTGCCTCGAAGCTGACGCCGGCGCCGAGTTCGTAGACTTTTTCATAAGGCATCATCCCTTGGCGGCTGTCCTCGCCGATGTAGACAATCCTTTTGAGAAACGGGAGCTTATCGAACATAAACTCTCTGTCCGGATCGCAGCTTTTCAGCTCCGGCAGAATTTCGTAAACAGTATCGGTGTAGTTTATATTTTTAAAGCCGTCCATCACGAAAAGATGTGTGGAATCAGACTGTTTGAGCAGATACTCAAGCTCGCTTGTTCTGTAGAGCGTGTTCACGGTAACAAGCACGGCGCCTATCTTCGCACAGGCAAAGAGCATGTCTATCCATTCGGGTATATTAGTTGACCATACCGCAACATGGTCGCCCTTTTTGATGCCCATCGCCATGAGTCCCTTTGCGAGAAGATCCGTTTTGTCGTCAAGCTGTCTGTAGGTGAGCCTTATGCCCCGCAGCGGGTAGATAACCGCTTCGTTATCGGGCTGAGTACGGGCTTTTTCATTAAGAAAATCTCCGAATGTTTTGGTGATCATCTCGAAAGTTGACATTATAAATCTCCTGCGATGTGGGTAATTTCCAATAAATTTAGTCCAGTTTTACCAAATTCAGTTTACCTGTACAACAGGAAATTTAATATCATTCCGAAATAGAACAGCAGGATGCGGTGCTCACCTTTGAATAATGATGTCAGATCCGCTTCCGGCAGGCTTTCCGGAAGTGCCTTCCGTTTTATTCATGATGAAAACAAGCCTTCCCGATTCAAAACGAAAACGAAGCCCTCTGTGCTTAATAAGATAATACAGCCCAACTCCAGCGGCGGAAAAGCCTGAAAACGCTCCGACAAACATTGCGGCGCGGGCTCCGAAGCGGTCGGCAATATAGCCCACCAGAGGCGCCCCCAGCGGAGTTCCGCCCCATGCGAGGGCAAAGACAATAGCCATGACACGCCCCCTCATTGCTGGCTCGGTGGAAAGCTGCACTGTGCTGTTCGCCGTGGTAGTGAAGGTCTGCGCGGCGATGCCTATTACCCCCAAAGCTATGCCGAAGAGGATAAAATGCGGCATCAGGGCGGCGATGACAAACCCCAGACCGAAAACAAATGTGCCTGCAATAAGAAAGCTTATGCGGGGCTTCTCCCTGCGTGCGGAAAGCAGAGCGCCCGCAACGGAACCCACAGCCATCATTGAAGTGAGCATTCCGAACTCGTGCGCGTCAGTGTTGAAAACCATCACAGACATAGCGGATATGTAGATTGGAAAATTAAGCCCGAAGGTGCCTATGAGAAAAAACATAAACATCAGTGTTTTGAGATCCGGTCTTCCTCTGATATACGCAAAACCGCCGGAAAGACTTCCTTTAGCGTAGCGTGCCCTCACACTCTCCAGCAGTTCATTCTTTCTTATCACGCCGAGAGACAGAAGCACGGCGCTGAACGTTGCCGCATTAATAAGAAACACCCAGCCGGAACCCACGGAAGCTATGAGAAAACCCGCCACAGCAGGACCTATCATCCTTGCGGCGTTGAAAGAGGTGGAGTTCAGAGCGACAGCGTTTGAAAGATCCTCTTCAGGAACAAGTTCCGATACGAAGGTTTGTCTCGCCGGAGTGTCAAAGGCGGTGACGCACCCGAGAAGAAAAGCGAAGATATACACATGCCACAGCCTGACCAGACCAGAGAGGGTAAGAAGCCCTAATCCCAGAGCCAGAACGCCCATTGCCGCCTGAGTGGCAATGAGCAGCTTCCGCCTGTCAAAATAATCGACCGCAAAGCCGTTAACCGGCAGAAGCAGAAGCTGGGGTCCGAACTGGAGCGCCATGACTATCCCCAGCGCTGTGGCGTTGTTGGCAGTGAGCCCCGTGAGCACCAGCCAGTCCTGCCCCACACGCTGCATCCATGTGCCGATATTGGACACAAGGGCGCCGATAGCCCATACTTTATAATTGAACACACGAAGTGAACGGAACGTACCTTTCAAACGAGCCCTGCCCTTCAACCTGCCTGAATAATCCATATAAAAATAATTGTTTAAAGCGGTTAATTGTTCAGAATAATCCCTATGGGAGGAAACATCAAAGTTTTCTTTCAGAACCACGTACCGAATTGAGTTCAAAATACAGCTTTTTTAATGTATTATACACTCATCGGAGATACACAATGCGTCTGAAAACGATTACTGCCGCTGTTCTTGTTTTACTTACCGTCTTTCCTGTTCTGTTTATGACTTTTCCTGTGCGGCTTATTCACTCCGTTTCCGTTAACGCGGAGCTGAGAGGCTATGCCGACGCCGCCGGAGTATTGTCCGGAGTATTGGAACAAAAAGGCGCCTACTACCATTCCTTTGCCGCGGACTGGGGCAGCAGGGACGAAACACATGAATTTCTCACGGGAAATGACAGGCAGTTCAGTCAGACAGGATTCACAGATTCCGCTTTCAGAAAGATAGGAACACAGTTCATCATTTTACTGGGCAGAGACTACACAGAACACTATTCCTCCTATTCGGAAAGATGCGGAAAATACGCGGAAGAGATTGTGCGCGTCATACGCAAAAATAAAAGTGAAATAGAAAAGCTCGCGTTCAGCGGCAGAAAATTTATGATTCTCAGCATGCCCACCGCCGGCAGACCTCTACTGCTGAGCGTCAGCCCCGTAAAACCGGCAAACCCCGAAAAGCAGGCGGACGGCTTCATTTTCATGGGACACATACTCGACAAGGAATTTCTGTCAGAGCTTTACTCCGGCTACGGCTTTGAAGCAGGAACAACAAGGGTGAACCTCACCTCATCATCGGTTTACGCCAAGGAAGGAGTAAACAGCATAAGCTCAGTTGAATTTCTGTCATCCGATACGGCAAAGATAGTTCTGACCCTTAAGGAGCTCAGCGGAAAACCGATGCTCAGCCTGTTGTTCCCTGTTAAAAGAACAGCCAATACAGAAATTCTGTCCATCATTAAAGCTTCATTCGCCCTTTCCGCTTTTTTCGCCCTGACACTGCTGACAGCCGCCGCCTTCGCTTTCAGAAAGCTGGTGATAAAATCCGCTGAGGAACTTGCGGTCTGTTCTGCGAAAACCGCCGAAGGAAAACGCACGCAGAGGGAGAAAGCAACGTACTATCCGGCGGAATTCCGCATCATTGACTCTTCATTGAGAAAAATGGCGGATAAAAACGATTCCATGGAGAAAAACCTCACGGAAATATCCAAGACCGACAAGCTCACCGGCATAGCAAACAGAAGATTCTTTGATGAGATATTTCTATATGAGTGGAACCTGTCTAAAAGGATTAAACGCCCTCTCGGTCTGCTCATTGTGGATCTGGACGATTTCAAGCTGTACAATGACGAATATGGCTACAGCGCCGGCGATAAATGTATTACCCGCATGGCTGATATAACAAAATCGGCACTCAAACGCAATACGGACATAATAGCCCGCTACGGAGGAGAGGAGTTTATTATTCTCCTTCCGGATACTGATCAGACCGGCTCCGAGAAAATAGCCGACGACATTCTCGCGGTGGTGCGTGACGCGGCAGTGCCTCACGCCGCCGCTTACGGGGATAAAATCCTCACAGTCAGCATAGGACTCTGCTCCATGATCCCTGAAAACGGCGACACTAAGGAAAAACTGCTTCTGGAGGCGGATAAGGCTCTGTACGAAGCGAAAAAAAAGAAAAACTGCGCATTTTCATTCAATAATCTGTAACCTTCCTCCCTCCTTCCCGTTATGAAGACATCAGACAAGGAGGCAGACATGAAAAAATTAGTCTCAGTATTTGCGGCACTTATGCTGGTGTTTTCAGCAGCGGGCATAAGCTACGCCAAAGCGGGCGGCAGTAACGGCAAAGGCGGTTCCTCACACGAAACAGGTTCATCCGGCAGCGGTAATGGCGGCTCAACCCATGAGTCAGGCTCAGCCGGCAGCGCAGGCTCAAAAAGCGGTTCGGGCGACTGTGACGGAACAGGAAGCTCCGGCGAAACAGGCAAAGGTTACGGCGACGGCACAGGAACTCACGCTAAAGACGGAACAGGCTCAGGTCCCGGTGACGGAACACAGCCCATGCCTCAGGACGGAACAGGCTTCGGTGCGGCAGAATAGGCATTGACACGGGAAACGGGCGGTGAGGAGCATTCCCCGCCCTTTTACCCATTCAGGGAAAAATATGAACTCAAACAGTTTGCTGAGGAATTTTTTTGAAGAGAACTCAGGAAGGCTTTTCGGCTATCTCCTCAAGCTTTCAGGATGCAGAGAGGATGCGGAAGATCTTCATCAGGAATGCTTTCTTAAATATGCCCGAAACTATCCGGACAATTACTCCCTTCCACTGCTTTACACCGTGGCGAAAAGCCTTTTCATAGACCTGAAGAGAAAAAGCAGAGATCATGACGAATTATCCGGAAACGAAAGCGGACATACGGCAAACCCTGAAGAAATTTACAGCGGAAAAGAGGAAACCGACATGCTGATGAGGGCTCTCGCCATGCTTGACGACGATGAAAGAGAACTCATATCTCTCTGTTCATCAGGCGGAATGAAGTATTCGGAAGTTTCATCGGTAACAGGATTGAGCGAGGCGAATATTAAGGTTAAAATACACAGGGCAAGGAAAAAGCTGAAAGAAATAATCTCGGAGAGCAGAAAATGAACGGTGAAAAAGAGGTTCTGATCAGCCAGTTCATTGATAATGAACTGAGCTTGGATGAAAAAATAACCTTTGTGCATGAGATAAGGACTGACAGAGCTTTTTCAGACGAAGCAATCGAGCTGCTGGAAACTGAAAAGCTGTTGAGAACGGAAGATATTAAAGTGCCGCCTGTTCCGATCTTCAGCGAAAAACGAAGAAGCTTCCTTATCCCCTTCGGCATATCCACAGCATTTGCTGCGGCTGCCGTATTCATGCTGTTTTTCAGACTGACGGCTCCCACGCCCGAACCTGCCGCCGTCAGTGCGGAACACAGATTTATACTCCACATGCCGGAGGCTCAGAAAGTGGAACTTGCAGGCAGCTTCAACGGCTGGAAAACCATAGAAATGAACAAAACAGATTCCTCCGGCTACTGGCAGGTTTCCCTGCCCCTGAATAAAGGAGAATATGCTTATTCATTTATAATAAACGGAGATGAGCGCATCACCGATCCCACTATAAAGGCTAAACAGGCTGATGATTTCGGCGGTGAAAACTCTGTGATCAGTATAGGAGACAGAATTTGAAAAAGACCGTAATGCTGATGCTCCTGTTATGCGCCGGATGCTCTCAGCACAGTTTCAGTCCTAAAAACGGAATGCTGCTGGCGGCTTTTAAAATAAAAGATGCCGGACAGGTAAGCCTTTATCACTCCTCTGACGGCTTTGAAGAAAAAAAAGCCGAGCAAAAGGACGGAAAGTGGGAAGCAATAATAAATCAGGAGGAGTATTTTACCTACTTTCTCACTGTTGACGGAAAAGTTTTTCTGCCGGACTGCGGAATGAAACAGCAGGATGATTTCGGCGGAGAGATATGTATTTACGAGAGGAAAAAATGAAAAAGCTAATATTCTTCATAATGCTTATCTTTTACGGATTTTCGTCCGCAGGGGCTTCGGATGTTTATGACACGCTGGCTCAGACTGCACAGAATATGCGTGTGGAGAAAAGCATAGCCGAAAAACTCGCAGCGGAAACGAAAAAAAACGGATATTCAGAAGAATCGGTCAGAACTCTTGCCGGAATAGTTTCAGCGGGGAAATACGGCGCACCGGCAAAATATGCGGAAAAAGTTCTGGAAGGCATTGCCAAGAAAGCTCCGGAAAAAGCAGTGCTCAGGGCTGTTGAGCAGATACGCTCACGGTATGAGACAGCCTCGCGCATAGCCCGCAAAACAGGTATTTCAGGCAGTGCGGAAGAAAGCGTTACAGACACCATAGCGGATGCGATGACCGCTGGAGCAGGTGAACAGGGGCTGATGAAAACTGCCGCTGTGATAGCCGCCAGAAAAACTGACAGAGACGAAACTGCAAAAGCTTCCATGATGCTTTACAGGGAAATGGTGCGTTACGGAGTCTCTGATCTCAGGGCTTCGGAAATAGCCGAAAAATCGGCACAGTCACTGGAAAGCGGAGAAATATACAGATACAGAAAACATTTCATGCAGCAGGCAGCACACGCCGATGCGGAATCTCTGGCGGAGAGCATGGGACATGAAATGAGCGGAAGCGGCTCTCACGGGAGCGAAAACAGTAAACACGGCGGAAGCTCCGAAGGCGGCAGTTCAGGAGGCGGTCACGACGGCGGTTCAGGCGGTGGCGGAGGACACGGAGGCAACGGCAAAGGCGGCGGCTGATTTGATAACATCAATCCGAGCGTCCTGCCGGATTGATGTACACGCTCGCGCCGTGATAAACACGGCTTCACTGCGCACGGCGGGCTCCTGTCTGTCTTTACAATCCAAAATTTGCCGTCCATGGAAATTTTGGATACACGCTCGCGCCGTGATAAACACGGCTTCGCTCCGCACGGCGGGCTCCTGTCTGTCTTTACAATCCAAAATTTGCCGTCCATAGAAATTTTGGATACACGCTCGCGCCGTGATAAACACGGCTTCGCTCCGCACGGCGGGCTCCCATCCTTGGGAGCCGGAGCCCCGAAGTATAAATCTAAAGCATTCCCGCGTCGTAGGCTTCATCGCCCAATTCACGGCTGAATAGTTCGAGAAGATCGGTGACGGTGAGCTTCTTTCTCTCCTCTCCGTCCACATCAAGAACCTTTTTACCGAGCTGCATCATAACTGTGCGTTCGCCAAGGCTCAGCGCCTGCTTCATGTTGTGCGTAACCATCATGGCGGTGAGACTGTTTTCCTTCACCAGCTTCACGGTGAGCTTGAGTATTTTATCCGCGGTTTTCGGGTCAAGAGCCGCCGTATGTTCATCCAGAAGAAGGATCTTCGGCTTCACAAGTGTAGCCATCAGCAGTGTAAGCGCCTGACGCTGACCTCCGGAGAGCAGCCCCGCCTTATCCTTCAGCCTGTTTTCCAGACCAAGGTCAAGCATTCTGAGCTGTTCACGGTAGAACTCCCTGTCACGGCTCTTAACACCCATGCCGAACATGCGCTTCTGACCCCGTTTCATTGCTATGGCTAGGTTCTCTTCAATGCTTAAGGATTTCGCCGTTCCGCTGAGCGGATCCTGAAAAACTATGCCGATGTATGATGCCCTTTTATAGTCTGTGACGTTTGAAACGTCTTCATCGTCAATGAGTATTCTGCCTTCATCAGGCTTGAGGTAGCCCGCAACAAGGTTGAGCAGGGTGGATTTCCCTGAACCGTTGCCGCCGATCACGGTGACGAAGCTTCCCTGTTTTATATCAACCGAAACGCCCTTCACAGCCCAGTTTTCGTTAACCGTGCCCCTGTTGAAGACCTTTTTAACATTATCTATCTTTATCATCTGCCCACCGCCCCGATTTTGCTTCTGAGCCCGGGGAACATCAAGGCCACAACCACAAGGATCGCGGTAATGAGGTTAAGATCACTGGGAGAAAGGCTCACTCCGCCGATATTTACCGTAAGAGCCACGGCAATCGCCAGCCTGTAGGCTATGGAGCCGAGAATAACGCCGATTACCGCGCGAAAAACGCCCAAGGAGCTTATAAGCGCCTCGCCCAGAATGACAGAGGCAAGCCCCGCCACGATGGTCCCGATCCCCATGCTCACATCAGCGAACCCCTGCACCTGAGCAGCAAGAGCTCCCGCAAGAGCCACCAGACCGTTGGAGAGGGCTACACCTATAAGTATCATCCTGCTTGTGCTTGCGCCCTGCGCCTTCACCATCTTCATATTGTCGCCTGTGGCACGCAGAGCAAGCCCCACTTCCGTATGGAAGAACCATATGAGGAATATCCCCACCAGAACGGCAACGCTGCCGAGAATAATGACATTAGCCACATATGCGGGAATGCCCGTATTCTCAAGGGAGGTAAAAACCGTGTCAAACCCCAGAAGAGGCACGTTCGGCATGCCCATAATGCGAAGGTTTACCGAGTAAAGGGCAATCATAGTCAGAATCCCCGCAAGGAGATTCAGTATCTTAAGCCGTGTGTTGAGAATGGCTGTAACGGCTCCCGCCGCCGCGCCGCCCGCCACGGCTATCGCGATTGTAAGCCAAGGATTGACGCCGTTGAAAATCAGGATCGCGGAAATTGCCGCCCCCATGGGGAATGTGCCGTCCACCGAGAGATCCGGAAAGTCAAGGGCTCTGAAGGTGATGAACACCCCCAGAGCCATTATAGAGAACAGGAGCCCCTGTTCAACCGCGCCGAAGAAGGCGTATAAACTCATTCGATAACCTTGTCAGCCGATTTGATAACCGATTCGGGAACATTGACGCCCATTTCCTTAGCAGCCTTGAGGTTCACATAAAACTCAAGCTCATTCTGAAACTGAACAGGAATGTTTTCCGCTTTTTCGCCCTTAAGCACACGGCAGACTATTTTGCCTGTCTGAACGCCGTGCTTGTAATAGTTAAAGCCTTTGGCGGCGAGCGCTCCCCTTACTACAGAGTCGGTATCGCCCATTATGAGGGGTATGTTTGCTTCGTATGCTACCTGAACCGCTGATTCCAGTGCGGAAACAACAGTGTTGTCAGTGGGAACATACATAGCGTCTGCCCTGCCCACAAGGGATTTGGCTGCCATATAAACACCGCTTGAGTTTGTCACTGTAGCGTCAATTATATTAATGCCGAGCTCTTTGGAAGCTGCCTTTGCGAGATCTACAAGGGCGCGGCTGTTTTGTTCGCCGGGATTGTAGAGTATGCCCACATTTTTGACATTGAGTCCGAATTCCTTAAAAACTTCCAACTGAGCTTTAACGGGAGTAAGATCGGAAACACCTGTGATGTTGCCGCCTGATTTTTCTATGGATTTGACAAGCTTCGCTCCAACAGGATCTGTAACGGCGGAGAAAATAACGGGGATGTTAAGTCCTGATTTTTCCACTACCTGTTTCAGCGACTGAGAGTTTGGCGTGGCGATGCCTATTACGATGTTATCTTTATCGCCCACAAACTTTTTCGCGATCTGGTTGGCTGTGGCGACATTGCCCTGAGCTATCTGTACATCGTAAACAATGTCTTTGCCTTCAACATAGCCGCAGGCTGTTACAGCGTCTATTATACCTTTTCTTGTTGCGTCAAGTGCGGGGTGTTCCACTATCTGGGAAATACCCACCTTAACGGGAGCCGCGTAAGCGGAAGCCGCGCAGATTACGGCAAGGAGTGTGACGAGCATCTTTTTCATTTTAAAACCCTCAATATGAATTGTGCCGGAAACTGAAATTTTACAGCGGGGGCGGAAAATATCAAGAACAAACCTGCGATGTGCGGAAAATATTGATTTTTGCGGTAATATCGTTCATTTATTTCAGCAATGAAAATAATAATATCCGACAACAATGACAGCTTCACACATAATCTCGCCCATCTGGTATTCCGCACATCGGGCTTCAAGCCTGAGGTTATGCCGTGGACAGAGCTCACGGCGGCAAGGGCTGCGGAGGCGGATCACCTGTTCATTTCCCCGGGTCCCGGCTGTCCTGCGGAATATCCGCTTTACTCGTTCATTAAGGATATTACGGCTCACGTCACGGGGATATGCCTCGGCATGCAGATCCTCAACGAAATCCACGGCGGAACGACAACGCGCGCACCTCTGCCGGTTCACGGTAAAACAGACGTAATAGAATGGCAGGGCGGATCACGCAGGGTCGCCAGATACCACTCGCTGTACTGCGGCAAAGTGGCGTCCTGCTTTGACATTGAGTCCGCCAACGCTGACGGGCTGCCGATGATTATACGCCACAAAACCAATCCGTTCACCGGGTTTCAGTTTCATCCGGAATCATTCCTGACGGAAAACGGCGGGGAGTTCATAGCCTATGCGCTGGGAAAATGAGCTTATACGCCGCTTAGCGGCAAAATACAGAACAGACATAATCTGCTCCAATGATGAATGCGCATGCTGTATTGAGCCTTGCGCCGTGCTTGAAATAACCGAGAGCACAGGCATAAACGAAATAAAGGATTTCGCCTTCTCAGGTGAAGCCGCAGGCTTTCTCTCCTATGATTACGGAATGATTCTGCGGGGAGTGAAATCCGCCAAAGAGCGCAGCTTCCCCTTGGGGATGCTGAAAAAGTATTCAGCAAAAATTGTATTTGCGCAAAACGGTATCACAGGCGATACAGATCTGCTGAAAGACCTTCCCCCTTCGCCTCAGCATAAGCACATAAGCCTAGGGAACAGAATCACCTCATCCGCTGATAAAAACGTATATATGCAGAGATGCGAGCGAACGCTTGAAGAGATACGAAGCGGCAACACCTACCAACTTAATTACGCCGTTGCCCACTCCTTCCGTGATCCTCTGTTTGAACCGCTGAATGAATTTTTCAGACTCACAGGGGACTCACCCGCCGCATTTGCCGCTTACTTTGATGCGGGCAGATACAAAATACTCAGCAGCTCGCCGGAGCGGTTCATAAAAGCGGATAACGGGCTGATCCTCAGCCAGCCGATAAAAGGCACGCTCAGAACAGAAAACGAAGGACTCACGGATGCTCACCGACTGACGGAAAACCCAAAGGAATGCGCAGAGCTTGCCATGATAATAGACATGATACGCAATGACATAGGAATCAGTTCCCGCCTCGGCTCGGTGGAGGTGAGCGGCTTCAAATCAGTGTTCCGCATAAACAGCCTGCTCCAGATGTACGGCAATGTTACAGGGGAGCTGAGGGAAGATGCGGATGTCATAGACCTTCTACTGGACGCCTTCCCCGGAGGCTCCGTAACAGGATGCCCTAAAAAAAGGAGCATGGAAATAATCGACTCACTTGAGCCGTTCATGCGGGGAATATACTGCGGGAGCATATTCAGAATCGGCGGCGAAAAGAACATGGACTCCTCAATCTGCATCCGGACAGGGGTATATGACACAAGTGAAAAGACATTCACTTTTTATTCCGGCAGCGGTATAGTCACGGATTCCGAACCGCCCTCGGAGTATAATGAAACCATGAGCAAGACGGAAAAATTCATGGAGGTTTTCGGATGATAATCTGGAAAAACGGTGAACTGACAACAGCGGATGAAAGATTTGGTCTCCCCGCTTTCAAATACGGCTTCGGTTTTTTTGAATCAATTCTCTACAACGGTAAAAAAATATGCCACCTCGACAGACACCTGAAAAGGCTTCAGGGCTCCCTAGAGGAATACGGCTGCATATTCGGCGGAATCGACTATGAAAAGGCGATCAACGACGTGATCGAAGCCAACTCACTGGGCGGCAAGAGAGCGAAGATCAATATCTATTCCTTTGAAGTCAACCCCGAAGGGGAGACGCAGACAGACATAAGCGCTCATGAATACACAACGGATATAAGCGAATACAGGCTGAACATACATGACCGCCACCAAATTTCCCATCTGAACAGACATAAATCCATGAACTGGGCACACCAGTTTCTCGCACTGAAAAGAGCGATCAGAGGCGGCTACGACAACTCTCTACTGATAAGTGAGGAGAACGAAATTTTTGAGGCTGCTTCCGGTGCGGTGCTTTTCAGGCACGGGAACAAATTTGTAACCGCTCCCGCCGGCAACCGCCTGCCGAGCATAAGCCTTGAGATAGCCAAGGAGCTTCTCCCCATAGAGGAGAGGGGGATTCATTTGTGGGATCTGGAAGACTTTGAAAACTGCTGGTTTCTGAACTCCATGATAGGCGCTAAGCCTGTTTCCTGCATATCTGTGTTTACTTTTGAGCCTGATCATGAAACAGCGGCGAAAATTACCGCCGCTGTATGCGGAAGCTAGTTATCCGCGAACATTGCATGAATGACATCATGGTTTGAGAATACCGCATCGGGGTTGTGCCCCGTTCTGTCGAGTATCAGCCATGTATGGCTCAAGCAGGCGCCGCCGTTGATTTTTTCAAGGTGGTGCTTATACAGAAGAGCCCTCTCAATCCTGTTTTTCCCCTGAAGCTCGGCTCCGCAGGAATTATCAAGAGACAGCGAACGCCCCACATTCTGCCTGCCCACAACAAACACCATGTGCCTGTGCAGCAGGTTGTTTTTTATATCCGGAGACTGCATGCTGCTGCCGTAACCGTATATGCTGTCCAGCCCGTATTTATATGAATTGTATGAAAAACAGCCTGTTATCTGTGACTGACTGAGGGGCGTTATGCGTCCGTTTTCATCTCTGAATCGTTCTTTATTAAGATAAAGATAGCTGGAAGGATTCGCAGCGACATAAGTAAACTCTACCCCTCTCGGTGCAAGCCTGCTCTCCGTGGAGTTCATTGCGGCAAACTGTATGACGAACTGCGCTCCGCCGCCGTGTCCGGCTATTATCACTTTTTTCAGCGAGCCTTTGTTTCTGCGGTACACATCATTTATAATTCGCTCAAGCACGGCAAAGGAGCTCACCGAGGGGTATCCCTTGTTAAGTCCGCTGCTGAGGGAGTAGCCGCCGCCCCGCCACCTTCTGTCCCAGAAAAGCATGCCCTTTTCTCTTCCGGCTACGCGTCTTTCAAGAAACTGCGGAGCAATTACAGCAGTTTTTCCGCCGCCCGCAACGTCAGCGGCATAAAGTCCCTTACTCATGAAGGACACAGGGTTCAAGGAATCATCATGAATCATGATCAGGAGAGCTTCAGCATTTTCAGCCTTAATATCACCTTCATAGGGGATGGACACTTCGATGTTATCCGCCTTGAAAACGAACCTTTCTCCGGCGATGGGAATATTGCCGCTGTACAGCTTTTTCATCTCCCCGCAGCCGGAAGCGGTAAAAAGTACAAAAACAGCAAACAAAAAAAGACGTAAAAAAGCGGCGGAAGAAAAATTCCCTGAAAACATTCACTGACCTCCGGAGCCCAGTCCGCTCCACAGACTGATTAATATACAGCTTCATAGGTTATATAACCACGGTAATCTTCACAGAAACGGCTGATTCTTATAAGATTATGAAATTTAAGGGAAAAATCGCTTCTGATTAATTTCCTGCAAAATCTGTGCATTAATTATTACAAAAAAGTGTTAAAATTTTTTTGAAGCGATCTTTCTTCACTATTAACAATTAAAATTAACACAATTTTAGTCGAAATTTTTTACTGTAAAATAATTATTATCATTTAAAAAATATTGTGCTATAGTTCCCATTATCAACTACGGAGGTTTATTTTTATGAGAACAAAACTACTGTCAATGCTTGTGTTAATGGCGGCACTCGTGGTATCCGGTCCTGCTTTCGCGGAAAAGCTTCAGGATGATGCCAACCAGCTTTTTAAACCTATCCCTTATGCGCCCCCTGCGCTTAAAGACAACCCCATGACTCTGGACAAAGTTGAGCTTGGCAAAATGCTTTTCTTTGAGCCCAGACTCTCAAAAAGCAGCCTTCTCAGCTGTAACACCTGTCATAACCTCAGCTTCGGCGGTGACGACTATCAGGAAACTTCCATAGGTCACGGCTGGCAGAAAGGTCCAAGAAACGCTCCCACAGTTCTTAACTCGGTTTTCAACCTTGCTCAGTTCTGGGACGGCAGAGCGGCTGACCTTAAAGAACAGGCTAAGGGTCCCGTTCAGGCTTCAGTTGAAATGAACAGCACACCCGACAGAGTCGTGGTTGTTCTTAAAAGCATGCCCGAGTACACTGCTCTGTTCAAAAAAGCGTTCCCCGGCGATAAAGACCCCATCAGCTTTGACAACATGGCAAAAGCCATCGAAGCTTTTGAAGCCACTCTTCTTACTCCCGATTCAAGATTCGACCTTTACCTTAAAGGCGACATGAACGCTCTCAGCAAAGACGAAAAGAAAGGTCTTGAACTTTTCATCAACAAAGGCTGTGCTGACTGCCACGCAGGCGTCAACATGGGCGGCGAGGACTACTACACATTCGGAGTTGTTGAAAGACCCGACGCAAAAATAGTTTCAGGCGACAAGGGCAGATTCGCAGTAACAAACACCGCGGCTGATGAATATGTTTTCAAATCACCCAGCCTCAGAAACATAGAGTACACCGCACCCTACTTCCATTCCGGCAAGGTATGGGGACTTCAGGAAGCGGTTGCTGTAATGAGCTCAGCTCAGCTCGGCATATCCCTTACGGATTCCGACACTAAGTTCATCACTGCTTTCCTTAAAACACTTACAGGCGTTCAGCCGAAAGTGGCTTACCCCGTTCTTCCTCCTTCAACGGATGCCACTCCTCAGCCTGAATGGAAATAAGAGTTAAATTCTGAAATAATCCTGAAAGCCGCTCTGCAAAGGGCGGCTTTTCTATTTAAATACTGTTTTATATTACTCCGACTTTACCGAACTAATATTATTTTTTATTTAATTAAATATAGCCGTGAATTTTTTTCAACTATGATGTTATAATATATGAAACCTGTCAGGATGTGCTGATTTTATGAAAGATGACAAACTTATTCTTGTCGGTATTGGTGCCAGTGCGGGAGGGCTTGAAGCTCTTAAACTTTTCATACCCAACATTGAGCCGAACGGCAGAATAGCCTATGTCGTTGTTCAGCACCTCAGCCCGTCTCACAAAAGCATGCTCACCTCTCTCCTTTCCAAGGACAGTAAACTTGAGATCGCAGAAATTAAAGACAAAACACCGCTTAAGCCCGATATTGTTTACATCACTCCGCCTAACTTCAATGTCAGAGTCAGCAGCGGCGTTCTCCGCCTTACCCGCCCAAATGAATTTATAGGACCCAAGCCGTCTGTCGATCAGTTTTTTATTTCCATGTCCGAGGATGAAACAATCACCCCATGCGGAGTTATCCTCTCCGGCACAGGCTCTGACGGTTCCACTGGAATACGTGCCATAAAAGCGTCCGGCGGTATAACAATAGCTCAGGAAACGGAATCCGCAAAATATGACGGAATGCCCCACTCGGCGATAGAAACCGGAAACGTGGACATAACTCTCACTCCTGAAAAGATAGCGCCGGAAATAGCTGAAATTTTTCTCAACAGCGCCATACCTGAGGTAACAATCCCCGAACAGAAAGAGTCTGAGGATCACCTGAAAACTATTCTGACTCTGATTAAGCGAAAAAAAGGCACCGATTTCAGAGATTACAAGGAAAACACCATCAAACGCCGCATACAGCGGAGAATGGCGGCAAGAAAGTTTGTTAAAATAACCGACTATATTGAATTTCTCAAGAGCAATACGGAGGAGATAGAGCATCTCTTCTTTGATATACTGATAAACGTCACAGCCTTTTTCAGGGATCAGGAAGCCTTTACCGAGCTTAAAAACGAGCTGACAAAATACATCGGCTCTGACAGGTTTCAGGATTCGCTGAGGTTCTGGATAGTCGGATGCAGCACGGGGGAAGAGGTCTACTCCGTTACTATACTTATAGCGGAAATTCTGGGTGATAAGCTCTCAGGAGCGGACATACAGATATTCGCCACTGATATAGACACGGCGGCGCTCAATATCGCCCGCAAGGGGTTTTATCCGGAATCCGCCATCGCCGACATTGATCCTGCGCTGGTGAAAAAATACTTCATAAAGCACGGCAGCACCTACGAAGTTGTCAAGACCCTGCGGGAGATGGTAATATTCTCCCGCCATGACATAGCCTCAGACCCGCCCTTTATCAGGATAGACTTCATAAGCTGCCGTAATCTTCTCATTTACTTCAATTCCGACCTTCAGAAAAAGGTTTTTTACTCTTTCTATTATTCTCTCAACCCGGGCGGGATACTCATGCTCGGCAAATCCGAATCCACAGGGAATATAGATACTCATTTTGAAACAGTGGATAAAAAAAACAAAATCTACCGTCTGCCGATGCACAGAAAGAAGGTATCAAAACCTTCCTTCCCAAGAATTTCCGTTCCCAAGCACCACGAAAGAATGGAGGTTCAGTCCGAAAATGATTTTGACTCATATCTCAGAAAAAGCAGGCTTGAAGAATTTTTCGACGCCTTCGCGGTGACGGATATTCAAATGAACATCTTCTACCTGCACGGGAAAATTGCCGAGTATGTCCAGCTTCCCACCGGAAAGCCTAAGATGAACCTCAGCACCATGATATGCAAAATGTTCCGCTCCGATGTCCGTGTGATGGTTCAGAAAATTAAAAACGGCGCGTCGCATTCCTTTTCACCCTTCAGAAAATCGGACGGGTTCTTTGTGCGCTGCAATATGCGTAAAATGACCGATGACGGACATGACACAGGGTTCATCCTGCTTTACTTTGAAAACATACCGGAGAAGGAACTCCCCGGCGTATCCTATCTGGATGACAGCTGCGACATGCGCATCACTGAAATACAGACGGAGCTTGCCAGTACCAAGCAGGATCTCCAGACAGTTATAGAAGAGCTTGAAACATCCAATGAGGAGCTTCAGTCGCTCAATGAGGAGCTGCATTCATCAAATGAGGAGCTCCAGTCCTCCAATGAAGAGCTTGAAACCACAAACGAGGAGCTTCAGGCGACAAACGAAGAGCTGAACATAGCCTACAACGAGCTGAAAGCTCTGTACGAAGAGCGTGAACAGCGAGAAAAACTGCTTCTTGAGAAAACCGCTCTCCTTGTGGAATCTGAGAATACGCTGAGAACACTGAACAAAAACCTTGAAATACGGGTTGAGAAAGAAGTGGCTCAAAGGCTTCAGAGCGAGCTCTTTATCACAAAAATATTTGAAACAGCAGAGGTAGGCATCTGTCTCACGGACAGTAAGGGCTGCTTCGTAAAAGTCAATAAAGCCTACCTGAACATATACGGCTACGAAGAAGACGAGCTTCTCGGAAAGAGCTTCACCCTCATGGTACCCGAAAATTTCAGGGAAACAGCCATGCACATGCACAACGATTTCATAAGCGGCAAGGTGTCTGAAATCCCAGCCGAGTGGGAGGTTGTTAACAAAAGCGGAAAGCTGATGAAGGTGATCTCAACCGCCAGCAGAGTTGAAATGGGCGGAAAACTGTACAAAATAACGTCCGTGACCGACATTACAAACATAAAGCGGATAGAGGAGGAGCAGAAGCAGCGTGAATATCTCCTCATTCAGCAGAGCAAGCTTGCGGCAATCGGCGAAATGGTTGCCTCCATCAACCACCAGTGGAAGCAGCCGCTTAACTCCCTTTACCAGATTTTCCAGTATATTGAAACAGTTCTGGATACGGAATCACCCGATGAAGCTCTGAAATCCATTCGTGATGTCGCCGTTGAAAGCAGGCAGATCATATCCTTCATGGACGACACTATCAACACCTTCAAAAACTTCTTCAAGCTCAAGTCTTCCATATCCAGCTTCAGCATTCTTGAGGCGGTTAAGCAGACCCTCCATATTCTGGACGCCAAAATATCCAAAAACTTCGTGGACATTTCCTTCAAATATAAATTAAGCGAATCCAAATCTTACACCAAAGTCACAAACGGGGCTGCGGCAGGTCTGAGCAAAATAGCCGACTTCTACACCACAGGCTCAATGAACGACTTCCAGCAGGTGGTAATGAACCTTGTGAGCAACGCTGTTGACGCTGTGGGAGAGAAGAAGAATCAGGACAAAGACTTCAAAACCGGAAAAGTGACCGTGAATGTCATAAACCGCAGGGAATTTTTTGAAATCCACGTGGAGGACAACGGAACCGGAATACCGGATGAGATAAAGCCAAAGCTCTTCAACCCTTACTTCACCACCAAAAAGGATGAAGGAACAGGAATCGGACTTTATATATGCAGACTGATACTGGAAAACAAGTTTTTCGGCAGGGTTTCGGTCAGCAGAAAAAAACAGGGAGCAAAGTTTGTTGTAGAGATCCCGAAGTACTGATCCTCTCTCGGTTTGACATACGGAAACACCTGTACTAAGATGAACCGCAGGAAGGAAACACAAATGGACAGAGCGGATCTCAAGACAAACATTATTAAATTTATAGAAAAATATACGGCGACATCCGGCGAAAACCACCTCCACGCCATAAATGAAAAAGCGTGGGCAGCACCTCTCGTCGGGTTTGCTTCCGGCGCCGATCCCCTCTTTGAAAAATACCGTAAAATGATAGGCGACTTTTACTGGACCCCTGCGGATGTGATGAAGCAGGTTTATCCCGATATATCATTTGACCCCGCCGGACTCACTGTAGTCTGCTGGGTTCTGCCGCAGACCGATGAAACCGTCGAAGAGCAGAGAAAAGCAACCCTCCTGCCGTCCAGAAGATGGATTTTCTCCAGACTGCACGGCGAAAATTTCAATAATCAGCTCAGAGAGGATATTGAAAAATTTTTCAGGGAATGCGGTATAAAATCCGCCTCTCCTTCCATAGCCGAAGGCTGGGGATACAGACAGTCAGCCTCCGCGGGAATATGCTCCAACTGGTCTGAACGCCACGCCGCATACGCAGCGGGGCTTGGAACCTTCAGCCTGTCGGACGGCTTCATAACCGAAGCGGGCATAGCCGTGCGCATAGGCTCCGTTATAATTCAGGCTGAGATTGAGCCGGATGAAAGGCTTTATGACCATCACATGGGCAACTGCCTTTTTCACGCCAAGGGCAAATGCAGCGTATGTATGAAGCGCTGCCCCGCCGGAGCCATCACAGAGGAAGGACACAACAAGGAAGTCTGCATGAAATACATCCGTGAGATAACCGTAAAATACACAGAGAAGGTAACAGGGTTCAAGGTCAATGCCTGCGGTCTGTGTCAGGCGGGCGTCCCCTGTGAGAGACGCAACCCCGTGAAGTCTAAATAAGCATCTTCCTTATTTTTGCGGAGATCCACTCACTCGCCACAACAGTCACGAGAACTGAAAGCAGAATAACAGAAACCTGAGACCATGCGAGAACGCTCAGCGACGAGCTGAGGTTAAGCCCTATTCCTCCTGCTCCCACATAGCCGAGGATTGTCGATTCACGGATGTTTATATCCCACCTGTAGAGGCTGATCCCTGCGAAAGCGGGCATAATCTGAGGCACAACGCCGTATGAAAAAACCTGTGCCGAAGCTGCGCCTGTAGCCGTTACCGCCTCAAGCTGAGCATGGTCTATCTCCTCAATAGCCTCATAAAGCAGCTTGCCCACAAACCCCACGGAGCGCAGGGCAATGGCTATTATCCCCGCAAGAATCCCGGGTCCCACTATGGTAACCAGAAGCAGAGCCCATATAAGCGAATTTACCGATCTGCTGGAGACAAGAATCAGCATGGCAAACGGACGGACAAATCTCACGCTGGGCGTTGTATTTGAAGCGGCGAGAAACGCCACGGGAACCGCAAATATTATACCCAGAACTGTCCCCAGAGTGGCTATATTCAGTGTATCCCACAGCGGCTTCCAGAGCTTGTTCATGTATGCGATCTTCGGTGGGAACATCCTCATCAGCATAAGCCCGAGCTGCTCCGGCGCATCCGCCGCAAAAACCCAGAGAGTGTTTGCCGAGATACTCCGCCAGCTCAGATAAACAAGCATAAGTCCGATAAACCAGCCGAACCATATCACCAGTTGTTTTTTTGAATCACGCGGGATCCAGAAAACAGCCCCGTCCTTTTTGATAAGCGGCATATTACTGAAGCCTCTTTCTTATTATTCCTGACATATATTCGGCAAGCATCACAATCATTATTATCACGATGAGAATAGCCGCTGTAGTGTCGTATTCGTATCTGTCTATGGAGGTATTGAGCGTTGCGCCTATCCCGCCGGCACCGACTATGCCTATCACTGCGGATTCACGGAAGTTTATATCAAGCCTGTAGACGGAAAGCCCTATGAGCCTTGGCATCACCTGAGGCTGGATGCTCCACGTAAGTATCTGAAAAAAACCCGCCCCCGTTGAGCGTATGGCTTCGGTCTGCACGGGATCCGCATCTTCAATATCCTCCGCGAGCAGCTTCGCCATAAAGCCTATGGTGGCAAACATCAGTGTCAGCATTCCGGCAAGGGCGCCGAAGCCGAACATAGCGACGAAGAAAATGGCTATTATCACCTCAGGAAAGGTTCTTGAAGCGGCAATGACGCTTCTGCACAGAAAATAGACGGGAAAGGGGGCAATATTGCCCGCAGCGCCCACACCGACCGGAACAGAGAGAATAATCCCCGCTGCCGTAGCGACCGCGGTCATGGTAAGACTTTCGAGTATGCCGTCAAATATCTCATCCCATCTGGAAAAAAAATCCGGTCTGAGGAATGAGCCAAGAAAGGCAAGCCCTCTGCCCATCCCTTCCTGCACCCTTGCCCAGTTTACATCAACGGATGATAAAGCAAGAGCAAGATATATTACCGCTGAAAAAACAATGACGATACGCAGGTATGGGTTCGCTATGAGGTTTTTCTTCTTCCACCGGACTCCGCCCGCAGTCTGTATCAGCGGCATGGATTAATCATTCGCGAGAGCGTATTCCATGCTCTCTATATGAGTTTTATGTTCGCAGGCTGCCGCAGCGGGCTTCCTTTTTTCAGCTCCGCCGCTCCAGTCCTCCTCACCGTAAATTTCAGTGAGTATGCCGTCAGTGAGCATTTCCGGCGTACCGTCAAAAACAACGCACCCCTTGCGCAGACCGATGATCCTGTCGGCAAACATCTTCGCAAGCCCTACATCATGCAGGTTGATAACAGCAAGGAGCTCCCGCTCCTCACACAGTTCCCTGATCAGGCGCATTATCTGCCTTGCCGTTTTCGGGTCAAGGCTTGCCGTGGGTTCATCCACAAGGAGAAGATCCGGCTCCTGAAGCAGCGCACGGGCGATGCCCACCCTCTGGCGCTGTCCGCCTGAAAGAGCGTCCGCTCTTTTGTCAAAATGTTCCGAAAGCCCCACCCGCTCCAATAAGTTCAGAGCCTTTGAAACATCTTCTGACGAAAACTTCCTGAACCAGCTTTTCCAGAATCCGATATAGCCCAGTCTGCCGGAAAGAACATTCTCCATAACAGTCAGGCGCTCCACAAGGGCGTATTCCTGAAATATCATCCCGATTCTGCGTCTTGCCCTGCGCAGGGAAGCTCCCCTGAGAGATGCTATATCGTTTCCGTTAACCAGTATGCGTCCGGAGGTCGGCTCCACAAGGCGGTTGACACAGCGTATCAGCGTGCTTTTCCCTGCTCCGGAAGGGCCTATGAGAGCGATTATCTCGCCCTTTGCCAGCTCAAGGCTCACTCCGTTCAGAGCAAGATCCCCTGTTCCGTATTTTTTCACAAGATTGTCAAGTTTCAGCATTATTTTTACCGCATAAAAAACAGGCGGCAAGGGTAAGTCCCGATGCCGCCGTATTTTTCCCTGTTGGTGCTATTTGCAGTCGTAGGTAACGCCCATTGCGGCGTCGATTTTTCTTATTACATCCCAATGCTCTTTAAAGCTGATGGGCAGGAATTTATCTTCGGCTTTGAATTCAGCCTTAAGAGGAGAGTTAGTCCAGTTGTAGCTGAAGAAGGCTTTCTTAATTTTTTCCGCAAGCTCAGGTTTCAGGTTGTAAACATGTCCGTAGCCTGTGGTGGGGAAAGTCTGCGATTTATAAACAGTGCGGATTTTGCTTCCGTCAACTACCTTTCTATCGATCATCCTTTTCATTACGGAGTTGGCAACCGCAGCAGCATCATAATCCTTATTAGCAACTCCGAGCACAGAATTGTCATGCTTTCCGCTGAAGGCTGTTTTAAAATCCTTATCAGCTTCAAGTCCGAACTCACTTTTAAGAAGAGCTGACGGCGCCTTGAAGCCGGAGTTTGACGTGGGGGAGGTAAACGCAAGGGTTCTGCCTTTCAGATCGCTTACGACCTTTATTCCGCTGTCAACGTGAGTAATGATCTCCATCTCGTATCCGAACGAGCTGTCGGCGGCAGCCATCATCGTGAAGGGCACGAAGCCTGCGCAGTTTACCGCTATAGGGTTGGAGCCTGTGTTAAAACCGGCGACATGAAGCCTGCCTGATCTCATAGCCTCAAGCTGCGCGGCGTTTGACTGAACAGGGAAAAACTGCACTTTTTTGCCTGTAACCTTTTCCATGTGCTTAAGGAAATCGTCCCATACGCCCCTGTAAACTTCGGGATCTTCAACAGGAGTATAGCTGAAAACGATCACAGCGGGATCCACCCACTCTTTCCTGTCGGCGGGCGCGTCGGCAACCATATCGCCGTTGCGGTCGCAGAATTGTTTGTCAAGCTGCCCTCTGGGGCAGTCCTCGGCCACAGCGGCGGAGAAAGACATAAGCAGCAGACCTGCCAATATAAGCATTTTCGTGATAATCTTCTTCATAATACTCTCCTCCTGACTAAGCGGATAATTAAGAAATCATCAGTTAATGATACTGATATTTATCCTGTCACTGTCAGACGGATGTCATAAACTTTTAAAAAATGTTTTCAATAATCTCTGACTTTTCTGTTTGCATTTGCCGCCGATGCGCTATATAAAAATGTATATAACGATGAAAAAGAAGGTTAAATATGAACAAAGCACAGGAATTTGACAGAATCGCCACGGAAATATTCGCTCCTCTTTATCCGGCCGTTGCCGGACAGATAATTGAAAGATGCGGCATCACAAAAGGAACCTGTCTTGACATAGGCTCAGGGGGCGGAATGCTGGGCTTCTCCATGCTTGAGCAGGCGGAAGATATGAAGATGATATTCGCAGACATCAACCCCGATGCCATTGAGATAGCCATAAACAGGGCAGAGGAAAGGGGCGTTTCCCACTGTGTTAAGGGGATCGTATGCGCAGCCGAGGATATTCCGGTGGATAACGCAAGCGTGGATCTCATCATCAGCCGCGGTTCCGTCTGGTTCTGGGATGATTATGAAAAAGGATTCGCCGAACTGCTAAGAATCCTCTCAACTGGCGGGAAAATATATATCGGCGGCGGCTTCGGAACAAAAGAAATTTTTGAACAAGTTGACGCTGAAATGTCCAAGGAAAACCCTGCGTGGAAAGAGAAGGTCAGCCAGAAATTTAAGCAGAAGCTTACTCCCGCGGTTATGGCGGAGTCATTTGAAAAACTCGGCTGTACATGCACGATAATAGATGATGATTCAGGACACTGGGTAATAGCGGAAAGGGGGTAAAACCCTTTTCTGCCGTCATAATATGCTGAAACACCTTCCTTATAAGCCTTTTCAGCGGCAGAATAACCAAGGCTCCAGTCATAGGCATCCATATCGCTTTAGTGATAAGGACTTTTCTTAAACTTACCGTAATAGGTGAAGGCTTCTGCGCCTTCGGCAAATGCGGATTTTGTTTCCATATGTCAATTTATCAGATAATTAATCTGCCAAAAAGTGAAGTTGCACATTAAAGCAACAAAGAGCCCCGGAGAATTCCGGGGCTCTTTGCATCAATACAGTTGTTATCTTAAACCAGCGAACCGCTCTTTTTGGAATACTTCAGCACGCCGTCGGCGCATCTGTAGGCGAGTGCGCCCACTGTTCCCGTTGGATTGCAGCCGCCGTTGTGGGGGAAGTTGCCCGCGCCCACGACAAACAGATTTTCAGCGTCCCAATGCTGGAGATATGTGTTCACTACGCTTTCCTCAGGATCACTGCCCATGATTGTGCCGCCTGTATTGTGGGTGGTCTGGTAAGGCACAATGTTGTAATCCTTGCTGTTGGATTTCAGTCCGACTGATTTGGCGCCCATATTTTTCACTATCATATCTATCTTCCCTGTAAGGAAATCGAACATTGCCCTGTCCTGCTCTGTGAAGTTGTATGTCATCCTGAGCAGCGGCAGACCGTAAGCATCCTTATAAGTATCATCAAGTGAAAGATAATTTTCCCTATGGGGCATTGATGCCCCCTGAGCGCCCACACCCAGCGAACGTGTGAAACTGTTGATAGAAGCTTTTTTAAACGCTGCGCCCCATGAAGGAGTGCCGGCAGGAACAGCGTTGGTCTCTATGGGGCGTTTACCGCTCTGGAGCATTGATATGAGCCCCCCGTGAATGAAGTTAAGCCCTGAATGATCGAAGTTGTCTCCGTTGAAATCATCCACACCTATAGCCAGTGCGCCTGCCCCGGCGAATAAATTCATCTGATCATCAAAAAATCCGGTAGCGCCCGGGGTGATTTGATAACAGTAGTTTTTGCCCAGAGTGCCTTTGCCCGTCATAGGATCATACATTTCACCGATGCCGGAAACCATGAGAAGCTTGGCGTTGTTCATTACATAGCTGCCGAGAACAACCACATCCGCTGGCTGTATAAATTCTTCCAGTGTAAGAGTGTTTATGTATCGTACACCTGTGACCATGTTTCCTTTTTTCAGCACTTCCACAACATTAGCGTTGCAGCGCAGCTCGAAATTACCTGTCTTCTGAGCAACGGGGATCACTGTATTTATGGGGCTTGCCTTGGCGTTGTACTCGCAGCCGAACCTTTCACAGTAGCCGCAGTATTCGCAGGGGTTAAGCTCAGCGCCGTCAGGGTTTGTATAAGCCTGCGAGGCTATACCCGCCGGAAGCACATAAGGGTGACAGCCGGATTTTTTTGCGCCGTTTTCAAAGATCTCCATGACAGAAGTCTTCACAAGAGGCGGCAGCGGATAGGGTGAGGATCTTTTTCCGTCAAACGGGCTGACTGATTCGCCTGAAACACCTATGATGTTCTCGAATTTAGTGTAATACGGTTCAAGCTGTTCATAGCTCAGCCCCCAGTCCTGAATAAGGTAGTCTCCGGACAGCTTGCTGCCATAGCGTTCTTTCGTCATGGTTTTGATTTTGAAATCATACGGAAAAAACCTGAAATTCAGCCCGTTCCAATGCACTCCTGCTCCGCCGAGACCATCGCCCAGCAGGAAGGAGCCAAGCTTTCTCATTGGCAGAGCTTTCATGTTGCGGTCGTTTCTGAAGGTTATTGTCTCCTTTGAGAGATCCTGCATCAAGCCGTAATTCACTGCGTAACGCCATTCGTCATGTATTTCCATGAAGTCTTCAACTGTCCTGTAGCCGCCCCTTTCAAGCCCGACAACGCTTAAGCCCGCTTTTGCGCATTCGGAAGCGACTATGCCGCCTGTAAAACCGACGCCGACAGTAACCACATTCACTTTTTTAAGTTCTGCTGCCATATCAATATCCTTCCGCTCTTAATACATATCCGCAAGGGAAACGGGTTCAATCTTCTCAAAATTCCTGCTTTTTATGATGTCGAAATAGCTCATCTGAGCGCCCGGATACTGCTTCATTCGCCAGCCGTTCATATTGCTGTTGCCGCTGTAGATAGGATCAGCATACACGCCCGCCAGCACAGCCCCCCGCAGGAGAGAAAAAAAGTACGCTGAGGTAAAGCCTTCTGTAGGAATAGCGCCGGATTCGCACATTTTGAGAATCACGTCTTTGTCAGCATCTTTAAGTTCAGGGAAATTCTTTTGGAATGTCATCTGCGAATAGCTGTTAAGAGCACTCAACCCTTTAGAAAAAATATCACGTTTGGGAAGAGGTGTCTGGTAGCCCTGTGTTGGAGCCCCTTTAAAGAAGGGTCCCGACATGTATTCACGAGCGTTGTATCCGTAGGCTCCGGCAAGCTGGTTATCGATGAAAAAGGGAACGCCCAGTTCCTTGGCTCCGGGTCCGTTCTCATCCTTTGGAAAAATCCTTTCGGAAGCTTCGGACAGAGTGGCAAATTCCAGTTCATTAGTGAAAAACATCTTGCCCTTCGGCGAAATTCTTGTGTTTTCGGAGGGTAGTTGAGCCGAATGCTTCATTTCAGCAGCATGGGTTTCAGCAGTTGTAACACTCAGTATGCTCCCGCTCAGAGCCGCAGCGCCTGCTGCAACGCCCGTTGCCTTCAAAAAATTTCTGCGTGTCATGTCAGACTTTTTTGACATAATAGCCTCCTAGTGATTTGTGTGCTGTTCATACACATATACTAGGATATACCTGCAAAGGGGCAAATTGCAAGGCATGACTAATCAATAATTATCACTATCATCGGCTTAATAAATATCAGGCATCGTCAATAGACAGATTAACTGTAGAACAGAGGAGATCCACATCCTCTGTACAGTTTTTAGACTGAAACAGAGAAGAATGCGGTCTTTCGGTGTCGTGGAAATTTATCCGATCCGCCAGTCCCCGCCTCAGTTTCTGCCGTATACTTTGTTGATAATTCAGTTTTTTTTAAAAGTTACTTCCTTAAGCGTCTGCTTAAAGTTGACTGGGATATTCCAATCATTGCGGCGGCTTTGGTTTGGTTATTGCCTGCAAGTTTCATGGCATCACTGATAAGCTTATCTATGACTTCGTCAACTTTTGGCAGCTGCTTTTCATTAAAATCAGTTTTGGCTTCATTGGATGTCAGATAATTCCGCAGATCTTTTGCCTGAATTTTATTTTGAGCCCGTGCGAGCAGATCAAAGCAGATCGCCCGTAATTGGCGGGTGTTTCCGGGAAAAGAATAGGCGTTTATTAAGTTAAGGGCATCCTGAGTTATTTCAGGGACACTTCTTTGAAACTCTTTAGATGCTTGATTGATGAAGTGGTGAAATAAAACGGCGATGTCCTCCGGTCTTTCCCTGAGCGGCGGTATGTGCACAAAGTGGGTATTCAATCTGTAGTAGAGATCCTGCCGAAACTCTCCGGCTCTGCATTTGTTTTCCAGATTTTGATTTGTGGCAAAAATCAGTCTTGCGCGAGATTTACCTGCCACATCCGATCCAAGCTGCTGATATTCCCCATCCTGTGCGAGATACAGGAGTTTTAGCTGAAGCGCATTCGGAAGATCACCAATTTCATCAAGAAACAGTGTTCCGTCATCTGCCTGCTGTATGGCTCCCATACGGCTTGAATCAGCCCCGGTAAAGGCGCCTTTTTTATGCCCGAACAGGGTGTCTGAAAAGGCGTGCGCATCAAGACCGCTTACATTTATAGATACAAAAGGTCTGCCGGGGCGGGAAAGCTCTGCGGTGGCTTTGGCAAGCACGCCTTTCCCAACGCCGCTTTCGCCGGTGATCAGGATTGGGTATGGACTTACGGCTAAGGCAGTCAGATATTTGAATACCGAATGTATGCGGCTGCTCTTAGTGATGAAATCCTTAAATACCAGAAATTCTTCATCCATAGAAAACAGTCCGTCTTTCAGCGCGTTATTTTCTCTTTCAAGCTGATGTATTTTAATAATGCGTTTAATATTACTTATCAGTTCTTCTATAAGGGATGTTTTTACCATATAATCCATGGCGCCCAGTTTCCCGCAATCCAGCGCCATATGAATATCGTTTACCCCTGTCATTATGATAACAGGCAGTCGGGGATATTTCTGTTTGATCCTGTGCAGTACATCTTTTCCGGATATATCACCAAGCATTAAATCCAGAAAAACAAGATCCGTATCCGCCTGCTTTAAAATGTTAAAAACTTCATCCTCGTTTTGAGCCGTGCGGATCTTTTCAGATGAAGTCACGTCATACTGCAAAAGCGTCCGCCTGAAAGAGACAAGCCAATCCCTTTCGTCATCTATCAGAAGGATTGATGTCATAATGTCTCCTTGGGGAAAAATATCCTGATACACGTGCCTTCCCCTTCAACAGAATCTATGGCATAGTGCCCACGGTGCTCTTTAACAATGCTCGCGACGATTGATAACCCCAACCCCGTGCCGTTTTTGCGGGTAGTGTAAAATGCTTCAAATGCTTTCTTTTTTACTGCGGGGCTCATGCCGCAGCCTTCGTCTTCTATGTAAAATACGACATACTTGCCGTCTTCAGATTCACTCAGACTGCATGTTATCGCCTGTGAATTATCTGTAAGTGCGTAGCATGCGTTCTGAATAAGGTTGATTATGATCTGCTCTATATGTTGGGAGTGCCCTTTAATGAGAGCAACCGGTTCATCAATTCGGCAGGTGAAATTTTTGGTGAAACTTTTGACGAAATAGCTTATAAAGCGAACGGAATTATTAAGGATAAGTTTTAAATCCACCAGAGCATAGGCGTCATCGCGTTTTTTGCTGAATGTTTTGAGATCGTTAACAGTGTTTATGATACGCCGTATATTTTCTGTAATGATTGTATGTGCGGAGATCTCTTCCTGACGCGCATCAATCCAGTTAAGCCCGGCAAAGCGTTTTGCTGATTCAGGCGTGTCCGCATATATATGTATATCATTTGAAAGCTTTTGCAAAAAATCGATATTGTGCATGATAATACTCGCGGGATTATTGATCTCATGTGCAATGTTTGCCGCCATATTGCCAAGGGCGGTCATTCTGTCAATGACGAGCAATTCATCGCGCTGGCGCACCTTTTCTGTGATGTTGGACGCAATAATCAACAGCGGATCCTCGCCTTTTTCCAGAATAATGCCGGATACCTCCCATGTTTCGGTATTGTCGAGAAAGCGTTTTGTTTCAAACGATTTGTTTGTCGCTATTGCCTGTTCAATCTCATTTCTTATAAGCTCAATGGAAAAATCTGAACTGGAGGACGCGGCGTTTGACCATACAGGCAGACCTTTCACATTAATCAGATAGATTTGTTCAGGCAAGACATCCAGAAGCATTTGCAGTAACCCTGTCAGAGTGTTCAGAGACGCTGTTTTCTGCTGTACACGCATATGGAGGGATTTGTTCCATAAAAGAATAAGGATGATCATCAGCATAACAGTCAATACGATTGGTATGATATATTTATGCCACAAAGGCGTATCCTGCGAACGCGACCACTTTTTCATTATTTCAAAGTAGTCTCCGGATGCTTTCAGATCCTCCATGGCATTGTTCAGTCTGGCGTATAGGGCGGTATTGGTTTTATTTATGGCAAAGCCGTATATCGTGGGCATCATGGGGTAACCGCAGATCTTTATCTCATACTGCCTTGGCAGGCTCAGTATGGACGGGAGACTAGCCACAAAAAAATCTCCTTTCCCCGCCAGAAAATCCTTCACCATATCCTCATGGTTTTGATACCCCGTAAGCTCCAGATTATATCCATCCTTGTGTTGCTGGAGATAGCTGTCTGTATAGCTTCCTTTCATAAAAAGGACATTTTTGTCTCGCCAGTCTTCCATATCGTCTATGGGAGGATCAGCTATCCTGTTCACCGCATAGCGGTATATTACAACTGACTGCTCTATATATGCGGCAAACTGATCGGATTGCGGTATCGGTGACATGCTCATCATTGTGATCTCATTGTTCTTCAATTTATCAAGCAGTTCATCCCGTTCTCCTGTGATGATGCTGTATGTACAGCCGGCTTTTTTGGACATTTGTTTAAGAAGATCCACATTCATGCCGTGAGGCTTGCCCTGTTCATCAATCCATTCATAGGGTTTATACGGATCAGATCTCAGTCCGTAAATAATATTACAGCTTTCCTGTGCGTATACCGGAGCGGAAAATAGAATAAAAATTAAGATAATTAAATATTTCATAAGCATTTATAACACACAAAAAGCTAACATGCAATTTGCATTGTCTATGCATATTGCAGTGCATAATGCATAGAAACGATCGCTCTTGAATTATAAACAACTGATAGATAATGCTCTTTCTATTTGGCAATAAACTTGCTTTATATTTATCAGAAATATTTCTAATTAGGAGTTAGTTATGCTGAGTTTGAAAAAAAGCATAGTGCCTTTGGTTTTGATTTTTATCCTGACGGTATGCGATGTTGCCGTATCAAAGAGTGGCATACCTGCTGAATGGAGCATGGATACGGATTGCGCGCTATGCCACACTCATGAGGCGGATACATTGACAAATGAAAAATGCCTGATTTACGCTCACAGTGAAGAAAGCTGTACATCTTGCCATTCACAGGAAGATAGGCTTGCTGTTGCGCACAGAAAAATGTCCACTGATACCTCAAAGCTGAAGCGCCTTAAAAGAACCAAAATGGGTGAGGAGAATTGTATTGCCTGCCATGGCGGGTGGGAAGACCTAAGCGAGCGCACAAAAGATACGGTTTTAGTTCAAGACTCTGAGGGAACTATTGTCAATCCGCATATTGTAAGAACAGAGATCAACAAGAGCAAGCAGCATAATCTGGTTACATGCACCTCCTGTCACCGGATGCATACAGAAACAAATCTTGCGGAAGCTGCAAACGAGGCATGTCGCACCTGTCACCACGCCGGTGTATATAAATGCGGTACTTGCCACAACTAAACGAATTTAAAAGAGAAATAGACCTGATAGGTTTTATTTTTACAGAAATTGTAAAGGAGATAATCATGGCTGAAAAGAAAGGCGGTCTTGGAAGTAAAATGTTAACCAAGAGGGATTTTATGAAGGTGTCCGGTTTGACCGTCGGCGCTGCGATACTGGCTGTCGGCGGTGCGTCAACATCGCTTGCGACAACGGGTTCGGTATCGGTGAAAAAGTGGGATTACGAGGCGGATGTTATTGTAATCGGCACCGGTCCTGCCGGGCTGAGCTGCGCGGCGGCTGCGGCTGAAAGCGGTGCATCTGTTATTGCTATCGACGCAAATAACAAGATAGGAGGCAAAGGTATTCTTTCGGGCGGCAATCTGGGTATTGGCGGCGGAACGCGTATGCAAAAGGATCTCGGATATGTTGAAACAGCAGACATTATCTATGAAGATCGTACTGTTCCGAATCTGCGTACGGATGCCACCATGAAAGTTGATACTGTTGACAACCGGAAGGTAACAATGGGCATGTGGCGTAAGATCTCCGGCGCTGAAGACGGCGAGGGCATGGCGCGTGCTTTTGCAGATAACAGTCTGGATACATGGAACTGGCTGGATAAGATGGGCTGCGCATTTATCAAAGCCAACGTCAGCAAAATGTCTCAGGTTTACCGTGGCTCCCGTTACTTTACAACCACTGCTCAGACTCTTGTAGATCGCGACAACGGCAAACCCGGTGATTTGACATCCGGAGGAGCAGGTATTATATGGCCTCTCTACGATAAAGCGGAAGAAGGCGGTGTTGAGTTCATGCTTAGCTGCAAAATGACCAAAATCATCCGTGAGGATAATGGCGGGCGTGTTGTGGGTATAGAAGCTACTTACAACGGCAAAACAATATATATGAAAGGCAAGAAAGCCGTATTTCTCGGCACAGGCAGCTGGAACGGCAACGACAACCTCAAGCAGCTCTTTTTACCTTGGCTTACAAGGTATCCCCACATCACCGGCGAGCCCTATGTAAAGAATGACGGAAAAGGCATTGAGGCTGCAATTGCGATTGGCGCATCGCTGTCTACTGATCGCGGAAGTGACTGGCACGGCTGGCACCGTCACCCGGGTTCGCTCTGGCACCGCTCAGGGGCACCATTCGGAATCAGCGGGTTTGAAGATGGCTTTCTCGACAGCGAAAGTATCTACGTCAATGCAGAAGGAAACCGCTTTATGAATGAAGAGATTGGTGAAGACAACCCCGCATGGGTAGGAGGGTCAAAACCATTCTATTTTGCACAGATCTGCGCCACACAAACCACGGATAAAGATGGTCCCGTTGTGTGGATTATTATGGACGAAACATCACGTATGAAGCAAAAACTTGAGTTTAAACCCGGTGAGAATGTTGAAACCTTCATGTACGGTAAGGGCAATACTCTGGAAGAGCTGGCGTCTGCCATAAAGGTTCCCGGCGCGAATCTGGCTGCCTCTGTTAAACGCTACAACGAGCTGGTTGCAAAAGGAAAAGATGAAGATTTCGGTAAGCAGGAAATAACGGCACAAATTATTAAACCGCCTTTCCATGCCATTAAATGGGGTATCCAAAAGCACAATACTCTTGGCGGAGTAACTATCAACCCTAAAGCACGGGTGCTTGACTGGAACCGCAAGCCTATCCCCGGTCTGTATGCCGCCGGAGAGAGTGCGGGCGCTATGGATCTTATCGGTCTGGCACGACCTATAGTTTTCGGCCGTATTGCCGGTTTGACAATCGCAAAAGAAGAAAAATAAACATATCAACTGTATTGACAAGCTGGGACGGCATTTTGCATGCCGTCTCCAGACTGTCATTTCCGCAACGGCGAGTTCCTTCCTTGGAACTGTTTACGTCGGTATATTTAGAGACTGCCGCATCGCTTCGCTCCTCGCAGTGACATAAACTGCTGTCATTGCGAACCCTCAAAGGGTGAAGCAATCTCTCTCTTCATAACACCAAACTGCACATCCTGTCCGGTTTACTCACACGCTTAAGGCACAGTGAATGTGCCTACGCTTCTAAAGCACACACTTCCTGTGTGCGGGGGAGAGCAGGTCACTGTATTTGTCCCTTAAACGCAGGAAAGCCCGACATCTTTCGACATCGGGCTTTCATATTTTTAATCTCTGGCAGTGACCTACGTCTGACTTAACGGAGTAAACCGCTACGTCCTGTCCGGTTTACTCACACGCTTAAGGCACAGTGAATGTGCCTACGCTTCTAAAGCACACACTTCCTGTGTGCGGGAGAGCAGGTCACTGTATTTGTCCCTTAAACGCAGGAAAGCCCGACATCTTTCGACATCGGGCTTTCATATTTTTAATCTCTGGCAGTGACCTACTCTCCCAAGCTCTCTCTTAGCTAAGTATCATCGGCGCTGGAGGACTTAACTTCTGTGTTCGGAATGGGTACAGGTGTAACCCCTCCGCTAAGACCACCAGAGAAACCTTAAACATATTCTCTCATGTAAAACATCTTCATAAATAGGCTGTAAGATATAAGGGAAACTCTTTCGACATGCTGCGCTAAGCCCATCGCGCGATTAGTACTGGTTAGCTCAACACCTCACAGTGCTTACACACCCAGCCTATCAATCTTGTAGTCTTCAAGTGCGCTCAGGGGAGATCTTATCTTTAGGTTAGTTTCCCGCTTAGATGCTTTCAGCGGTTATCTAGTCCAGACTTGGCTACTGGACCATGCTCCTGGCGGAACAATCCACGCACCAGAGGTCTGTCCAACCCGGTCCTCTCGTACTAGGGTCAGATCCCATCAAATCTCCTGCGCCCGCAGCGGATAAGGACCGAACTGTCTCACGACGTTCTGAACCCAGCTCGCGTACCACTTTAAACGGCGAACAGCCGTACCCTTGGGACCTACTTCAGCCCCAGGATGTGATGAGCCGACATCGAGGTGCCAAACCTCCCCGTCGATGTGAACTCTTGGGGGAGATCAGCCTGTTATCCCCGGCGTACCTTTTATCCGTTGAGCGATGGCCCTTCCATGCGGAACCACCGGATCACTAAAGCCTGCTTTCGCACCTGCTCGACTTGTAGGTCTCGCAGTCAAGCACCCTTATACTTTTACGCTCGACAGTTGGTTTCCGACCAACCTGAGGGTACCTTCGCGCGCCTCTGTTACTCTTTCGGAGGCGACCGCCCCAGTCAAACTACCCGCCAGACAATGTCCCTACGGCTACACACCGTCCAGGTTAGATATTCAGCACCAAAAGGGTGGTATTTCAAGGGCGACTCCACGCAAACTAGCGTCCACGTCTCATAGTCTCCCACCTATCCTACACATTTAATACCAAATATCATTGCCAAGCTGTAGTAAAGGTGCACGGGGTCTTTCCGTCCTGCTGCGGGTAAACGGCATTTTCACCGCTAATGCAACTTCGCCGAGATTCCAGTTGAGACAGCGCCCAGATCGTTACGCCATTCGTGCAGGTCGGAACTTACCCGACAAGGAATTTCGCTACCTTAGGACCGTTATAGTTACGGCCGCCGTTTACTGGGGCTTCAATTCAATGCTTCGCTTGCGCTGACATCTCCTATTAACCTTCCAGCACCGGGCAGGCGTCACACCCTATACATCCTGTTGCCAGTTAGCAGAGTGCTGTGTTTTTGATAAACAGTCGCCTGGGCCTCTCATCTGCAACTCCTTTCACCTACAGGAGCTAGTCCTTTCAATTACTCGGAGCCCACCTTATCCCTAAGTTACGGTGGCATTTTGCCGAGTTCCTTAACTGGAGTTATCTCGAACGCCTTGGGATTCTCTCCCTACCTACCTGTGTCGGTTTGCGGTACGGTCTGTTATGTACTCCTTAGAGGTTTTTCTCGGAAGCATGGTATCAACAGCTTCATCTTCATTACGAAGACTCGTCATCAGTTCTCAGAATTATTCCAGCGGATTTGCCTACCGGAACTCCCTACTACCTTAAACCGGGACGTCCAACACCCGGACTGCCTAACCTTCTCCGTCACCACATCGTCAAACGCACATATACAGGTACAGGAATGTTGACCTGTTTCCCATCGACTACGGATTTCTCCCTCGCCTTAGGGGCCGACTGACCCACCGCGGATTACCCTGCCGGTGGAAACCTTAGGTTTTCGGCGAAAGGGTTTCTCACCCTTTTTATCGCTACTAATGCCTGCATTATCTCTTCAACACGCTCCAGCAATGCTTGCCGCATTACCTTCAAAGCTGTGCAGAATGCTCCTCTACCACTCGTATAAAATACGAGTCCGCGGCTTCGGTGGTATGCTTAGCCCCGCTATATCTTCGGCGCAAAAACACTAGACCAGTGAGCTGTTACGCTTTCTTTAAAGGATGGCTGCTTCTAAGCCAACCTCCTGGCTGTTTCAGTATCTTCACATCCTTTACCACTTAGCATACACTCCGGGACCTTAGCCGGCGGTCTGGGCTCTTACCCTCTCGACAATGGACCTTCTCACCCACTGTCTCACTCCCATGCTCTGGGTTGCTGGTATTCGGAGTTTGTCAAGGTTCGGTAAGCGGTATGCCCCCTAGCCAAAACAGTGCTCTACCCCCAACAACTAACGCATGAGGCTGCACCTAAATGCATTTCGAGGAGAACCAGCTATCACCAAACTTGATTGGCCTTTCACCCCTATCCACAGGTCATCCGAAAACTTTTCAACGTTTACCGGTTCGGGCCTCCATAACCTATTACGGTTACTTCACCCTGCCCATGGATAGATCGTCTGGCTTCGGGTCTACCGCACGCAACTTGCGCCCTATTAAGACTCGGTTTCCCTACGGCTGCGCATAACTGCTTAACCTTGCTGCATACGGTAACTCGCAGGCTCATTATGCAAAAGGCACGACATTACATCATTAGATGCTTTGACGGCTTGTAGGCAAATGGTTTCAGGTTCTATTTCACTCCCTTAACAAGGGTTCTTTTCACCTTTCCCTCACGGTACTGGTTCACTATCGGTCGATGACTCGTATTTAGCCTTAGGAGATGGTCCTCCCAGATTCCCACAAAGCTTCTCATTCTCCGTGGTACTCGGGGACACCGCTAGCCGCAATTCACTTTCGCATACCGGACTCTCACCTTCTCTGGTCAGCCTTTCCAGACTGTTCTGCTAGATTCATGCGTACATATTGCAGGCCCCACAACCCCAAGCCCGAAAGCTTGGTTTAGGCTCTTCCGGTTTCGCTCACCGCTACTTACGGAATCGTTATTACTTTCTCTTCCTTCAGGTACTGAGATGTTTCACTTCCCTGAGTTCGCTCCCTCATAAAGGGTATATAGGGTTTCCCCATTCGGAAATCTGCGCCTCAAAGCCTGTTAGCGGCTCCGCGCAGCTTATCGCAGCTTGCCACGTCCTTCTTCGCCGGTCATCGCCTAGGCATCCACCATTTGCCCTTAGTAGCTTAACTTTTTTAATTATGCATCGTCTACTCGAGCTTCCCTTATCTCTTACAGCCTATTCAATTTTCAAACACTATAGTTCCTAAAAAATTCGTCCTGAACTTTTTACTCACTCGCAGCATGCGGAGCAAAGCTCCTTTCTGCTCTCACTTCGCCTGCGCTCCTCGCATTCGCTACCGTGCGCGCTCCGTGGGGTACATCGTGTACCCTATAACCCGTTTCCAAGTTACTCAATGAGACTATGAATTAACTTCATAACCTTACTAAACAACTTTCAAACAACATCACCTACCCATCGCCATCTAACTTAACAGACTCGGCTTAACTAAAGTTTCCAAAAAAGGAAACTCACCGTGTGTAGCGAAGGATTGCTTCGCAATCCGCGAGCATGTATCCAAAATTTCCATGGATGGTAAATTTTGGATTGTTAAATGGAGGTGAGGAGGATCGAACTCCTGACCCCCGCCTTGCAAGGGCGGTGCTCTCCCAGCTGAGCTACACCCCCGGGTAAGACTTACAACTAATACCAACTCTCTAAGCCAGCATTAGCTTTAAACCTTAATAACATGGGCCTAGGTGGACTCGAACCACCGACCTCACGCTTATCAGGCGTGCGCTCTAACCGTCTGAGCTATAGGCCCCTACTAACTAAAAGATGCTCGAAAAAAGGTTCTTCATGAACTTTTTTCTCACTCGCAGCCTGCGGAGCAAAGCTCCTTGCTGCTCTCGTTTCGCTTGCGCTCCTCGCATTCGCTGCGGTGCGCGCTCCACGGGACACATCCTGTGTCCTGAAGTACTTCGGCAAAGTCTCTTCAAGCACCTTTCAGTTAGCAGGCCTACTTACGCCTTATATAAATAATTAAGGCCGGTCCGAGATAGTTATCTTAGAAACCTAATACCCAATGGAGAGGGTTTTAGGATTTTTTTGATTCTTTCCTTAAAAAGGAGGTGATCCAGCCACACCTTCCGGTACGGCTACCTTGTTACGACTTCACCCCAGTTACCAACTATACCATAGACGGCTCCCTCCTAAAAGGTTAGGCCACCGGCTTCAGGTACGGTCGACTCCCGTGGTGTGACGGGCGGTGTGTACAAGGCCCGGGAACGTATTCACCGCAGTTTTGCTGACCTGCGATTACTAGCGATTCCGACTTCATGTAGTCGAGTTGCAGACTACAATCTGAACTGAGGCGTACTTTCTGGGATTCGCTTAACATCACTGTCTCGCTGCCCTCTGTATACGCCATTGTAGCACGTGTGTAGCCCCGGACATAAGGGCCATGATGACTTGACGTCGTCCCCACCTTCCTCCGCCTTGTCGACGGCTGTTCCTCTAGAGTGCCCGGCTTGACCCGATGGCAACTAAAAGCAGGGGTTGCGCTCGTTGCGGGACTTAACCCAACACCTCACGGCACGAGCTGACGACAGCCATGCAGCACCTGTCATTCAATTCTTACTGAAAGTAAGCACTACAATATCTCTATCGTATTTTGAAGATGTCAAACCCGGGTAAGGTTCTGCGGTTAGCATCGAATTAAACCACGTGCTCCACCGCTTGTGCGGGCCCCCGTCAATTCCTTTGAGTTTCAGTCTTGCGACCGTACTCCCCAGGCGGGATGCTTAATGCGTTAGCTTCGGCACTGAATGTGGTTACATCCAACACCTAGCATCCATCGTTTACAGCGTGGACTACCAGGGTATCTAATCCTGTTTGCTACCCACGCTTTCGCTCCTCAGCGTCAGTTACCAGCCAGTATGCCGCCTTCGCAACCGGTGTTCCTCCCTATATCTACGCATTTCACCGCTACACAGGGAATTCCGCATACCTCTCTGGTACTCTAGCAATGTAGTTTCAGAAGCCCTACAACAGTTGAGCTGTTGCCTTTAACTCCCGACTTACATCGCCGCCTACGAGCTCTTTACGCCCAGTGACTCCGAACAACGCTTGCCCCCTCCGTATTACCGCGGCTGCTGGCACGGAGTTAGCCGGGGCTGCTTCTGTGGGTACCGTCAATCACAAGGCAGTTACTCCTCATGCCATTCTTCCCCACTGAAAGTACTTTACGACCCGAAAGCCTTCATCATACACGCGGCGTTGCTGCGTCAACCTTTCGGTCATTGCGCAAAATTCCCCACTGCTGCCTCCCGTAGGAGTCTGGACCGTGTCTCAGTTCCAGTGTGGGCGGCCACCCTCTCAGGCCGCCTAGCCATCGTAGCCTTGGTAGGCCATTACCCTACCAACTAGCTAATGGCACGCGAGGCCATCCCAAAGCGACAGGTTACCCCGTCTTTTCCCACACACAACTAAGTACGTGGGCTTATCCGGTATTAGCACAAATTTCTCTGTGTTGTCCCAATCTTCAGGGTAGGTTCCTCACGCGTTACTCACCCGTTCGCCAGTGTACTATCGCCCGAAAGCGAATTCCCCTAGACTTGCATGTGTTAAGCACGCCGCCAGCGTTCGTTCTGAGCCAGGATCAAACTCTCCATCCAAACTCATGTTATTCTCTTTATCCTTTTCTCGGACCGGCCTATTCTAATGTCAAACAACTGCTTTTTCTCCCCGCCCTCTCAGGCGGCGGAAGAACTTTATAAAGAATCCCGCTCAGATTGTCAACCACTTTTTTCTAAAAGTTTTTAACCGAAACCCTAAACGAAATATCCTGCTTTCTAACACTCTCCCCTCTCACCTCGAAACATCCAAGCTCAACGCTCAGGGGAAGGTAGTTATAAGAAATTCCGCTTAGGAAGTCAACAACTTTTTTTAAAAAATTTGTTAACAGCCTTAACAAGTTATTCTTCTGTCAAACACTCTCGTAATCTCTCACCCGCTCTCGCCCGCAGCAATCAAGCCCGGCTCTCAGCGGAAGATTGTTATACGAAAACGGCAGAGTTAAGTCAACATCTTTTTTAATAAATTTTTAAAAAAGATTACGTCCCGCATTGTCAGCCATTATCATATCCACCAGAACCATTGCCGACATTGCCTCCGCAACGGGAACGACCCTCGGAGCGACACAGGCATCATGTCTGCCTCTGGTGACGATCTCCTTCTCATTGCCGAAGAGATCGATGGTTTTCTTGGGTACGGTTATTGATGACGCAGGCTTTACAGGGAAGCGGAAGATAATATCCTGCCCTGTGGTGATACCGCCGAGAGTTCCGCCCGCATTATTTGAAAGGAAGCCGTATTTGGAGATTTCATCGTTATTTTCGCTTCCCCTGAGCGTCGCCGCCTCAAACCCGCTGCCGAATTCTATACCCTTTACGGCGGGTATTGAGAGGATCGCCTTTGCCAGCTCCGCCTCGATACGATCAAAGACAGGCTCGCCTATTCCCACGGGTACACCCTTTATAATAACTTCGACAACCGCTCCTATGGAGTCACCTTGTTCCGAAATACTTAATATAAGACTTCTCATCTTTTCCGCAACGTTTCTGTCGGCGCATCTCACAGGATTTTTCTCTATATATTCCGCGTCAAACTCCAACGCCTTAATGCTGCCCACCTGTTTGACGTGAGCTATGACGCTTACCCCTTTTCCTGAGAGCAGCTTTTTAGCCACAGCACCGGCGCACACTCTGCCTATGGTCTCTCTTGCGGAGCTTCTGCCGCCGCCTCTGTAGTCCCTGAAGCCGTATTTTGAGGTATATGTGAAGTCCGCATGCCCGGGGCGAAAGAGATCCTTCACCTCGCTGTAGTCCTTAGACCGCTGGTTCTCATTATATACAAGCATCATTATAGGGTGTCCGGTGGTTTTGCCTTCAAATATGCCGCTGTGGAACTCCACCTTATCCTTTTCGTCTCTGGGAGTGCTGACATCACTCTGCCCGGGACGGCGGCGGTTGAGCTCAAGCTGAACATCATCCTCCGTGAGTTCCAGTCCCGCCGGACATCCGTCCAGCACCACGCCGACCGATTTCCCGTGGCTTTCGCCGAAGGTGGCTATTCTGAAATTTCTGCCGAATATGCTTCCGCCCATTGTTATGCTCCTATTGCTTCACAAGCCACATGCCGATGAGAGCGGCAGCAAGGCTTAAGAAAAGATTTGCGAATACGTTTGCCGAGCCTGCGAGGTATCTGCCTTCGTCAAAAAGCAGAATTGTTTCCACGCTGAATGTTGAAAAGGTTGTGAACGCCCCGAGAAAGCCCATACCGACTAGCAGACGCAGGTTTTCTCCGGACGTGCTGCGGAAGAACAGAGAACCCATGACGCAGCCCAGAAGGAATGAACCGGACACGTTTACAAAGAAGGTTCCGAGAGGGAACCTGCCGCCCATTATAAAGAGAGAAGCCTTTGACACCCCGTATCTCGCTACGGCTCCGAAGAAACCGCCCAGACCTATGAGGAGAATTTTCATCTGCATCCGCCCTGCCGCCCGTTTAGAGGCTACATTTATTTACAACATTTCCGTTTACTTATCCGTATTATGCACATATATATTAACCATGACAGACATTCAAGGCATAATAGTTCTGATATGTATCGCGGCGGTGATTCTGAACCTTCCGTTCGGTTATTTGAGGCGTTTCACCAAAAGGTTTTCCCTAGCTTGGTTCGCCTGTATTCATATACCGATTGTTTTTATTGCTGTTATAAGGATAAGCACACACACGCCGTGGGCGTTTGCTCCTTTATTTCTGGCAATGGGAATTTTAGGGCAGATGATAGGCTACAGGATAAACTTCCGCAGGAGAGAGCAGCAGGAGGAGCGGTAAGATATTTCACCGCCCCTTTGGTTAAATCTATTCTTCTTCAGGCATTTCGTAAGTTTCTTCAAGCTCCTCCGGAGTTTCCGCCTTTTCGGGCTTCACTTTCGGCAGCATTTTTTCCACCTTGCGGCAGGTTATAAGGAATGCGCTGTGGTTGAATGTCCACATCTCCGGTCTTACAGACCTTCCGTCCACCTTCCACGGACGCTTAATCAGCTCAAAGGAGCTTATCTCGTCATAGTACCCCGCCTCGCGCAGAGCATCCACGCATGACTTCACCTGTAAAATCGTAGGCAGATAGCATACAAGCAGCCCGCCCTGACGGAGTCCCTTCTCAAGATGAGGCACAACCTGCCAAGGTTCGGGCAGGTCAAGCAGCACTCTGTCATATTCGCCGTCTATACTTTCATATATATTGCGTACCTGAATATCGTGGTTGGGCGCTTCGCCGTAAAATTCGGCTATGAACCTTGCCGCATCACCAGCGAAATCCTCACGGAGCTCATAGCTTGTAAGAGTTCCTTTACCGCCGAGAGCACGGAGGATGGCTATCGAAAGCGCACCCTGCCCCACTCCCGCCTCAAGAACATTAAGACCGGGGTAAACATCGCCCTCCATGAGCATAGCTGCCGTATCCTTGGGATAGATTATCTGCGCGCGGCGCTTGATATTCATGATGTAGTCGATATAAGTGGGTTTAAGCACTCTGTAGCGCACACCTTTTGAGGCGGTGATTATTCCGCCGTCAAGAATCTTAACTATCTCGTCATGCTCTATGAAGCCGTACTGCGTTGTGAAGCGCAGCCCCTCACGCAGTTTGGTCATGTGGCGTTTGCCTCTTTCCTCGTCAATCAAAATGACGTTGGTTCCATATTCTATTTTATTCATTTAACTTTCTCCACCAGACGGCAGAATGTGCATTTGTCCATAAAGGACTCCATTCCGCAGGTCTGACATATTTTCATTTCGTCCGAATCTGTTTTTGAGCGGTCTTTATCCTTAACCCTTTCGAGAAATTTTGTATAAAAGAAAATCTCCGTTCCAGCCATTTTATCTTCTATAGTGCTGAGCGCTTCCTTGAAAATAAGGCTTGTGGCGCCTTTGCTCATCGGACACTCTTCCATCACGTAGTCTATTCCGTTGAGGATGGCAAACGCCGCTGTCTCCCTTTCTGTGAGGCGCACAAGGGGCTTGACCTTCTTTTTCAGCATTTTCCCGCCTGCGGGGAGAACCGGATAGGTGTTGTCCATGTATTCATCGTTCCAGTGCATTATGTTGGCTAACAGGCGGGATGCCTCGTCATCCAGATTGTGCCCCGTGGCGACAACATCAAAACCGCCGTCATAGGCTGCCCTGTTGAAGTAATATCTTTTTATGGTGCCGCAGACAGCGCAGTCCTCTCTTTTGGCTCGTCTTGCCACAAAAGGGATCGGATAGCCTTTTTCACGAAGATCCACTATGATTGTTTTCAGTCCGAATTTATCAGCAAATGCCGTCACTTTCTCCTTCGAGCGGTCGGAATAGCCGTTTATACCAAGATCGATATACATTCCCGTTACATCACAGCCGAGATTATGCAGCACATGCCAGAGGACAAGGCTGTCCTTTCCGCCGGAGACACAGACCATTATTTTATCTGTCTTGCGGAACATGCGGAACTGTTTGATGGATTTCAATGTCTGCTCAGTGAAATACTCATTGAAATGCTCTTTGCAGAAGGCGGCGTTGGCACGGCGGATATTAATTACCGCATTGCCGTTACATTTAACACATTTCATCAGCCGCCGCTCACCACGTTTATGATTTTTATATCCTGACCGTCATATACGTGAATATCATGTGTCAGAAGCTCTCCATCCCTTGTGACAAGGGTTGTAGTCTCTTTCAGATTAAGCTTTTTCAATATATCTTTCACTGAAGCGGGGGATATTTCCTCAATCCTGCCGTCGGTGAATTCGACTTTAACCAATTATAATCCTCCGAAATTAACTTCGCCGAACCAACGTCCTGTGGTTCGGCTGAAACCGCTCGCGCCTTGCAAAGCAAGGCTCCGCACGGCGCAGGCTCTTTATCAGATTATCCAAAATTTACCCTCCATGGAAATTTTGGATACACGCTCGCGCCCTGCAAAGCAAGGCTTCGCTCCGCACGGCGCAAGTCCATCCATGGACTTGTTTAGCATATGCGGTGTACAAAGATCCAGTTTCTTGGGGAGAGAGTTTGAGAGAACCCTTTCTTTACTGTAAAAGAAAGGGTTCTCTCAATTTAAGAATCCTTATAAGAAAGAAATCAGCGCAGTCTTGCGCCGAAGTCTTTTTCCAGTTTTGCTATGGCGTTTCTGAGAACGGCGTTGGTTTCTTCATCCGTGAGTGTTTTCTCAGGGTCGGAGAAAAAGATTCTGAACGCAAGGCTTATCTCATCATCAGCCAGCCCTTTGCCGGAGTAAGTATCGAAGAGGGTGACGCTCTCAATGAGTTTGCTCTCTTTTGACACGGCGTCGGTTATATCCGCCGAGCGGACTGACTTTGAAACAGCAATAGAGAAATCCTTAAACACTGTGGGGAGTTTGGAAAATTTGGAATATTTCTTCTTCTCAAGCTCTTTTTCAAGGAGCCTTTCAAGGAATATTTCGCATACGCAGATCGGCTGGTCGGAATCCACTGCCTCAAGGGTATCGGGGTGAAGCTCTCCGAAGAAGCCGAGAGATTCGCCGTCCAGCATGATTTCCGCGGATTTGCCCGGGTGCATGAACGCTCTTTCCGAGCGGGTGTAGCTTACTTTACCGAGATTGTAGCCCGCAAGAATGTTTTCAACCACACCCTTTAAAGCGTAGAAGGCTTCCTCAACAGGCTTAGTGTTCCATGAGAGCCCCCAGTAGCCGCCGTACACGGCAAAGGCGAGCCTTGTTTCCTGAAGAGGGATGCCTTCGCCTTCTTTTATATAAACTGATGATGTCTCAAAGATATTCGCCGCTTTTGCTCCGCGGTTTACGTTGTAGAGTATAGTTGATACAACGCCGGGGAAAACGTATGTGCGAAGAGCGTTCATGTCCTCTGAAATGGGGTTTTTGAGGATTACGAAGCGCTCTCTATCGTCAAATATGCCTAAATATTTGTCGTTCATGAAGGAATAGTTCACCGCCTCTGAAAAGCCCAGTGAGGCGAGCTTATTCTGGAGCAGCCTTTTGTGAGTGAGCAGCGGCATGAGCCTGTCACTGTCAGCGGGGATGAGAGGCACGGTTGCCCTGATGTTGTCATAGCCGTAAAGCCTTGCAACCTCTTCCGCCACATCCTGCCATCTCTCTATGTCCACCCTCCATGAAGGGGAGGTAACCTTATAGCCTTCTGCGCATTCCTCAGCATCCATTCCCACGGATGCGAGAATTTTCAGCATTTTTTCCGTGCTTATGTCAGTTCCGAGGAGGGCATTCACTTTTTCAGGGGTGAACATCACTTCGGGTTTTGTAACTCTTTTATAGTCATTGGAAAGAACGCCTCTGCAAACTGAGCCTCCGGCAAATGAAGCAAGCAGGCTTGCCGCGTAGTCTACCATGCGGATTGTGTTTACCGGGTCAATTCCCCTTTCGTATCTGTAGGATGAGTCTGTCTGCATGCCGAGTCTTCTGGCGGTGAGGCGTGTGCTCTCCGGCTTGAAGTATGCGCACTCAAGGAAAACATCCGTGGTGTCGTCACTGATTCCCGAATGCTCGCCGCCCATGATTCCGGCGACTGCGAGCGCTTTTTCCTCATCACAGATGAGAAGCATGTAATCTTTAAGGGTTCTTTCTTTTTCATCAAGGGTGAGAAGCTTTTCGCCTTCGGCGGCGTTTCGGACTACTATGCCGTTTCTGATCATGCGCAGATCAAATGTATGGAGCGGCTGACCATACTCAAACATCACATAGTTTGTAACATCCACCACATTGTTTATAGGGCGCACACCTGCGGCACGCAGCCTGTTCTGCACCCAGAGAGGCGAGGGGGCGATTTTCACGCCTTTTATCACCCTGCCGAGGTAGACAGGGCATTTTTCTTCGTCATTAACTTTTACATATGAATAGTTTGAAGCGGCATCCGCCGTTTCCTCAAGTTTAAATTCCTTTGCTTTCAGCGGAAGGCTGTATATTGCGGCTATTTCACGGGCAACGCCTATAACACTAAGACAGTCTGACCTGTTGGGAGTTATGGACACCTCAAGCACAGTGTCGCCGAGTCCGAGAATCTCGTTTATGTCCGCACCGAGGGGGAGAGATTCAGGCAGGGGCATTATTCCGTCAGACTTTTCGGCAAGACCGAGCTCCGCTTCGGAGCAGATCATCCCGCAGGATTCGATTCCCCTGATTTTTGCTCTTTTGATTTTGAAATTGCCGGGGAGCACAGCGTCAATTTTGGCAAAAGGCACTGTCTGCCCCGCCGCGACGTTCGGCGCACCGCACACAACCTGATATTCCTCTGTCCCGTCCGTAACTCTGCAAAGGGAGAGCTTGTCGGCATCGGGATGTTTCTCACGGTGGAGAACCTTTGCCACGACAGTGTTTTCGGCTCTCTCTGATTTATGTACGCCTTCGATCTCAAGCCCCGCCATTGTGAGCCTGTGGCAGAGGTCGTTTATGCCTATGCCTGATATATCTACAAATTCGTTTAACCAGCTGATACATACCTTCATTACATTAACTCCTAGAACTGCTTCAAAAAGAGGTGATTCTCTTATCTTATAATAGTTCGTAAAAACCTACATCCTGTGGTTGTTACTCACACGCTCGCGCCGCACTGAGTGCGCCTTCGCTCCGCACGGCGGAATCCCTTCCGTGGGATTCCTAGAACTGCTTCAAAAATTTGAGGTGATTCTCTTATCTTATAATAGTTCGTAAAAACCTACATCCTGTGGTTGTTACTCACACGCTCGCGCCGCACTGAGTGCGTCTTCGCTCCGCACGGCGGAATCCCTTCCGTGGGATTCCTAGAACTGCTTCAAAAATTTGAGGTGATTCTCAAAAAACAGACGAAGGTCGTCTATGCCGTATTTCAGCATGGCGATACGCTCTATACCCATACCGAAGGCGAAGCCTCTGTATTTCTCCGCATCGTAGTCCACGTGTTTGAACACGGCGGGGTCAACCATTCCGCAGCCGAGAATCTCAAGCCAGCCGGTCTGTTTGCACACACGGCACCCTTTGCTTCCGCAGATTACGCAGCCCATGTCCACCTCTGCGCTGGGTTCGGTGAAGGGAAAGAAGCTGGGGCGGAAACGCACAGGCACGTTATCGCCGAACATTTTCTGTATGAACACAGTGAGAATCCCTTTCAGGTCGCCGAAGGTGGTTCTTTCATCCACAAGGAGCCCTTCCACCTGATGGAACATCGGCGTGTGGGTTATGTCGCTGTCACAGCGGTAAACCTTTCCGGGGGCTATTATCTTCACAGGAGGTTTGTTTTTCAGCATAGTACGCACCTGCACAGGGGATGTGTGAGTGCGCATAAGTATCTCATCTGTTATGTAAAACGTGTCCTGCATGTCTCTTGCGGGGTGCTCTTTGGGTATGTTGAGCGCCTCAAAGTTATAGAAATCGTGTTCAACCTCGGGACCTATAGCCACCTCAAAGCCCATGGCGCTGAAAATATCCACTATCTCGTCAAAGACCTTTGTGACAGGATGAATGCTTCCGGCGGTGAAAGGAAGTCCGGGAAGAGTTATATCCAGAGATTCTCCCGTGAGCTTGGCGTTTTTTTCCGCGCCTTTGAGCTCAAGCTCCTTCGCATCGTGCAGAGCTTCAAAATCCGCACGGAGGGAGCCTATTTTCATTCCCGCCTCTTTCTTATCCTCATGTGAGGATATGTCCTTGAGCTGTCTGTTAAGGTTGCTTATAAGCCCGTTTTTACCGAGATACTTCACTTTCACCTGATACAGGGCATCAAGAGAGCCTGCCTGAGCAATCTCCGTCCTGTAGCCTTCGAGTCCGCTTATGTCGAGCTGCATTTATCGTTCTCCGCTTTCTTTCACAAATTCAGTTAAGCAAGCATGATATTAAAAACAGGTGCAAAATGGCAAGGAATTATTTGAAAAATGCTGATTTAAGACATCAACTAAACTTGACATTTTTTGACACTTATTATCAATAAGTACAACATTTTCTTGATTTTTTAGTTTCATAGTGCCTCTGTAAATTTTTTTTTGCGGAGGATATAATAATATGTCACATGATAACGACAACAAGACCAGACTTGGAAGACGCCAGTTCCTTAAGCTTTCAGCAACGGCAATGAGCGCCGCCGCTGTGGGAATGACAGTCGGCTGCGGCAGTTCTTCCAGTTCGGACAGCGCTGAGACTGCGGCTCCCAGAGCAGTTCTTCCCACCTCTACGGCATGGAAATTCGGAGTTATCTCAGATACTCAGTGGACAAAGAATGATGACGGTGAAAACCCCGCTTCAACCGCAGTTGACATAATCAACAATGTAAATGACGAATTTGTAAGACACGGCGTTAAGCTTGTTGTCGCAGTGGGAGACCTCACTGATGACGCAAGACAAAACTTCACCGCTACCCACACTCCCACCGGCACGGTAATCAGCTACACAGCCGAAGACGGTTTCGGGATAAGAGCCCGTTACACGCAGAGACTGTACAATGAAGGAATAGGCTTTTTCCCTCTGAGAGGCAATCACGATGACTCCGCTGCTGCTGCTACACAGTTCCTCCGTTTTTTTCCGCAGACACGCACAGGAGAGCAGAACAACCAGAGCATTCAATCCACAGCTTACTCTGTCCAGAACCCCGATGTTCAGTGGCTTCCCGAAATCCCCAGAACAAACACGGCAGCATTTACCATGGGTTCAAACTTTTCAAGCCCGGTTTCAGCAAACATCAGTGACATGACAGGACTTTCGTACTCATTCGATTACAGCAACGTGCGCTTTGTGCTCCTTGACCACTTCACTGCTGAAGACGGAGCATACAACGACACAACCCCCGTTGAGAATGCTGTTGAAACCACCGCAAACCCTATCATGCACCAGCAGGACTGGATAAGCGGCAGGCTTTCAGGACGCTCGGCGAATACGCATGCCTTCTGTTTTGCTCACAAGGGGCTGCTGACTCAGGATCACTCTGATGTCATGTTCGGCTACACTGTTGACAATATTCTGGCTCCGGATTTCAGCACGTTTGCAGCCCCCGGACTGGATGAATACATAACAAGTCTTGAAGAGAACGGCGTCCGCTACCATATAAACGGACACGATCACATGCACGACCGCAGCCTTGTAAAATCTTTAAACGGTTCAGAAGCAAAGGTTATGCAGATTGTAACCGCTTCTGACAGCTCCAAGTTTTATACTCCGGGCAGTGATGTTGAAGATACGGCGGCAGATTATGGTATCACACTTGTCAACAAATCAAACGATGCGCTCCTCTGGGGCGGACAGCGTCAGGAACTCGTTGCTCAGGAGCTCTATACTGTCGGCTACTATATTTTTACAGTTGACGGTCCTGTGGTCACTGTGGATTTCTACTCTGCCCCCGCATATGCGGAAGACAGTTTCTCGACCACACCCACACTCAACTTCTCAAAGAGAGAAACCTTCGGCTACAGCCTTAACGGCGAATCCTACACCATCGCTCAGGGCGGAGACCTCACAGTAGTTGATTCCACAAGCACCGGCGGAACGAACGCAAAAATAATCAACGGCAAAAACGGCAACCTCCAGCAGGAATCAGCTTCCGGACGCAGGTTTAATATTCATGTGAACACAGGCTGGCTTGACGCACAGGATTCTTTAAGTGAAATATTCTTCCTTAACGGTATGGCATACACCATGGGAAGCGAGCAAACAGATGTTTTCACACTGTCCATGAGCTATGATTCTTCCAAAGTCAGCTCCGCTGAAATTGCAGGCGGCAAATTCGGAATAGCTACAAACGATGAAGACGGAACATGGATAAATGCCGTTAACCAGAACTTCGGCGGCGGGAACACATTCGTTCAGCGCGAATGGCAGTCGGACGACAAACTCGGCACATGGGGCGTAGATACAGCGTCAGGCACTGTCTGGGCTGTAGTAAACTATAACGGCTATTTCGCTGTGGTTAAAGGCATGGCGTAACAAGCTGAGAGATTCTTTAGCAAACTGAATTACTGCAAACCAATAAAAAGGGGGAGCCTGACACGGCTTCCCCTTTCCGTTATTATTTATGAACAAACATTCAGACACGTTTAACCGGAGAAGTGCTAACGCAGTTTCCACTCGGCTTTTCTTTTTTCAAGAAATGCTCTTATCCCTTCCGCAGCGTCCTCAGTGGCGCAAAGTTCCGCAAAAACCTTTGTTCCGTTATCAACCGCCGCATGATAACCCATATCGTAAGAACCGCTGATTCCTCTTTTTCCCGCAGAAACGGCAAGGGGGCTTTTTGCAGCTATGGCATCGGCTATTTCCTCAGTTTTTCCTTCCAGTTCCTCATCCGGCACAACCCGGTTAACAAGCCCCATCTCATACATTTCCTGCGCAGTAAACCTTTCGCCCAGAAGCACCATCTCCATTGCCTTCTTTCTGCCGATGTTTTTTGTCAGAGGAATGCCCGGACCGGTGCAGATAAGCCCTACATTAACAGCCGTTGTGCCGAAGACGGCAGACTGCGCAGCTACAGTCAGATCACAGGCAAAGCTAAGCCCTGCGCCGTTTGCCACGCAGTAACCCTTTACAGAGGAGATTACAGGCTTCTTCATATTTGCTATGGTGTGGTTGTGCATATCCATAAGGGCAATGAATTCAAAAAGCTTTTCATCGTCAACGCTCTCCAGAACTTTCAGATCAATACCCACTGAAAAATGCTTCCCGTTATTGCGTATGATAACGACACGGACATCATCGTCCTTATCAAAATCCTTGAGCGCCTGATTCAGAAGTAAAGCAAACTCAATGCTGAACGCATTGTTCTCCGAAGTGCGGTTCAGGGTGATGTAGCCCTTGTGATTGTTTTTTTCGGTGATAATCTCAGAATTCGCCATAACGCCTCCCAGTAAAACTATGTTATATTGATTATACAGAAAGAGCAATATAAATACGAACGACGGTTCACAATAGGCGTTGAATTCTTCGCTGACGCTCTGAGTGACGCATAGCTGCGTCACTCAGCTTATTGACAAAGTCCATTTCAAAGTAAAAAAGTATATATTTGCATAAATCCTCCCCAGCCCTCCTTTGCGAAAGGAGGGGGTTTTGCTTTTAGTGACAACGATTTTTCCCTTTAATAATGGGAATTGAGGGGGATTTTATAGAGATGAACAAGCCTGTTACTGTGTTTGTCATCAGTCTCAGAGTGACGCATAGCTGCGTCACTGCGAGGAGTCCAAGCGACGAAGCAGTCTCTTGTTTAATAGTAAGGAACCGTACATCCTGTCGGATTTTTGTACACGCTCACGGTTTGCATAGCAAACCTTCGCTGCGCACGACGGCAGCCGCATCCTGCGGCTGGTTTGAGCGGCTTCCACAAAAAAAGGGAAACCCTAATCAGGATTTCCCTTTTCCGTATCTGATTTGCCGCAAAAATCCGTACATCCTGTCGGATTTTTGTACACGCTCGCGGTTTGCGTAGCAAACCTTCGCTGCGCACGACGGCAGACGCATCCTGCGGCTGGTTTGAGCGGCTTCCACAAAAAAAGGGAAACCCTAATCAGGATTTCCCTTTTCCGTATCTGATTTGCCGCAAAAATCCGTACATCCTGTCGGATTTTTGTACACGCTCGCGGTTTGCATAGCAAACCTTCGCTGCGCACGGCGGCAGACGCATCCTGCGGCTGGTTTGAGCGGCTTCCACAAAAAAAGGGAAACCCTAATCAGGATTTCCCTTTTCCGTATCTGATTTGCCGCAAAAATCCGTACATCCTGTCGGATTTTTGTACACACTCGCGGTTTGCATAGCAAACCTTCGCTGCGCACGGCGGCAGACGCATCCTGCGGCTGGTTTGAGCGGCTTCCACAAAAAAAGGGAAACCCTAATCAGGATTTCCCTTTTCCGTATCCTTCTACAGATAAAACCTTAATACTAAGCGTTTACCTGTTTAACAAGCTGCCTCTTAATTTACCGCTGCAAAAAGTACATTCTGTCTTTTTGCAGACACGCTCAGTTGGGTTCAACCCGCCTTCGCTACTTTTGAGCAGTTTTCAAACAGGTCTGATCGCTAAGCGTTTACCTGTTTAACAAGCTGCTCAAACTGTTCGGGGCTTTTGATAGCCATTTCAGAAAGCGATTTCCTGTCGAGGGTGATGTTCTTTTCTTTCAGCTTGCCTATGAAGGTGCTGTAGCTGAGGCCGTATTGTCTTACGGCGGCTCCGATCCTTATGATCCAAAGAGTTCTGAAGTCGCGTTTTCTGCGTTTTCTGCCTTTGTAAGCTTCAGCAAGAGCGCGTTCGCCCTGCTCGCGGCTTTTTTTGTAGACATTGTTCGCTGCGCCCTGAAAGCCTTTGGAGACCTCAAGCCATTTTTTGTGACGTTTGCGGGCTTTGACCCCGCCTTTCGCTCTTGGCACTGTTCGTCCTCCTTACATTAAGCGTACGGCAGCAGTTTTTTGATATTTGCTGCGTCTTGTCCTTCAAGGATGCCAGGGTGGCGCAATGCGCGCTTTCTTCCGCTGCTTTTTGAGGTGAGGATGTGCCTCAAAAAGCCTTTTTTGTACTTAACCTTACCACTGCCGGTAACTTTAAATCTTTTGGCAGCGCCCTTATGGGTTTTCATCTTAGGCATTAGCCTACCTCCGAAAATTAGTTGTTAACAGGCGAGATAATCATCACCTGCTGACGACCCTGCATCTCAGGTGTCTTCTCAACGACTCCTAAGCCTGTGACGTCCTGCGTCACTCTATTCAAAAGCTCCGTGCCGCTGTCCTGAAACATCATTTCCCTGCCTCTGAAACGGATCACAAGCTTGACCTTATCCCCTTCTTCGAGGAAACGCCTTATGTGCCTCAGCTTCGTCTGGTAGTCATGATCTTCAATCTTCGGACGGAACTTTATCTCCTTGGTTTCGATCTGATTCTGACGCTGTTTTTTACGTGCTTCACGATCTTTCTTGTTCTTCTCAAATTTGTATTTGCTGAAGTCCATTACACGGCAAACGGGAGGTGTCGCGCTTGCTGATACCTCGACGAGATCAAGTCCGGCTTCGGCGGCCAACGCCAGAGCCTCCTTTATCGGTACCACTCCTCTTTGACTGCCGTCATCAAGTATTAACCTTACTTCAGAAGAGGTTATTTCTTCGTTCATCCTTTCTCTGTCGAGCGATTGCTGCTGTCTGCCGCGTATGACTCACCTCCATAATTCGAGTGACTTACTTACGTCAAGCCCTCTTAATACACTAATATAAGCGGAAAGATCAAGATTATTTTTATTTTCTCCATCTCTTAGCCGCACGGTCAGGGTGCCGTTTTCCACTTCGTTCTTGCCGAGAATGACCATATGAGGGATCTTCTCAAGCTGCGCTTCCCTGATTTTCAGGTTTATTTTTTCGTTTCTGTAATCGCCTTCAACACGGAAGCCTTCCGCCCTGAGAGCGGCTTCAACTTTTTTGCACATTTCAAGGGAATCGTCAGTGATGTTCATCACTCTGACCTGAACAGGCGTAATCCACACGGGAAAGTTGCCTGCGAAATGCTCTGTAAGAACGCCGATGAATCTGTCAACTGAACCGAGAATAACCCTGTGGAGCATTATCGGGCGGTGTTTCTGTCCGTCCTCTCCGATATACGAGAGCTCAAAGCGCTCCGGCAGGTTAAAATCCGCCTGAATTGTGGCGCACTGCCAGAAACGTCCAATGGCGTCTTTAAGCTTAATATCTATTTTGGGACCGTAAAAAGCCCCGTCCCCTTCGTTTATCTGGTAGGGAAGTTCTTTAATCTTTAACGCTTCAAAAAGGGCTGCTGTCGCTTTTTCCCAGTTTTCATCACTGCCTATGTATTTTTCGGGCTTGGTAGAGACCTCAATCTCAAACTCGAAACCGAAAACATTCATAACATCGGTTACGAAATCGATTATTTTGACTATTTCACCGTTGAGCTGCTCAGGAGTACAGAAAACATGCGCGTCATCCTGAGTGAACGCGCGGACACGCATAAGCCCGTGGAGAACGCCGGATTTTTCGTGCCTGTGCACTGTTCCAAGTTCAAAAAGCTTCAGCGGAAGATCACGATAGCTTCTCAGCTCGGACTTGTACACCATAATATGGTTAACGCAGTTCATGGGTTTGATGCCGAATTCCACATCGTCAATCTTAGTGAAGTACATATTATCGCCGTAGTTATCGTAGTGACCGGAGCGTTTCCACATATCCGACTTAAGGATAGCGGGACCGTAAACCACTTCGTAGCCTCTTTTGAAATGCTCCTGCCTTTCGTACTCTTCCAGAATGGCACGGAGCCTACCGCCCTTGGGCAGGTATATGGGGAAGCCCGCGCCTATATCATCCTCGACCATGAAGAGCTTGAGCTCCCTGCCGAGTTTTCGGTGGTCACGTTTTTTCGCCTCTTCAAGCATGTTGAGGTAAGCGTCAAGCTCGTCCTTTTTAAACCAGCTTGTGCCGTAGATACGCTGAAGCTGGGGGTTTTTCTCATCCCCTCTCCAGTATGCGCCCGCAACGGAAAGCAGCTTGTAGTGCTTAATTCTTGAAGTGTTGTCAATGTGCGGTCCGCGGCAGAGATCCATAAAGTCGCCCTGTTCGTAAAGCGATACTGTAGGGTCTTCTATTGCGTCTATGAGCTCAATTTTATAGTTCTCGCCCATGTCGCTGAAAACTTTCTTCGCCTCTTCCTTGGTGAGCACTTTTCTGCGCACTGTTATTTTTTCGGCGGCGATTTTTGCCATTTCCTTTTCGATCTTTTCCAGATCTTCGGGAGTGAACTTCATGTCGCCGGTGTCGAAATCATAAAAGAAGCCGTCTTTAATAACGGGTCCTATGGTTACTTTAACTTTAGGATAAACCCTCTGAACTGCCTGCGCCATGAGGTGGGCTGTGGAGTGGCGGAGAATTTCCAGACCTTCCGCGTCTGTTTCCGTTATTATTTTAACTTTATCGCCTTCACTTAAAATGTATCCGAGATCGACCGCTTTGCCGTTTACTTCGCCTGCTACAGCTTTTTTGGCGAGTCCGAGGCTTATATTTTTCGCCGCGTCAAGAACGCTGCTGCCTTCGTCAAGAACCCTCTGACTGCCGTCCGCAAGTACAATATTCATATATGTCTCCTGTTTTGTGCCTGTTGGATATAAACCTTAAGATTATGACGAGAATGCGTGCTTGTCAATAGTACCTCTGTGAATATGCGCAAAAGATTATTATTAATGAAAACAAACTTTTGTGTTTATGAACTGTCGGGAGAATTGTATATTTATGGTTTACAGACACCGAGGTTGAAGGGATGAAAAAGATTTTTGCCATTCTTCTCGCCTGTACACTGCTTGGAGCGGGGGTTTTCGCCTTTCTCTCCAAACGTGGCGGCGGAAAAATCCAGATACTGGAAACAGTAAAAGCGGAAAAAGCGACTATAGAGGATCAGCTTCTGGCTACGGGCATCGTAAAACCCGTTGTGGGCGCAAAAATTGAGATAGGAGCAAGGGCGACCGGACTTATAAGCTCGCTCCCCGTCAAAGTCGGCGACAGAGTTGAGCAGGGGCAGCTCATAGCCAAGATAGACAGCAGAGAGATTGAACGCAACATCGAAACCATGCGCATAAGCCTGAAAACACTGAAAGCGAACCTTGAGAAGGAAAGAAGTCTTTTTCCGGTAAACACCGACCTTCAGCGAAAGAATATAGAGAAGCGTGAGGCGGATCTCCGTCTGGCGGAGCGCAACTACGGCAGGCAGAAAAAACTGTATGATCAGGACGCATCCACGGATGAAAAGCTTGATCAGTCTCTCCATGAGCTTAAACTCGCTCAGGCGGAGCTGGACAGCGTGAAAACCGAGCTTGAGAAAATACGCACCACACACGTAAACGACATTATTGTGCTGGAAAACCAGATAAAAGAGACCGAGGCAAGGCTTCAGGAGCTTCTGGTTCAGAGGTCATATTACGACATACACGCCCCTATATCCGGCGTTGTGACTCAGGTTGCGGCGGACGAAGGGGAAACTATAGTGGCAGGCTTGCAGGTGGCGAATCTGATCACGATTCTCCAGCCGGAAAAGCTTGAGATGTGGATCTACGTGGACGAAACTGACATCGGCAAAATAAAGGAAGGGATGAAGGTTTTCTACACTGTGGACACCTATCCGAAAAAGAGATTTGACGGCGTAATAAGCCGCATATACCTTGAGCCGGAAACCAAGGAAGGGATAGTTTATTACACGGCGGTGATAAGCATAACGCCGGAGGACGCTCTTCTCCTCAAAACCGACATGACCACCCATGTGCGGATAGTCAGAGAGGTAAAACAGGATGTTCTCTCCGTGCAGAACGGAGCTGTCAAGTGGGACGGCGCGGAGAGTGTTGTATATAAAATTACCGGAGACAGGAAAAACCCCGCAGAACGGATCAGCGTTAAAACCGGAGTCAAGGATGAAAACCGCACCGAGATTACCGAAGGCTTGAGTGAGGGGGATGAAATCGCCCTTAAAATAATACTGCCTGAAAAAAAGCAGGGGTTTAATTAATGGCTCTGGCGAAGCTGGTTGACATACGCAAGAAATATACTCTGGAAGGGCTTGAGCTTGAGGTACTTAAGGGTATCTCACTTGAGATTGAGAGCGGCGAATTCATCGCTGTCACTGGACCCTCCGGTTCAGGAAAAACCACGCTGATGAATATCCTCGGTCTGCTCGATTCACCCACATCAGGGCAGTATTTCCTCAACGGGGAGGATATTTCGGGGCTAAGTGACGATGAACTCTCACACATACGCAACCGCACTGTGGGGTTCGTTTTCCAGAGTTTTCATCTCATCCCCCACGCGAATGTGCTTGAAAATGTGCTTCTGCCCGCTTATTACAGCGGCGAAAGCATGAAGATAATGGAAAAGAGAGCCCTTGAGCTCCTCGACAGAATCGGGCTGGCGGATAAGCGCAAAAACCGCCCTAACCAGCTTTCAGGCGGTCAGCAGCAGAGGGTGGCAATAGCAAGGGCGCTGATAAGCAACCCGCAGATAATCCTCGCTGATGAACCCACAGGACAGCTTGACAGTGAGACTTCCGCATCGATCATGGAGCTTATAACCGAGCTGAATAAAGGCGGCAAAAATATAATAGTCGTCACCCACGACCCGATAACGGCGGCATACGCACGGCGAGAGATAAAAGTTTTGGACGGGATGATAGGCTAAAATGCGTTTGCGGCAAATTTTATGTTGCAAATCCATGAGAATTTAATATAATCCCAATCTCTGAACGGGGGTATAGCTCAGCTGGGAGAGCGCGACGCTGGCAGTGTCGAGGTCATCGGTTCGATCCCGATTACCTCCATAAGGTTTCAAAGGGAAGCTGTTTTAAAGAAAACAGTTTCTTTTTTCTTTTCAGATACTGAAAAGAAACTTTTTGATGTTGTCAAAAGATTTCGGGGGATATTAGCTCAGTTGGTAGAGCAGCTGACTCTTAATCAGTAGGTCGTAGGTTCGAGCCCTACATATCCCATATATAGGATTAAAACAAAAAGAGCACCTCAACAGAGATGCTCTTTTTTTTGTGTATACTCAGTCAGGAGTATATTTATTTTATTTTTGTCTTATGCTCTTGCGTTGTGGTGAAGCTTGCCGTGCGAGTCTATGTGCAGAGCTTTTCTGAAAAGCCTGCCTGTTTTGGCTGATAAAGAACCGAGCATTTTATGGAAAGCTTCGCTGCGCAGTTCCCTGCCTCTCATTTCAAGCCCGAAGATTTCCTCGTGCGACATCTGTGATGTATAAAGTTTGCTGACAGTTTTCATATATTTCCTCCGAAATTATCCTGTTTCATTACTGTTTCAACTCATAACTTAATATGCTATATAATTATGGACAGCAAATAGCCAATATTCGGCAACAGCTGTGCAAAAATGCACATCGCCTGTTTCCGGCTAAAATGAGAGGGATAATGTATCAGAACTGGGATGATTTGAGATATTTTCTGGCTGTGAGCAGGACAAACTCATTCGCGGGGGCGGCAGCACGTCTTCAGGTAACGCACAGCACAGTTGCAAGGCGTATTTCCGCGCTGGAGGAGTCACTTGATACAACGCTTTTCGTGCGTACTGAAAAAGGCTGCCGTCTGACTGCTTCCGGAGAGACTCTGCTCCCCTATGCGGAAAATCTGGAAGCGACAATGATGAACCTTGAAGAAAACGTCCACGGCAAAAACAGCCAGCTCTACGGCACGGTTCGCATAAGTGCGCCGGACGGTCTGGGGAACTGCTTTCTGGCTGTCCAGCTCGGCGGTTTCCTGAAACAGCAGCCGAATCTTGAGATAGAACTGATCCCTGTTCCGATGTATTACAGCCTTTCCAAGCGTGAAATAGACATTCTCATAACTCTGACCAAGCCCACGTCAGGCAACATCATAGCCCGTAAGCTCAGCAATTACCGCATAGGTCTGTTTGCGTCCGGAGATTATCTGGCGGCTCATGGTGAGCTCGGTAGTAAAGAAGACCTCGCATCCCACGATATAATAGACTACATCAGAGATCTTCTTTATGACGAGAACCTGAACTTTATGAAGGATTTTGCTCCTAATCAAAACAGCCGGTTCAAGAGCTCCACCATAGTCGGTCAGATGTACGCCGCTGTCTCCGGCACAGGTGTTGCGGCTCTGCCTTATTTTATGGCTCATACCAAGCCGGAGCTTGTTCCTGTTCTGCCGGAGATGTTTACGGAGCGTTCCTTCTGGCTTCAGGTGAACCCTGATTCAAGACAGCTTGCCCGTGTGCGGGCAACGATCGATTATATTGCCGATCGGGTGACGGAAAACAAAAAACTGTTCATGTCGCTCCCTTGAATCGGCGGAACTATCAGACAAAATAGAATATTTTGTGCCAAAAACAACGCTCCGCCGCCGATTGAAATCATCCGGTGAATTTATTTTCGGGCATGAACGACAGAGCAGTCACGAGGATGCTCCCCATGAGGCTCATTATGCCGAACCATGCGGCGATGCCAACGGCGGCATTCCATTCCCTTATGCAGGGGAGCACGGATGCGGCAAGCAGAAGCCATCCGGCTGTTCTGAAAACATACTTTTTCATACCTTTTATATTCTTTGAGTGACGCTCCATGGAAGCGGCTGTCAACCCGAAACCGACCAATGCGAGCACGCAGGAAAGCAGTATATTCATAATCAGTTCCCTCTTCCGACCGGAACGCCGGAGAGAGCCCCATCCGGCACATTCCGCTTCTCGGTGAGTTTCCATCCGGCATAGCCGAAAAGAAGCCCCAGACCGAACACAGTGAGGTCAAACCCCATGATTATCGCATTCCCTCCGGATACGGCGCTGAAAAGATTCACCTCAGACGTGAAAGCGTTCAGTACCGGCATAAGGCAGTAAAGCGAAGCCGAGAAAAAAAGCTGCTCACGCCAAGCGTTTTTCGGCGTGCGGAGCACAGGATGCAAAAAGAGAAGAAACCATGCGGCAAAAAACACATATATCTCCCACTGCGCCCTTGACGCAAGATTCGCAGGCAGAAGCCTGTTAGCCCAGAAATGAACGCCTGTCGCCGTCACCAGTCCTGTTATTCCGCCCACATTCAGCACCTCAACAAGCTTCCTGCCGAATGATTTCTTCATCGCGGCGGATTTTTTATTGACCCAGATGATAAGCCCCGTACCGATCATAACCGTTCCCAGTACACCGGAAACGAAGAAGAGCCACCGCAGAAAGGTGTCAGCGAACCGGGCAAGATGCAGAGATGTGAGAACCCCTGCTGTTTTTGCTACGCCGTCTGACGCCTGCATATTCATCATCCCCATGAACCTGCCTTTAGATCCTTTATAGGTGAGTCTCTCGGCGCTTCCGGTTCCTTTGAATCCGTTGACTATATCAAGCCCTGTTCCGGGGCTGACGGTGACAAGCGTGTTTCCTGAATACGGATTACTCACGCTGATACTGCCTGCCTCTCTGCCAAGCCTTTCCTCCGCATCTGCCAGAATCGTCCTTATATCAGGCAGAGGGGTCTTTTCATCGGGCAGGGGAATCTGCTCCTGCCGCATGTGCATTGCTATGTGATCCTCAAATGCTTTGGCGGTTTTATGTGAATTGAACGGCAGAATATAAATCATAACCAGCACAAGACCGGAATAAGTGATCATGAGATGGTAAGGCAGAGCAAGGACGGATGTGAAGATATGCGCGTCAAGCCATGATCTCAGACCTTTTTTTCTTCTGAACATAAAAAAATCCTTAAATATGCGCTTGTGTATGACAACACCGCTTATTATGGCGATGAACATAAACATTGTCGCTATACCGACTATCCGCCGTCCCATTGCCCTGTCCAGCCCGTAAAGCTCTATATGAAAACGGTAAAGGAAGTTGCCGCCCTCTGTGTCTCTGGCTCCGAGATATTCCCCTGTCAAAGGATCAAGATACCTCATCGGCATAGCGGTGCGGACGTAATCCACCTGCTTCATATCCATGGGAAGCCTCTCCCTGTGACCGACCTGAAGAACAGGGCTGCGTTTATCGGCAAAGATTATGCTCCATTCAGCGGCGTCGGGAAGGTTCGCTTCCAGATACTTAAGCGCCATCTCAGCCTGAAATGCCTTGTCGGCGGCGTCCAAAACTGCTTTATGGGTTTCAGGGTGCATCCAGTAAGTTATTTCATCCTTGAAGTAGGAGTAAGTGCCTGTGAAAAATATGACGAACAAGAGCCATCCGGTCAGAAGCCCGCTCCATGTGTGAAGCCTGCCTATTGATTTGCGGAAGGTTTCCTTCATCACGCACCCCCGAGCAGCAGCATTGAGCCGGTGACCGCAAACAGCACAAGCATAACCGCCCATACTGTCTTTGTTCCGGCATTGGAAAAAACCCAGACCAGCGCGCAGGCATAAGTGATAAAAAACAGCATATTCGCAGCCTTTTCCGACTGAATCGGATTAAAAGGCATAACGCCTGCCAGCAGAGCGGAAACCATCGCGGACAGCGCATAACCGCCGGCAACACCCAGCAGGATACGGGAAACGGTTTCAAACCCGTGAGATTTTTCCGGTATACTCTCAGCCATATTATTCCTCTTTATGCAAAAAATAAGTGACCCGAAGCTTTTCAGGCACTCCGATCGGCATAAATGAATCTCTGAATATGGATTTCTGTATTTAAACCAATGTTAAAAATGTGGATAACAAGAATATTAGATATTGTCAATAAATTTAATCTTCCCTAACTCGACACATAACTATTTAATATTTCTGAAAATATAGCAATAAATAGTTTTAAAAACGGCGATCCGGATGACCGCCGTTATCATTTATTTCAGCTTATCAGTTCCTTCCACTGGTCCTCCTCAAGGAAGCTCCCTTCGACATTCGCCTCCATCTCAAGAAACAGTGAATAAGGCATGCTGAATGTCAGCACATCTTCACCGAGGCTCTTTTTTATTGTTTTGCGGGCAGTTATGTCAAACATACCGATTACCCCTTTTGGGTTTTCGCTTCCGGCTTCCTTGTAGGTGAGTATACCGACCGAGTGGCAGCCCGCTCCGAACGGCGCCTTGACATTCTCTATCCCTTTTCTGAAGTAATTGCACATTATAACCATCGCCGAGAGCTGGGCGGGTTTACAGACAAACGTCACGCTCACGGGAGTTTCCTTCTCGGGGTCAACCATGGAAAGCGGCTTGAAAACCGTCATTTTATCCAGATTAATGAATCCGACCGTATCCACAAAATCTTCGGTCAGTTCAGGATTCTTGATATAGCGCTCCCCGTGTGAAAAGTGACGCAAAAAGTGCTCCGGCGCCCTGCCCTTCATGCCGCTGATGACCGCTTCACCTTTGGGAAAGCCTTCGTTGCCTGATGAGAGGAAATGACAGAAGCACTCCCGCCCGCCGGGAAAAACATTTGTGTAGCAGTCGCCGTAGCCCAAGCCCACACCTGCGCCCGGACAGCCGAACCGCTTAGAGTCCGTAACGCCTATTTTCCCCTTAGCCGCCGAAGCCATAAGGGAGATGACACAGCCCGTTTTACCCTCACCGAAAGCTATTGCCCCTTCCGGCGCTTCGTCTGTCCAGAGTGTAGCCACAGGCTCAAAACCGAGCCTGACAGATTCCGCCAGTCTGCTCTTCATATCCGCCTCCTTAATTTCGTGTATTATAGATCAATGACAATTTCCGGTCATTAATATTTCATGCAAATATTCTTTGCCTGCAATCAACACTTTTTTTGTCTGCTCATAAAATATGCAGCGGCAGATTCATTTTTGACCACAAACAGTTACTTCCTTATGACGATTTCCGCAAAATTCTCACTTTTCGCCGTCCGCAGGGCTCTGCGTCATATTTTCCAAACTGGTACGCATCTTGCGTATATGTTTGAAAAGAGGTGATTATTATGTTTAATTTTACGTCAGGGCTGCATGATAGACTGCTGAAACCGCTTGAGAGAATGGCTTCAGGCAGATGGGACTTAAACGGCAGGTTCGAGTCACTCAGGGGAGGACTTGCCGAAAAAGCGGGCAACGTGCTGAACAAAGTCTTTGAATCACTGAGAAAAACAATCGAATCCATATCCAAGTCATCCGTAACCCTCTCCCAAATAGCACCGGAGCTTGATCAGGCTGCAAAATCCCTTGAGGAGCAGTCAAAAATTCAGGCGGAAAAGGTAGTGCAGATAGCCGCCGCAGGGAAGCAGATGGCTGTTTCCGTGGAGCATGTGACAGACAGCACACTGGAAGCCACTCAGTTTTCATCGCAGATAACCAAATCTGCCGGAATAGCCATGGAAAAAAGCCGACTCTCCGAAAAATCCATGCTGGAGGTCAAGGAGATGGTGACAGGACTGAAAAACCAGATGGAAGCCCTATCCGAACAATCCGGCAAAATAGGTTCCATCATGGAGATGATAAAGAAAATCGCCGACCAGACAAACCTGCTGTCCCTCAACGCATCCATAGAAGCGGCAAGGGCAGGAGAAGCCGGACGCGGATTTGCCGTGGTCGCAACGGAGGTCCGCAAACTGGCGGAGCAGTCCATGGAAGCGACAAACGGCGTCGAAGGGATACTCTACAGCATAAAAAGCAGCATAGAAACCTCAATGGGTTCAGTGGGAAAGGTGCTCTCATCCGTTGAGAAGTCAGCGGGAATAAGCGAGGAAGCGGTGGAGCTTCTGTCTGACGTTGCCGCCCACATGGATGAGCTGGACAGACACCTCAACACCATAGCCGCAGCAGGACAGGAGCAGGATGTAACCGTGAAATCCGTAGTAAGCGAGATAGACGGCATAGCCGCCGCTGCCGAGGAGCAGTCAGCCCTTGCGACACAGTTAGGCGGCATAGTGGACAAAATAAACGGCGGATGTGACGATCTCCTTGTATCCGTGGGAGTTTTCCGCACAGGCTCACACGAACGGGCGGAGAAGGCGACTCTGGAAGCGGCGAAAAGCAGAGAGATCACATCCATGAACGCCTCCTCCATCGAAAGCTACATGAATCAGTTCATCAAACACCACAGTTACATAGAGCTTGCCTACATAACGGACGCGAGAGGGAGGCAAATCTCGCCGAATATATGGAACAAAAAGGTCAGGGAATCAAACGACAGCCGCTCCGTCGGCTCCGACTGGGCAACCAGAGACTGGTTCAGGAAACCGAAAGAGACAGGAGATGTTTATGTCACAGACATTTACAGGTCAGTAGCCACTGACAACTTCTGCTTCACCGTTGCCGTACCTGTGAAAGACTCCAAAGAGAGCTTCGCCGGAGTTCTGGCGGTGGATATAAGCTTTGCGGATATGATGTAGAAGACTGTCATCTGAAAAAGAGGAAAGCAGAATTTGGTTTCTTTGGAAAGAAACTGAGAAAACCTTTCTTTGCCATTAAAGAAAGGTTTTCTCAGTTTTAAGTTTTTATAAACCAAACTCATTCAATTTTTCTTCTGCGCCAGCAGCACTCCGGCGGCTATGACGGCAGAACCTGCAAGCTGCGAGGCTCCCAAGGATTCGCCAAGCATGCCCCACCCCATAAACACGGCAAACACCGGAATTAGGTTTATGAAAACCGCCGCCCTTGTGGCGGGTATCTTGCTGATTCCCCAGTTATACATTCCGAAGGCGCCTATCGTTACGAATACTCCCAGATAAATAACTGCGGCTGTAACCCTTCCGCTCCACTCGGCATCAAACACGCCGGACGCTCCGCCGGAGAAGAACAGCACGCCCGAGCCAGCCTGAATGAGCGTGAGCACCCACGGATTAAACCTTGCGGAAAGCCTCCGTGTGAGCACCATATACCCCGCGGCGCAGACCATGGCGCCCAGTTCCATCATGTTGCCGAGAGCCGGATTCGCCGCTTTGTCATCGCCGCCGCTGCCGAATGTGAGCCACGCCACACCGAGGACGGACACGGCAAGCCCCGCCATAGCTGTTCTGCCCGTCTTTTCGCTTAAGAAAACCGCGGAAAGCACAGCGACAAACATAGGCACAGTGGATGAGATCACTCCTGCCTGAGAAGCGGTAGTGAATCTGAGAGCGTTAGCCTCAAGCAGAAAATACAGACACGGCTGCAAAAGCGCCATCACAGCGAGAAGCTTTATCTCCCCCATGGTTATATTTTTCGGAAACAGCCTGAAGCAGAAGGGAAAAAGCAGTGTAAAGCCTGCCGTCATCCTTATCCAGACTATTGTCGAAGGCGGAAGCTCGCTAAGTGCTATACGTGTGGCGGTGAATGAGCCCGCCCAGAAAATAACCGCGCACAGAACCGCCGCAAAGGGCAGAAGCGCGGAATGTTTTTCAGTCATGACTGTTCCTCCTCATATCGAGGATGCGAGGATAGACTGTTTTTATCAAAGAGTATTGCAGAAAATTGCTCCCGAACCGCTTCCGCCCCTCTGTTATTTTTCGGAGAGAACTATTCGCAACTCGGTGATTTTTCCGCTGTTCACCTTAAGCTGATAATCCAGAGGGAGGGGGCTGCCCTCAAATTCCCCCGAAACCATCAGAGTGAGCAGAGCATTCTCACCGTCTTCGGAGTAGTCCAGAAAATCGTATGACACTTTGTACTTCACATTTGCTGCATCTATCCATTTTCTGATCTCAGTGTGCCCCTGAATGCGTTCGCCTTCGTCATAAACCGTTGCGTCTTCGGCGAAGCATGCTGTTATCGCCGCTCCGTCATGCCTGTTTTTTGCTGTTACAAATTCCGCCATAAGCACCGGAAGATTACCGCTCATATGAGAGCCTCCTTAAGGTTTTTCAGGAGTATAAAGGCATGAATATGACACCAGTCTGTCATAATTGAAATTAATCCGTATAATAAATCAGAGCTCCCCTGAGCCTCAGCGCCACCTCTTTTCTTATGTGAGGCGGTTCGATAACCTCTGCATTGCTTCCCAGAGAGAGGAGAAAGGAATAAAGCCATTCACTGTCAGGAAGCTCAGCTTCCAAACGACAGTCCCCTTCCGGCATGCGGCTTATCAGTGAATCATCAAAAAGATCCCATATCCGGCTGAGTATCTTTTCGTTAAATCTCAGCACGATTTTAACCGCCGGCTCCTCCGCATTATTCTTAACGGCGGAAATTGCCGGTCTCTCCGGACATGTCTCATCGCTCACAGTGACATTCTTCATTCTGGATGTGCGAAATGTCCTGTATTCATTCCTCTTTCTGCAAAAAGCGGAAAGATACCAAGTGTAGTCTCTGAAAATCAGCCTGTCCGGTTCCGCCTCACGCACAGACCGCCCGCCTTCGGCATTAACATATTCAAAGCTTATTAATTTTCTGAGCCTGAGTGCGTTTCTGATCAGATCCAGACGCTGCTTCCCCTTGTTTTCCGGACTGCCCCAAGGGGAAAAGTCAATCTCTATCCGATCGCTTGTGCCTGTCTGCCGGAAAACCGCGCCGAGTTTTTCAATGAGTCTTTCTGTCTCCGGATACTGCGCAGCCTTGAGAGCGCCGAGAGCGTTAAGAAGCCCGTTCCTTTCCGCCTGTGAGAACACCGCCCGGCTGAGGGTGTATTCCTCCATTATAGAGAATCCGCCTCCGCTCCCCTTCTCGGCGAATACAGGAACACCGACGGAGGAAAGTATGTCCATATCCCTATGGATTGTACGTCTGGAAACACCGAACCTCTCCGCCAGTTCTCCTGCGGTTATCGTCTTCTTATTCAGCAGGATTATGATTATCTCAAGCAGGCGGTAAATTTTCAGAACAGCCTCCCCAGAATATACGGTACGGCGCTTTCCACGTTCAAAATCCTTTCACCCACAGAGAAGAAGCTGAATCTGACCTCTTCCAGCGTGTCCAACTCCTTCTGTATGAAGCCGCCTTCAGCGCCTATCACAAGAGTTGCCGCCTCCTTTATTTCAGACCGCAGCGGAGCACCGGCGGGATGAGCGGCAAGACGCAGAGTATTTTTGCTGATTTCAGGGAGAATCTCACGTACAAAGGGAGTGAAGAAACGGTGGAAGGTGATATGGGGAAGAACGGTGTCCTTAGCCTGTTCGAGAGCGGGTATGAGAAAGTCTTCCAAGCCTTCAAGAAGCGGACTTGACCAGTAGCTTTTCTCAACCCGCCATGAGTTGAATATATGAATATCCTTCACACCGAGACAGGTCAAGGTGTAAAGAACTCTTCTTAAAACCTTCGGGCGGGGCAGAGCGATGGTGAGGCGTACATTCAGGGGAGCGGGCGGGTCATTATCCGGTGTGAACATCAGAACGGCTTTTTCTTCGCCGACTTGTTCCACCTGTGCCGTTCCGAGTTTTCCGCCCAGAACCCCTGCTTTAAGTTCATCTCCATCGTTTTTTTTGAGCGTTTCTTTCAGGTGCTTAAGCCGCCTTCCCGAAACTTCCGCTCTGCCTTCTTTCAGCTCACTTTCTTTGAGAATGATAATGTTCATGCTAGGAATGATACTGCCTTAAACATCGGCTGTCAAAGAGTTAAGCTGAAAACCGCCCGAAGGGTAAAACTATCTCAGTTCGGTTTCGTAAACACTTTTCCAGTATCTGGAATTTTCCGTTTCGTGCCCCTGAAGCCCGTAAGCTATAGCCCTGTACAGGTTGTTGTAGTAAAGCCCGCTTTCAAAACCTTTTTCCATGAGCATTTCAGCCATTTCCATGCCGACAGAGGGGTCTCCCTCCTGAGCTACGGCATAAAGGCTCACGGTATCGCACATATTTTTGAGGTATTCGGGGCTGGTGTAAGGATGTCTGCTTCCCATTGTGCACCTCCGCGCGAAAAATAAAGCGGGATACAGGGTTACGTTAAACAGGACTGGTCTCCATAGGCTGATATTTATATTATAAGCAGAGTAATTAGCATCCGCAAGGGAAATTGAAGAAAAAAGGACGGAGCCGCCTGTACCGGCTCCATCCCCTTAGAGGAGGAAAGATTAAAATGCCTTAACCAGAGTCAGCCAGAATGCGTCGCCTTCCTTGGTATCCTTACCGCCGAATTCTTTATAATATTTCAGCCTGAGCTGCCCCTTGATCTGCGGTATCGCCATATCTATTTCGGGACCTGCCGCATAAATGCGGTCGAGATCATCCGATGTTCTGTCACTGCCCTTATCGTCAGTGATCTGCCAGTGAGCATACCCTGATATACCTACATCAAAGAGTCCGACTGATCTGCCGAAGCCCCATTCTACCAGCACATCATCACCGTATGTCAGATCAAGAACCCTGTTTTCAAAATGCTTTTCATATCTGGCAAGCACTGACAGGCTCCAAAGCCTTTCAGAGTCAAAGAACAGTGTTGTTCCGGCTGTGGCGGTTATGTTGTAGTGGTCGCCGCCTATGGACGCCGCGTCGCTCTCATCATATTCACCTGTGGGAACAAGCATGGACAGGCTTATTGTCACATCCTGCCGAGGTCTGTGCCACGCCAGCACCAAAGGCTCCACAGTTATATCACCCACGCCGGTGCTTTCCGCATCCACACCTGCGGCATCGATTTTCAGATCAACATTCACTACGGGAATAATGATGTTCATACCGTAGTCTGCACCGAAAAACTTTTTGTTTGTCACATAGACAAAACGGTGCGCCATGGCGTAGGAGTTTACATCGAAGCCTATTTTTTGTTCATCACCGTTTTTGTCCCTCATAGTGTCGGATGAGTAGAGCTGATTATAAAGCACATAGTAAAAACCCGGTCCCGGAAACGATGCAGCCTTTATCCCCTCGGAACCCAGAGGGTAATCCACCGCCTGCGCGTCGGGAATGCCGATGGCGATAAGAAAAGTTAAAATGCAGAGAGCAGTTCTAATATTATTAAATGTTTTCTGAAAACTAAAATAAAAATTCATCAGAGCCTCCTTTGGCAGTCACTGTGAGGGATGTCAGTTTCAGCACCCCTCTGTAAAAATCTGTTGCCGCATGTTTTTCAGCCTCTTCACAAAACATTCCCACCCAGTTTGCCGGATGGTTTTCAATAAAGCTGTCGGACATATCCTGATATTTGGAATATTCCTCAAAATTTTCCGTTTCAAGAGCTGTAAGACGGAGTGAAGCAAGATGTGCAGCATAGGCAAGTTCGGTGCCTATATAATCGTGCCTGTTATTGATCTCCATATACTCCGCGAAGCCGTTACACTGGTACTCCTGAGCCAGTACGCTGATCAGTTTCAGGCTGCCTGAGTTCACATAAAGCTGCTCATATGGAGCTTTAGGACCGTAATCAGGCGCTACACCACGGAAAAGCTTTGTCCAGTCACGCTTAAGTTCGATTACCAGCTCATCACTACGGACAGCCTCACACGCATACTTGGTAATCATTGAAACCGCTGAGCTTATTCCGTTCATCGGAACAGAGCCGGAAGTAAGGTTCATCAGTGCTTCAATAAAATTTCTGTCAGGGTTGTAATTATAAAAAGCAGCCAGCAGTCTGAATGTCGCACGATCTATCTCTGCGTTGGATAAAGCTTCTTCTTTGCAGAATATCATATCGTTGTTTCCAGTCATTATTGCACCCCGGTATAGGCTCCGCTCCGCATGCTTCTGCGGAGCGGGCATCAGATTAGTTTATTCGATGTAGAATACACTGGGCTTAGTGCCCTCTTCCGGTCGGTATGGTTTCGGCTTGTACTGCCTGAATATTTTTGAAACCTCACTTTTAGGGTCATCGAGATCGCCGAAAATTCTGGCAATAGCGGGGCAGGTCTCCACACACGCCGGCGGCAGACCTTTTTCTCTTCTCGGTGCGCAGAAAGTACACTTATCCACAGTTCCGCTCACATGCTCACCGCTTCTGAGCTTTTCATAGGCATCCTGCCCCTTCATGCCCCAGTAGGTGGGAGCATCTTCGGAGTTGAAAAACCTTGCATCGTAAGGACAAGCCTCCATGCACTGCTTGCACCCGATGCACTCTGAAGCGGTAACCTGCACAGTGCCGTCAGCAAGTTTTTTGGATGCCTTTGTTGGGCACACCTCAACACACGGCGCATCATCACAGTGGTTGCAGATCAGGGGCATGTACCCTATTTTGCTGTTGGGGAATTTGCCGTGCTCCTCCGTGAGCGTTTTTGTATAAAATGTCCCGGGAGGCGTGGCGTTTGCCTGTTTGCAGGCAACTGTGCACCCGTTGCATCCGTAGCATCTTCTTTTATCCATTATCATTACGAGTTTCATACCTGACTCCTAACTCTGTTTATAGATTCTGACGGGAACAGTATTCGTTACGCCCATTGCAACAGGGTCGAAATCGGAGATTTTGTTTCCTGTAAGCTGATTGTAATGCAGGTATTTATCTCCGCTGTGTCCTGCGGATTTAATAAGCCTGCCCAGACTGCCCGCTATGCCCACTACACCGGGCTGCAAAATCTCAGTCACATAAAGCCTGCCGGAAACCTTACCGTATTCGGATTCAACAACAACAGTGTCTCCGGTAGCCAGACCTTTTTCCTTTGCTGTTTCGGTATTGAGCGAAACTGTCCCGTAGAACGGATCAAAAGCTTCCCCTGTTTCAGTGAGATAAGGGAGCTGATCCACAGCGCCTATCCTCATAGGGGAATACTGCGTCTTGTATGTTATGGATACAAGATCGTATCTGTCGCCTTTTTTCACCGAGTTAACTTTGTTAGGGCGCCATGTTATTGTCGGCTCGTAATAGGAAAGATGATCTTCCATATCCCAGTCGGGCAGATATATTTTGTCTCTGTGGGCGGTAAAGTATTTGCGGAGTGTATCACCGCTGGCTTTAAGCCTTGAGAAATAGAACGGAAACCGCATCTCGCCTTTTTTATAGCGTCCGGTATTGTAACAGCTTCCCTGAGCTTCTCTCTGGATAATCAGCCCCGATTCGTTCAGGCTGTCCATGGTGTGTTCACTGCCGAAATATTTCCGAACGCCTCTGTCCCAGACCTCTCTTACGGAATATCTTTTATCAAGGTCGAAGTAGTCCTTTTCATCAAGAAAAGCGATCGAGATTTCACCGATCATTACGCCCATTTTATTGATCGCATCGTTGAAATTCGAGATGATGCCCATACGCTCGGATATATCCATAATTATGTCCTGAGACTGGCGGGAATCGTAGACTGCGGGAAACGGATCTCTGTACATAAGCATCTTAAGACCCATGGTATCTTTCTGATATACATCAAAAGCCGATTCATAGCAGTTAACTGACTCTTTCTCAAGAATCGCATGAGAGGGCAGCAGTATATCCGACATGTGAGCCATTTCGTCATAGTTGTAAGCCAGTGTTGCGGAAAAGGGGATTCTGGATATTGATTCGGCAACCATGTAAGGCTCGGTTGTGCTTGAAATCGGGTTGCCGCCTACTGTAAGCAGAGCATCTATCTCATACTCAAGACCGTATTTGTGCGGATCCATAGCTACCTGATACGCAAGAGCCGGTATTGAGTGCCTGTGCGGGAAAAATTCGTAGAGATCTATGTGCTGCGGCGGCCACACAGGTTCGTTGCATATAGCTTCCATCTTAGGAGCCACCACGCCGTCTGCGTCCGGATCAAGGAACGGTCCTCTGGCGCAGGCGACATTGCCTCCGGGCACATCAAGAGAACCCACAAGCATGTTTACAACTTTGCTCATGAGGTCTCCGCCTACACCGTCTTTCTGCCCCATTGTGCCGCGCTGGCAGATAACTGAAGATGTTCGGAGAGGGAATTTTTTGATTTTTCCGCTGTTGTCTTTCAGTTCGACTGTTTCGCCGATACTGGCGTTTTCAACGAACTCTTTTGCTATCTGACGGATCCTTTCAGCAGGCACGGTTGTTATTTTCTCCGCCCATTCCGCCGTATTCGTTTTGAGGCTTTCTTTGACAAGGAGAAAGCTTGCGGTAAGCTGTTCGCCGCCGACTTTGACCCGCGCCTCAAGATCAGGTGTTTTCAGGGTTTTATCATCAAATGACTTAACTTTTTTATCCGCAAGATCATATATCTGCGGCTTGCCGTCTCTGCCTCTGAAATAATCTCCATGTGAGTTAATGAGGTAGGGTGAGTTTGTCCACCAGCGGAGAGACTCGGCATCATATTTTTTGATCTCATACATGATGGTATGCGCTATTGCCATCAGGAAAGGCAGGTCTGTTCCGGGCTTGATCGGCACCCAGTCGCCTTTTCCGGCTTCTGCGGAACATCTGGGGTCGACAACGACAAATTTTGTTTTCTTACCGACAATAGCGTCGACAGCGCCTCTTGCGCCACCGTTCGCAGCGCCAATGGACATTCCAGTATGTCTGCCCATGGTTATAACATATTTGGCGTATGTAAGGTCGGAGACCGTCACGGGGAATATCCCCTGCACAAGATCTGCCGCATAATGCAGAGCGCAGAGAGTGCCGTTGCTTTTAAGATAGTTGGGTGTACCGTAAGCTGCGGCAAAATAGAAAAGATATGTACAGAAATAGTTCATATCCCCGAATCCCACCTGAAAGATAAATCTTCTGGGGTCTTTATCCCTGACTTCCTTGAGCTTTTTGGCGGTGGTTCCGAGAGCCTCGTCCCAAGAGATCTCCACCCATTTAGGATCCTCGTTGATCCCTTTTTTAGGGTTGGTTCTCTTCATGGGCGCTTTTACCCTGTAAGGATTATACAGGTTTTGGATCAATGCCTGCCCTCTTGCGCACATTGTTCCTTTGCCGTTTTCGGACTTAGGGTTTCCCTTGAGCTCGACAACAACTCCGTTTTCAACACGGTACATATTCGCACAGTCGCCGCGCATGCACATGCGGCAGTGGCTGAAATGCCAACCGTCTTTGCCGTGCGGGGCTGTTTTGATCGCCGTGTGCTCCTTTGCTTCTGTTCTGCCGGTATAGCCAGTTCCGATAACAGCAGCAGTGCCAAGCACTCCCATAGTCTTCAGAACTGTTCTCCGGCTGACGTTCACTAATGACTTCGCCATAGTTTTCCTCCGTTTAAGAACATCAAAAATTAAGCACTAATCAACTCTTGAAAAAAGCTTACAATTCTTTAACGTGTCAACAAAGGACCAGAAGATTTAATTAGGCTGGGACCAGAGCTTTGTGATATGATCATTTCAAACAGAGTTACATTTGATTCAGAGGTTAAATATGCTTCAGGGAATAGTTTTTGATAAAAACTCCGGCACTCCTCTATACATACAGTTAGCGAAAGCTATACGCAGCCGGATAGAAAACGGAGAATTTAAAAGAGGAGAAAAACTTCCCAGCAAACGAAAAATGATGTCGGTTCTGGATATAGGCAAAAATACCATATCCGCCGCAATGGATATGCTGGTACAGGAAGGCATGGTAAAAGCCTATCAGAAATCAGGATATTTTGTGGCAGAGCAGTGGGATATAAATATCCCCGACTGGCAGGCGTATATCAAAAGAGCGAAACACAAGCCCGGCAACAACGAACTCCGCTTCTGGGCTGACGCAGGCGGACTCACCGACTTCGGACTGAGCAGCGACTTCGATATATCACCGTTCATAGTGGAAGCTTTTAACAACGCACTGGTGCGCTCGTACGATCTGACTTGTAAAAACGATTACTCGGTGTACGGATACCTTCCCCTGAGAGAATCACTGATCAAGCACCTGAAGCTTTCCGGAATCAACGCGGAGATCGACAATATTCTCATCTGTCCCGGCAGCATTCAGGTTCTCTACCCTGTTTATGAATCATTAATGACCAACGGTTCAAATTTTCTCCATGAAAAAAGCAATCTGATTGTAGCCATTTCCGACATCCACTCTTTGGGGATGAACATGATACCGATTGAGGCTGATCAGCACGGACTTTCCAGCGTGGAGCTTGAAAAAGCGATATTGAAATATAAGCACCCCATTCTCCACGTTGACCCCACGGATCAGGCACCCACCGGCATAGTGATCAGCAAAAAGCGCAAAGCGGAAATAATGAAAATCATCAATAAGTACAAACTGCCTGTCGTGGAAATAGAGCATCTTCAGGACGCATGGTACAACAAGCCCTTTCCGCCGTCCTTTAAATCAATGGACACCTTCGGAAACGTCATTTATATCGGAATGCTCATAAGAAGCTGCCCGTTCGACCTGCAAATGTCATGGATTGTGGCAGACAAATGTATCATCAGGCATTTAAGCAACGTAATGATTCAGGATGGAATAAAAGCCAATTTCTTCATGCAGATAGCAGCGGATGAAATGTTCAGAAGCGGAATGTATTACAAAATGATGCACGCCGTGCGGTGCTTCATCAAAAAACGGCGGGAAACAGCTCTGGCTTTCTGTGAAAAACACCTTAAAGACATAGGCATATGGAATGAGAAAAACTGCGGATTCCACTTCTGGCTCGAATTTCCCGGAACGAACACAAAGGCTCTGTTTAAAAATAATTATTATAAAACATTTCATCCCGGTCACTTCTTCGACAGGCAGGACACCACCCATATTCTGCTCTGTCCCGCATCAATTAAGGAAGACGAGATAGAAACATCCATTATCGAAATAGCCGGGCTGATAAGGAAAAGCGCATGAAAAGAAAAAAGCCGCCTCTTTCAAAAGAGGCGGCATGAAGTGCTCAGAACTTGAGGGTCGTGAAATAGTCCTCAGGAGTTTCAGCTCTTCTGATCATCTCAAAGGAGCCGTCTTCATTGAGGAAAAACTCAGCGGAGCGGAGCTTGCCGTTGTAATTGAAGCCCATGGCGTGTCCGTGGGCACCTGTGTCATGGATGGCTATAAAATCGCCTTTTTCCAGAACGGGGAGCTTTCTGTCCACGGCAAACTTGTCGTTGTTTTCGCAGAGTGAGCCTACAACATCATAAACAGTGTCAGCGGGAGCGTTCTCCTTGCCGAGAACCGTTATATGATGATAAGCGCCGTACATTCCCGGACGCATAAGGTTCGCCATGCAGGCGTCAACGCCCACATAGTTTTTGTATATTTTCTTCTCATGCACAGCCTGAGTCACTAGGTAGCCGTAAGGTCCCGTGATCACCCTGCCGCATTCAAGGTATATTTTCGGCTTCAAGCCTTTAGAGGCAAGTATGCCTTCGTATTTTTCTTTAATCTTTTCGCCGAGAACCTCAAGGTTCACAGCTTCCTGCTCGGGCTTGTAGGGTATGCCTATACCGCCGCCGAGGTTGATGAACTCAAGCTCTATGCCGACTTTTTCCGCAATTTCAGCAGCCATTTCAAAGAGAATCACCGCTGTTTCCACGAAGTAGTCAACATTCAGCTCATTTGAGGCTACCATTGTGTGCATACCGAAGCGCTTAACCCCCTTCGCCTTGCATATGGAATAGGCTTCAAACATCTGCTCACGGGTAAGACCGTATTTTGCGTCCTCCGGGTTGCCGATGATAGCGTTGCCGCCTTTGAGAGGTCCCGGATTGTAACGGAAGCAGATAAGCTCGGGCAGACCTGCCGCCTGTTCAAGAAAGTCAATGTGAGTGATGTCGTCAAGGTTGATGACAGCGCCCTGCTCCTTTGCTTTCTGATATTCCATCGCCGGAGTTTCGTTGGAGGTGAACATTATGTTCTCTCCGCTGATGCCCGCCATATCGCAAAGCATAAGCTCAGTGTATGAGCTGCAGTCGGCTCCGATACCGATGGATTTGAGAAGCTTCATTACGGAAGGGTTGGGCAGAGCCTTAACGGCAAAGTATTCCCTGAACTCGGGCGCCCATGAAAAAGCCTTCTGAAGTCTTCCGGCGTTTTCCAGAATCGCTTTTTTGTCGTATATGTGAAAAGGCGTCGGGTATTTTTTTGTCAGTTCTTCAATCTGCTGCTTGGTGAAAGGGACTTTTTTTTCTGCCATTGTACAATTCTCCCGCATGAGTTATGATTTTTTAACTAATGGCTTTAACATTCTTCTGCCGCCAATTCAACGAAAAAAAATATCAAAACACGCTTTTAACTCATATGATCTTTTATTACGGACATTTTAAGTTTTTTAAGGTTGTTGGAAAGGCTCACTTTATATATATGGGGGTTGAGAAATCTTTTGTATGTACCGTGCAGAGCGCTCAGCTCCTGCATTGCGTGAGCCTGAATGCTTTTCAGCTCCGTTTTAGGCTCCGTCCTTTTCCCGTTTTCCATAACCTTGCGGAGAAGGAGCTTCGCTCCTGCGTAGTTTTCAAGGGTCTTGTATGAATACTCTATGGACGGGTGGTTCAGGCGGATCGGTTTTTTCTCCGCTATGAGCCCTTCCACCTCTTCCATGCTGTCCTCAAGAAGAACGAGATCCGCAAGCATCATCCCATCCTCCCCGTAAAACCTGTAAACATTCTTTATCCCGGGATTGGACATTTTTTCGGGGTTGTTGGTTATCTTCATCACTGAGGAGAAACTGCCGTTTTCCTCTTTTGCAGCAAGCTTATAAACACCAGTAAGAGAGGGATCTCTGTCAGCAGTCACAAGCCTTGTCCCCACACCGTAGGCATCAATGCTCGCACCTTCCCTGCTGAGCTGCTCAATGATCCATTCGTCCAGATCGTTTGAGGCTATAATTTTTGCCTCAGTAAAACCTTCCTTATCGAAGACTCTCCGTGCCTCACGGCTGAGGAAACTCAAATCACCGCTGTCCAGCCTTATGCCGTAATTTCTGCGCCCTGCCGCCTTCAGCTTGGCAAAAACCTTCAACGCATTCGGTACGCCGGACATCAGCGTGTCATAGGTGTCCGCAAGGAGAATGCAGTCGTCCGGATACATATCCGCAAAAGCCTCAAAAGCCGCACGCTCGCTGTCAAAGCTCATAACCCAGCTATGCGCCATCGTGCCTTTCACGGGTATGCCATATTCCTTTCCTGCAAGAACATTTGAGGTTGCCTTCACCCCGCCGATGAATGACGCTCTGGCGGCGGAAATCGCCCCATCCGTTCCCTGCGCCCTGCGGAGTCCGAACTCCATGACCGACGCATCTCCAGCGACACCGCAGACCCGTGCTGATTTGGTGGCGATAAGCGTCTGAAAATTTATGAAGTTGAGAAGAAGAGGTTCTATAATCTGCGTTTCAAGGAGAGTTCCCTTCACCCGCATTAAGGGCTCGTTGGGAAACACCACAGTCCCCTCGCTTACGGAGTGGATCTCGCCCCTGAAACGGAAATCCCTGAGATAATCTATAAAGCGGTCAGAAAAGTAATTCAGACTCCGTATATACTCTATATCGCTGTCAATAAAGCTAAAATTCTCAAGCGCATCCAACAGCGGGTCAAGTCCGGCGAAAACTGCATAACCGCCGCCGAAGGGATGTCTGCGAAAAAACATGTCGAACACCGCCTGCCTGTCGGGATCCCTTTCAAGAAACCCCTGCATCATCGTGAGTTCGTAGAAATCCGTCATGAGGGCGGAGTATGAGCACTTCATAACCTTACATCCGCCGACTGAACCACTCTTATTCCGGCTTCCTTCATGGCGGAAACGGCTTTTAACACATTCCCTTCAGGAAAATCCACACCCTTGCAGGCATCCTCTATCACATATGTCTCAAATCCCGTCTTCACAGCGTCCAGCGCTGTGTACATGACACAGAAATCTGTAGCGAGTCCGGTCACATAGACTTTCCGCACACCCAGTTCATTCAGGCATCCTTTCAGCCCGGTCGGTGTTACCCCGTCATTTTCCGTAAACGCCGAATATGAGTCTATATCGGGGTTAGTTCCTTTGCGGATGATAAGATGGAAGGCATCGGAATGAAGATCAGGATGAAAATCAGCCCCGTGTGTTCCCTGAATACAGTGATCAGGCCACATTACCTGACTGACGCCGTTTAATGCCCTCACGCTGAAGGGCTCGGCGCCTTCGTTGCAGGAGGCAAATGAACCGTGATTCACGGGGTGCCAGTCCTGCGTGCCGATTATAATCTCGAAGCTGTCGATAAGAGAATTGATGACGGAAACGACTCTGTTTCCGTTTTTTACCGCCAGCGCTCCGCCGGGGCAGAAGTCATTTTGAACATCCACAACTATAAGTGCGGTATTTTTTCCGTATGTCATATTTCACCTTAATTGACAGTCAGAATCTGTACATCCTGTCAGATTCTGACACACGCTCGCGGTTTGCAAAGCAAACCTTCGCCGCACGGCGCATGTCTGTACTACCAAGGCAAAAGCCACTTCCTGTGGTTTTGCCTCACACGCTCGCGGGCGGATAAACCGCCCTTCGCTGCGCACGGCGCATGTCTGTACTACCAAGGCAAAAGCCACTTCCTGTGGTTTTGCCTCACACGCTCGCGGGCGGATAAACCGCCCTTCGCTGCGCACGGCGCAGTTCCATCCATGGAACTGAACATAAAAAGCGTCATTGCGAACACGAAGGGTGAGGCAATCTCAAAGAAGACTGCCGTGTCTCTCCCGCTCCTCGCAGTGACGTAATACAACGCCATTCCGGGCATCCGCTAAGAATCCCGCAAAGCTGCCGTGCTGCTGTTCCGGCATCTCTCCCATGACCGCGCAAATAAAATAAAATATGTAAAATAACTATACTACCATTAATCTATATTTCAAAGGGGGAAACTGGATTTTTACAAAACTTGAAAGAAAGGAAAAATAAAGAAGCTGCCCCGCGGGACAGCTTCATCGAATGCTGTTCTATTTTTTTTAACACACTGTTTTAATTATTTGGCAACTCTGTTAAGGAGCATGCTGTCGAACTCTTCTTTAAGCTCATATGCGTTGCCGAGATATGTTATATCAACAGAATCGGCAAGGTAGCTTACTTCGTCAATCGTGAGGGAAGTCTTTTTAAATATATCCTTCGTACTGAGAACCCTTTCGCTCCACGGCTCGAATGAGTGCATGCTGAGAAGGTAAAAGTGCTCTTCCGTGATAATTATCCTTACTAGAATGACATTTCTGTAGGATTCGAGAGCTCTGTCATAAATCCTGAAAATATCACCCACACCGTAACGGGTTTTCTGTTCCATAATCGCATCACCTCTTACTCTTCACAATACACCATTCCATCGGCATTTCAAGACAGAATTAAAACTTTTTCATCAGTAAAACAATCACCTCCTGTTTAATAATAGGTGTATAATTTAACAACAAAATCATACACAAAACAGAACAGTTTTATTTCTTACAAAGTATTTATATTCAACAACTAATTTTCCTATCAAAAACACCTATACTCACTATAGGACATATGCTCAATATTCACCGCATCAGGGCATGTAAAAAAATTAACGATGTTTTAATTTTTTCAGATTAAATATTAACCTCAAGTTGAACATTCTTAAAACGCAGCTCCGCTTCTTTAAAAATACTGCACTTTCAGCCACGCTTTTTTTACCTTATTTTGTGTTTTTTCATCATTTTCATGGCTGTTTTATCACTTCTTTCCGTGTAATATGTTGATTTACGAAAAATATGACTGCGGAAACCTCGCCGAAGCGCACTTTTTCACACATGAAACAGAAGTTCCATAAGGCAATTTTGTCAAGAAACTGCAATATGTTACAGCAGTCCAACTGAAAAACTTGACAGAGTTTGTATATTTCCTGTAAATACAGCGGAATGAGACATAATACAGCGATAATCGAACTGAAGGACATAACAAAATCATTCGGCGAGAATACCATTTTGAAGAATCTCAATCTCTCCATCTCTGACGGGGAGTTTGTGACCCTGCTTGGTCCGTCCGGATGCGGCAAAACAACAATACTCCGCCTTATCGCGGGGTTTGAGCAGCCCGATGAAGGGAGCATACTGCTTGCCGGAAGCGACATAACAGACCTTCCGTCCAATAAGCGGCATGTCAATACAGTTTTCCAGAGCTATGCCCTCTTCCCGCACATGACTGTTTTTGAGAATGTTGCCTTCGGTCTGACAATGGACAAAATGTCCAAAACAGAAATCAGAACACATGTTGACGAGGTTCTGCGCATGGTCAAAATGTCAGAATACGCAGACAGAAAGCCCAGCCAGCTCTCCGGCGGACAGCAGCAGAGAGTGGCAATAGCCAGAGCTGTGGTGAAAAAGCCGCGTATTCTGCTCCTTGACGAACCGCTTTCCGCCCTTGACTTCAAACTCCGCAAGCAGATGCAGGTGGAGCTGAAACAGCTTCAGCGAAGACTTGGAATAACCTTCATCTTCGTAACACACGATCAGGAAGAGGCGCTGAGCATGTCTGACAGGGTTATAGTCATGGATGAAGGCGTAATTCAGCAGTCCGGAACCCCTAAGCAGGTTTATGAGCAGCCGGCGAATCTTTTTGTCGCCCGTTTTGTGGGAGAGATAAACATACTCGGCACCGTGGTGGAAAAGCACACCGACAACGGATTTGCCTGTAAAATAGAAGGATTTTCCTGTGAGATCCACACAAAGAAGCGCCCCTCCGAGGGAGCGAGGATAAATATACTGCTTCGTCCCGAAGATCTCCGTGTGGAGGAACTGGCAAAGGCGGAAAAGCCTGAGGCTGGCTCAATCTTCGGACGGGTAGAGGAAACCACCTACAAAGGCGCAACCCTTGAATCAATCATTGCTCTGCCTTCGGGTAAAAAGCTTCTCGCAAGCGAATTTTTTGATGAAGAGTACGAGGAGTTTGACTATAAGCTCGGTCAGGATGTGGCGGTAAGCTGGGTTGACGGCTGGGAGGTGGTGCTGGTCGATGAATGAGAGAAGCCTCTTTAAAACAGCAGTAATCACCGTAATTTCACTCTGGTTTCTGATATTTGTTTTTGTTCCGAATATACTTGTGTTCGGGGTCAGCTTCCTTGAGAGGCACGAAAACAACTTCGTGACATTCAGCTTTACGCTGGAGAATTATCAGAGGATCTTCTCCAGCGTGTATTTCACGGTATTCGCCGATTCCTTCAGGCTGGCGCTGATCTCCATGCTTATCTGCCTTGTCGTGGGCTATCCGTTTGCCTACAGGCTGGCGCGGCTCAAAGGCAGGGTAAAGAATATACTTTTCATGCTTATCATCATCCCCTTCTGGACAAGCTCGCTCATACGCACATACGCTATCATGATAGTACTCAAGACAAACGGACTGCTGAATACTGTCCTTTTATGGCTGGGGATAATAAGTGAGCCTCTGAACCTGCTCTACACCGGAACAGCCGTCACAATTGGCATGGTTTATTCGCTTCTGCCGTTTATGATTCTGCCCCTGTACGCCAGCATTGAAAAGCTGGACAAGGTGTACATCGAAGCGGCGGGCGACCTCGGCGCGGGCAAGATTCAGACTTTTATAAGGGTAATAATCCCCCTCACGATGCCCGGGATAATAGCCGGATGCACGCTGGTGTTCCTCCCTTCGTTCTGTCTTTTTTACATACCCGACCTCATGGGCGGCGCAAAGGATCTGCTTATCGGAAACCTGATTAAAAATCAGTTTCTCTCAGCCCGTGACTGGCCCTTCGGCTCCGCGGTGAGCGTGGTGCTCTCCGGCATTATGGCGGTGCTCCTCTTCGCGTACTACAAGAGCACTAAGATTGTGCAGAAGGCTTCTGAAAAGGGTGCGGTATGAACAGATTTTTCAAAAGCCTGTACATGCTGATGGTTTACCTCTTTCTTTATATTCCTGTGATAATCCTCGTGGTGAACTCGTTCAACTCGTCCAAATACATGACAGGCTGGCGCGGCTTCACCCTTGACTGGTACGGCAAGCTCGCCTCCAACACAATGCTGATCGACGCCGCCGTAAACTCGTTCACTGTTGCGTTCCTTTCCGCCTCCGCAGCGACAGTGCTGGGTACGCTGACGGCGGTAACGCTTTACAGATACAGTTTTTTCGGCAAAAAGCTCCTTTATGCCCTTGTATATGTGGTGATAATGTCGCCGGATATTGTTATGGGAATCTCCCTTCTGGTGCTGTTTGCTTCCGTGAAGATTGAGCTCGGTTTCTGGACCCTGCTGGTGTCGCACATAACCTTCTCCATCCCTTTCGTGGTGGTTACGGTTTTCTCACGCCTCAGCGGGTTTGACAAAAATGTGATAGAAGCTGCGAAAGACCTCGGCGCGGATGAAATGCGGATATTCAAATCAGTAATACTCCCCATGTCTCTGCCTGCGGTGGCTGCGGGATGGCTCCTCAGCTTCACCCTTTCGCTTGATGATGTTATTGTGTCCTTTTTCGTAACGGGACCGGGGTTTGAGGTTCTGCCTCTGCGTATATTCTCAATGGTTAGGCTGGG